>CAMMXR010000016.1 GCA_946500965.1 uncultured Candidatus Saccharibacteria bacterium | reverse complement strand
GGGGGGGGGTTTGAAGTGTTGGTGGCGGACCAGCCGTAGGGGGATGCGAAGGGGGAGTGGGGGGAGCAGAGGAGCCTAGATTATGAGCCGGCGGGGGCGCTTTATAGTGAGCAGGGCGGGTTGGCACACTATGCGCGATTGCTGGAGCAGCTGGGGGCGGCGGAGGCAAGAGTGCGGGCGCGGTGGTTGGTGCTGGAAGCTGACCCTTGTCAGCAAGATGAGTTGGCGCGGTTGGCGGCGGCGCAGGGGTGGAGGTTAGTAGAGCGACGGGGGTTTGCTAATTGTTTAGTTCGTTGTAGCTGCCGAGGGTGACGTTGAGGGCAATTTCGCGGTCACCGCGGAGGATTTGGAGCTGAACGGTGTCACCAGGGGCGTATTCGCCGATTAAACTGGAGACTGAGCCGTTCTGGCCGACCTTGACGCCGTTGATGGCGGTAATGATGTCCTTCTCTTTGACGCCGGCTTTAGCGGCGGGACCGTCGGCGATTACAGCAGAATACTGAGCGGAGCTGTAAACATAGGCGCCGGTGGAGACGGGCAGGTCGTAGGCGGTGGCAACATCAGGGGTGATATTGATGTAGTAGAGACCGAGGTAAGCGCGATCGGCTTCACCTTGGTTAATAATGCTCTTCAACATGCCTTTGACGCTGGAAATGGGGATGGCGAAGCCGATACCGTCGGCGTCGGCGACAGCGGTGTTGATGCCGATGACTTCGCCGGCGGCATTAACCAGGGGACCGCCAGAGTTGCCGGAGTTAATGGCGGCGTCGGTTTGGATCATATCGGTGAGGGTTTCGGCGGAAGAGTAGTCGCTGCTGGCGGCGGTGATGGAACGACCGGTGGCGGAAACGATGCCGGAGGTGATGGTGTTTTGGAATTGGCCGAGGGCGTTGCCGATGGCGATGACTTGCTGGCCGGCGGTGACGGTTTTGGAATCGCCGAGGGTGACGGTGGGGAGGTCGGAGACGTTGTTGATCTTGAGGAAGGCGACGTCGTTTAAGGGATCGGTGCCGACGAGTTTGACGTCGTCGTAAGTGGTGCCGTCGTCCAGAATGATTTGGACAGAGTTGGCGTCTTCAATCACGTGTTTGTTGGTAAGGACGTAGCCGTCGCTGGTGACGATCATGCCGGTGCCGGCGGCGCTGCCGGTGGAGCTTTGGCCGAAGAAGTTGGTGGAGCGAACTTCGGTGACGATGGAGACGACGCCGGGTGCGACTTGGTTAGCAACGTCGGCGATGGAACCTTCTTGGAACTCAATTGAATTACCATTGGTGCCGCCGTAGTTGAAGGTGATGGGGTCGTCGCCGCGGAAGAAATTGACGATGTTAAAGCCGAGGCTGGTGAGTGAGGCGACTAGGGCGATGCCAACCAGTACGCACATGGTGGTGCGAAAATCTAGGTTGGGTTTTTTGAAAAAGCTTTTGACGCGGGCGGTGACTTTGGGGGACTTTGGAGCTGGTTGGGACTGAGCGGTGGGTTTGGACGCGGTGGCCTGGGCCTTGAGTTGGTCAGCGGCGGGCGTGGCGGAGTTAGATTTGGTATTGGACATTTTACCTCCTTAGGATTTAGATATTGAAACGGGGCTGACTGAAGCCGAGGACGAGGACCATAATGACAAGCAGGCTGAATAGGACCGGCAGGGCGACGTTCGCAAAGCGGAGTTTGCCTTGGTGGGCTTGGAGTTCGGCGTGGACTTTGAAGTAGGCAAAAGCGAGGACGGTGAGGATGAGGGCGAGTTGGGAGATACAGATGCCGGTGGTGCCGAGAGTGTAGAGGATGAGCCAGGAGTGCGAGAGCCAAGCGATTTCGGCAAAGATGAGGCCGTTAATCAGCGAGAGAAAGTTGGTGTTTTCGGCGCCGGACTGGACGAGGACGTGGTTGGAGGCGGCGTAGCCGAGCAGGAAGGCGGCGGCAACGAGTAGAACGGGGTCGGTGAGGGCGGCGAAAATGCTGGCGGTGGTGGCGCCGAGTAGGACGGCGATAAGAGCCTGGACGATCGCGAAAGTGGTGGAGGAGCGGGGCTTAATCAGGATTAGCCAGACGGAGTAGCCGACCATGAGTAGGAAGTGGACTGGCAGCCAGGTGGTGCCGGCGCAGAAAGCCAGCAGTACGAAGCTGGTGCCGACAATGAAATCCACCAGGCTGGAGCGAAGGTTGAGCAGCCAGTAGCGGTGGTTGACGGCGAAAACCCGCCATTTGGAAATCAGGACGAGAATAAGGCCAAGGATACAGTTACCGGTGATGACGGTGATGCTAATGGATGCGATAGCCAGCAGCAGGTTGAGTAGGATGTGGAAGAAAGAACTGAGGGCGTTGCGGCTTTTGCGAATGAAAATATAATCTGCCATGACTTTATTATAGCAGAGAAAGGTTAAAGGAAGTTGAGAAAAACGGCGTAGGTGGGGGTGGGGCGGAAAACGTGGAGCGGTTTGGGATTTTGTGCTACAATGAAAGAATGGAAATGAAACCGACCTTCTTTCAGAAACATCCATTACTTAAAGACCTGCTGAGCCTGGGTCTATTTGTGGCGTGCGTGGTGGTGGGGACGATGATTCTGAATGCGTTTGTGTTTCGTTCTTATAATGTGGTGGGGTCAAGCATGGAGAATACCTTGCAGAATAATGATCGGATTATCGTGAACCGACTGCCGGTAACCTGGGCGCATTTCTTGGGAGAGGAATATGTGCCGGAACGGGGCGAGATTATCGTGTTTGCAAATGGTGAGGCGAGCGGGCCGCTGACTTGTGACGTGCCGTCGGGGGTGGCAGATCAGTATATTATTAAGCGGGTGATTGCGTTTCCGGGGGAGCGAGTGGTGGTGAAGGATGGCAAGTTGACAGTTTATAATGAGGAACATCCGGAGGGCTTTTCGCCGGACGATGAGACGCGGGTGGACGAGAATAATGGGCCGAAGGCAGAAACGTCGGGCGAGGTAGATATGATTGTGCCGGAAGGTGAGTTGTTTGTGGCGGGGGATAATCGTGAGGGGTCACATTCATTTGACTCACGGTCGGGGTTAGGGACGATTCCCTACTGCCGGATTATCGGACCGGCGGTGCTGCGGATTTATCCGTTTGATCAGATTAGGACGTTTTAATGCCGGCGGTGAAGTTGGGGGAGCGGAGTCAGGTGCGGCGCGACGACGGGCGCGGTGAATATCAGCGGGTGGGCGGGATTTGGGATGAGCTGCCGGCGGGTTTTACGGCCTTGGCACCGATGGAGGGGGTGACGGATGTAGTGTTTCGGCAGGTGGTGGCGCAGGCGGGGCGGCCGGATTTGTTTTTCACGGAGTTTACGAACGTATCAAGCTTTGCCTCGGAGCGGGGGCGGGCGAATGCGCTGGAGCGGTTGACGACGGCGCCGACTGATGCACCGATTATTGCCCAGATTTGGGGCAAGAATCCGGAGCATTTTGCGGCGTTGGCGGCGGAGCTAGAGGGGCTGGGCTTTGCGGGGCTGGATATTAATATGGGCTGCCCAGATCGGCACGTGAATGCGACGGGTGGCGGGGCGGCGATGATTCGGACGCCGGAGCTGGCGGCGGAATGTGTGCGGCGGGCGCAGGCGGCGACGCGGCTGCCGGTTTCGGTGAAGACGCGATTAGGCTATAGTTTTGTGGCGGAGTGGCGGGACTGGCTGACGCAGCTTTTGGAGTTGAACCTAGCGGCTCTGACGGTGCATCTGCGGACGCGTAAGGAGATGTCTAAGGTGCCGGCGCATTATGAGTTGATTCCGGAGATTGTGGCGCTGGTGCGAACGGTGGCGCCAGCGACGAAACTGGTAATTAACGGCGATATTAAGGATTTGCGGCAAGTGCGGGAGCTTGCGCGGGAGTTCGTGGGGGTGGACGATTGGGTGATCGAGCGCGGGGTGTTTGAGAATCCATATTGTTTTACTGGACATCAGCCGACGACGGCGGAACTTTTGGAATTGCTTAGATTACATTTGGATTTGTTTGACCAGGAAGATAAGCGGGTGCGCGAGTGGCGGCGGAAGCAAGGCGTGAAGCCGGAGCTGGCGGAGCGCGGACTGAGTTTTGAACCGCTCAAGCATTATTTTAAGATTTATGTGCGGGATTTTGAGGGCGCGGCGGAGCTGAGGGCGAGACTGATGGAGTGCCATAGTACGGCGGAAGCTCGGGAAGTGCTGGCGTAGCCCCCTCCGTGAGTAGCCTACCGAGCCTACTAGTCAACACCTTTTGCTCGGACACGCTCAAGGCCGCTCGGCCAAGCTTAGGGTCCGAGCAAAAAGCATTGCCTAGTCTCCCGGTAGGCTATTCGCGGTCGTCGCTGCGGAAGGAGAAGCAGATGGGGGTGCCGACGAAGGGGTAATGTTCGCGGATTTTGCGTTCCAGGAAACGCTTGTATGACCAGTGCAACAATCCGAGGTCGCGGCCATGGACCACAAACCAGGGCGGGCAGGTGTCGGTTTGGACGATGTATTTGAGCTTGGGGCGGGTGTTTTTGAGACCGGCGGGCGGATGTTCCAGGAGAGCTTCGCCGAGAATTTTGTTGAGGTCGGAGGTTTTGATCTCTAGGTGGCGGGTGGCGTCAATTTCGGTGGCGAGTTCAAAGAGCTTGGTGACGTTTTGGCCGGTGGTGCTGCTAGTGATGAGGACGGGGGCGTAGGGGAGGAAGTTGAAATCCTGTTCAAGGCGGTCAAGGATGCGGTCGGTGTCGGTAATGAGGTCGGACTTGGTGAGGACGACGATGATGCCTTTGCCGGCGTTGATGATTTGACCGGCGAGGGTTTGGTCAAGCTTGGCGTGGGGTTCGGTGGCGTCCACCAGGAGCGCGCAAACGTCAGCTTCTTCAATGGCAGCGAGGGTGCGGAGAGCAGAGAACTTTTCAATGCCGACTTCGCGTTTGCCGGCACGGCGGAGGCCAGCGGTATCTAGGATTTCCAGGGTGCGACCGTGATATTTGACGCGTACGCGGTTGACGTCACGGGTAGTTCCCTGGCGGGAGCTGACGAGAGCCTGCTGTTTTTGGCCGAGGGAGTTAAAGAGACTGGATTTGCCAACGTTGGGACGGCCGATGAGGGCGATTTTGAGCAGGTCCTCGGCGTCGGCGGCGGTGACAGTGGGGATGGTGTGGAGAATGGCGGCTTTGAGGGCGGCAATTCCCTGTCCGGTAGTGGCGGAGACACGGAAGATGTGGTCGGATTTGATGCCGAGGCGTAGGAACTCAGCTTCGGGCAGGGCGGCGCCGAGGTCGGATTTATTAAGCAGGAGAAAGACGGGTTTGCGGGATTTGAGGGCTTGTTTGGCGATGTCGCGGTCGCGCTGGTCGGGGTATTTGCTGCTGTCAAGGGTGAGTAGGATGAGGGTGGCGGCGTCAATAGCGTCTGTGATTTGGTCTTGGATGCCGGCTTCAAACTCATCGGTGGGATCTTTGAGGCCAGCAGTGTCAATCAGCAGAAAACGGTCGTCAATGCGGGCGGTAACATTGTCGCGCGTGGTGCCTTCTTCGCGGGCCACGATGGCGAGATTTTGGCGCGCCAAACGGTTGAGCAGGCTGGATTTGCCGGCGTTGGTTTGACCAATCAGGGCGACAATAGGGAGAGATTTCATAGATATATTATAACTTTGGGGGTAGTTTTTGTCAAAAAAATCCCTGCGAACAGGGGTGGTGTAAATCTGTGGTAGTCCCGGCGGGAGTCGAACCCGCGATTTCCTGGATGAGAACCAGGCGTCCTGGACCACTAGACGACGAGACCACTAATTGTAGTATAACACAGATTCGGGCTCAGCTCAAGCCTTGGGGGAGGTTTTCTTGGCAGGGGTGGATTTAGCGGAGACGGCGGACTTGGTGGTGGGTTTGATGGATGCGGCGTTGTCTTCGGTGAGGCGAACGATATAAACTGGGCGGTGTTTGGTTTCAAGATAGGTTTTGGCGAGGTATTGGCCGATGATGCCAAGCGCAAGCAGCTGGAGGCCGCCTAGCAGCAGGATGACACAGATGAGGCTGGGCCAGCCGCTGACGGGGTCGCCGAAGGCGAGTGTGCGAATGATAATAACGATGACCATGATGAAGGCGATGAGGCAGAAAATGACGCCGAGCAGGGCGGCTAGCACGAGCGGGACGGTGGAGAAGGCACAGATGCCCTCAATGGCGTAGGCGAAAAGTCTCCAGAAGGACCACTTGGTTTCGCCGGCGGCGCGTTCAATGTTCTCGTATTCCAGCCACTTGGTGCGGAAGCCCACGAACTCAAACAGACCCTTGGAGAAGCGGTTGTATTCGCGCATGGAGATAAGGGCGTCCACAACCGGGCGGGTCATCATTCGGTAATCGCGGGCGCCGTCCACTAACTCAACCTTGGACATATGGTTGATGAGGCGGTAGAAGCGGCGGGCGAAGAAGCTGCGGATGGGCGGCTCGCCTTTGCGGGTGACGCGGCGGGTGCCGACTTGGTCGTAATCGCCGGTTTGGATGAGCTGATACATCTCGGGGAGAAGAGCGGGCGGATCTTGGAGGTCGGCGTCCATGGTGACGACGACGTCGCCCCGAGCGTGGTCAAGACCGGCCAGTAGGGCGGCTTCCTTGCCGAAGTTGCGCGAGAAGCTGACGAAGCGAACGCGAGGATCCTGGGCGTGAAGCTGTTGGATTTTTTGGAGGGTGCCGTCGCGACTGCCATCATCCACAAAGATGAACTCAAGTTCGGTGGGAAGATCGGGGGCGACTTTTTGAATGGCATCATAGAAAAGTTGGAGGGCTGGCTCTTCGTTGTAGCACGGGACGATGATGGAGAGAAGTTTGGGGGCTTTCATGGCCTTATTATAACATATTAATGGTGGATCAGTAATGGACGGAGCCGTATTCGGGGACGGCGGCAATCCAAAGCTGGCCGGGGGTGAGAGAGACGGGTTCGCCGGCGGCATCTAGAAAACGGATTTGACTGGACTGGGAGGATTTTTCCCACGTACCTTCGGTGACGGTGCCGTTTTGGAACATGTAGGCGGGGCCGGAGCCGATGGTGGTGATGTCTTCGTGGTAGCCGTCAGCCATGCGGTGCTCCTCAACGACCATGGCGATAACAACGGATGGGGCGACTTGGACCAGCTCGCCACATTCGGTAGTGGTGGTGGGCTGGGAGAGGTCGGCGGGGCAGTCGTAAACCAGATGCGCATCGCCGGTAGCGTAGGAGCGGAGATAGGTGTTGGTGGGGGCGTCGTAGTGATAGAGGGTATTGAAGGTGTCCCAGTTGCCAAAGTTGAAACTGAAGTCGGTGACGAGAGGCTCGGGGGTACACTCGGGATCTTCGGTGCAGGCGGTGCGGGTGCGGAGCAGCTGGTCCACGTCTTCGGGGAGCAGGCGGGGGAAGCCTTCGGGATTGGAGGTGTCCCAGCCTTGGGCGGTGTTCCAGGCCGCAAGGTCGCTGGGCGAGGTAAATAGATTGTTCCAGAGGCGACTGGTGCCAGTTTCGCGCCACATATAGGTGTAATTTTCGTCCATTTCGCGGTGGCCGCCGGCGCGGAGGGCGGCGATGGCTTCGGCGGAGCCACCAGCGTGGACTACGGTGCAATCAAAGGGTGTGTCCCAGTCAAGGTAGTAAGGGCGGAGGGAGCGGACGGGACCAATGACGCTGGTGTCGGGGTTCTGGAAAATGGCGGCGAAGCGGGTGATGCCGGATTCGGCGATGGCTTCAAAGACCACGGCGGCGTGGGTGAGACCGGCTTGGGGGCGGGCGCCGTCGGTGCCGTTGGGGATTTGGACGCAGTAGGTAGGGCTGGAGTTGAGGCTGGCGTCGGTGATTTCTGCTCCGGTGAGGACGCTATAGATGGGGTCAGGAAACTCGGGGCCACCAAGGTGGAAGATGTTGGAACCGGACCGGGAAAGTAGGAGGAAAGCGATGCTGACGCCGGCGAGACCGAGGGCGGCGATGATGAGGATGGCGAGCAGGATTTTTTGGCCGCGGGTGCGGTGCCGGCGGGCGGGTGAGGAGTTGGCTTTTGCCGGGTCGGAAGGACGGGAGTGCAGCCGCATTAGGCGTTCTCCAGGGCGGTGATGACGCGGCGGAGACGAGCGAGCGAAGTGGAGCGACCGAGGACGTTCAGAGTGAGATGGAGGGCGGGGCTGAAGGGGGCGAAGGAGAGGGCGATACGGATGATGGAGAAGAGTTCGGCGGGCTTTTTACCGGTATCGGCGAGCAGCTGGTTCAGGGTGGCTTGGAGGCTGTCAGCATCCCAGGCGCTTTGGTCAAGGCGATCAGCAGCGGTCTGGAGCAGCTGGCTGAGCTCGGATTCGGAGAAGCGCTTTAAGAACTTGTTGTCGGTAATCATAGTGAGGTCAATTTCGGGGTCGGCGAAGAAATAGCCGGTCATCGTGCGGAGGTCGGAGAGAGTTTTGAGACGGTCGTAGATGATGCCAAGGACCTGCTGGCGGTATTCAGGAGTGGCAGAGGCGGCAGAACCCGGCCAGAAGGATTCGGTGCGGGGGTAGAAAGTTTCAACGCCTTGTTCCTGGACGAGCTTGCGAATCCATTGGCCGTTTTGCCATAGGAGTTTGGTCTCGTCAAAACGAGCGCCGGAGGTTTGGATGCGTTCAAGGGAGAAGCGGGCGATGAGCTCATCTTTGGTGTAGATTTCTTGCTCGGTGCCATCGTTCCAGCCGAGGCAAGCGAGGTAGTTCAGCATTGCTTCGGGGAGGATGCCGTCTTCACGGTAGCCGGTGACAGATTTGGCGTTGTCGCGTTTGCTGAGTTTCTTGGTGCCGGTGGGGCCGAGGATGTGGGGGAGGGAGACCAGGACGGGGACGGGGAGACCGAGCGCTTCGTAGAGCGCGAGGTAGTTGGGGACGCTGGAGAGGTATTCTACGCCGCGGATGACGTGAGTAACGCCCATTTCGGAATCGTCTACGATGTGGGCGAAGTTATAGGTCGGGAGGCCGTCGGCTTTGATCAGGATAATATCATCTTGGACCTCGGGGCCAGCGGAAAGATCGCCCATCACGACGTCGTGCCATTTGCGGGGTTTGGGGTCGGATTTGAAGCGGAGCGGGAGGCCGGGATGCCAGGCGGGGGGATTTTCGGGGCGGAAGTTACGATAGAGGAAGGGTTGACCGGAGGCTTGGCATTGGTCACGATAGACTTGGATCTGGTCGGGTGAGGTAGGGTCAGCGTAAGCGCGGCCGGCGGCGATCAGTTTTTCAGCCCAGGCGTGGTAGATGGCTTTGCGTTCGGATTGGAAATAAGGAGTGGCGGGTCCGCCGACGATGGGGCCCTCGTCCCATTCCAGACCGAGCCAGTTTAGAGTATCTTCAATTAGCTCCGTAGCGCCTTCAACGTAACGGGATTGGTCGGTATCCTCAATGCGGAGGATGAAAGTGCCGTGCTGCTGGCGAGCGATTAAATAAGGATAAATCGCGCTGCGCACGTTGCCAATATGGATGTAGCCGGTGGGGCTGGGAGCAAAACGAGTTTTCATAGTCAAATTATAGCACTTTTAGGCGGGTGAGGCTAGGGTCTGGGGGTAGGGTGGGGCACGGAGGCTGAGATACGAGCGCAGACGATGCCTGATTAGAGCGAGAGGACGATGTTGCGGGTTTGTTTCTTGGTGAGGCGGGTGCCTTCGGAGGTGATAGAGTAGCGGATGCCGCCGTTGACCCAGGTGGAATCATTGGTCTGGTTGGAAATATAGATCGTAATTCCCTGCTCGTGGGTAGTGACATAATCGGAGCCCCAGGTAGGTTCAACGTAGTTGCGGAGCAGGGTGGCGCTGTCCCAAGAGGATTTTTCCTGGACGAGAGTGAAGCGAGCGTCGTCGGGGCCGTTGAAGATCATGGTGAGCTTGCCGTCTTCGGAGATGATGTCAGAAAGGGAGTAGTCCATAGGGACGTAAGAAGGGTAGGAGGCTTCAATGCCGGTCTGCATGGCGGCGACGCGGACAGAGACGTCGGGGATGTTGCTGCTGACGAAGTAGATGATGGCAGCGAGGCAGGCGGCAGCACAGGTGAAGGCAAGGATGAAGCGCTTGGCACCGCTGGATTTGCGGCGTTTGATGGGCTGAGCGGGGGTTTCGCTCATAGTGGCGACTGAACGCAGAGCTTGTTTAATCGCGCGGTCTTTGATGTCTTTGGATGAGGTGGGTTTAGCGGCAGGTCGGGCGGCGGATTTGGCGGATTGAAGGCGATGGTTGGCGCGGCGTTGGAGGGGATGGGTTTGAGCCGGGAGGTCGGGGGTGGATTTGACTGAGGGTTTGGCGACGGTAGGCGTAGAGATAGCCGCAGCGGTGGGCTTTGAGACGGCGGGTGTCGGAGCGACCGTGGCGGTGTGCTGAGAGGAAGAGGCAGCGGTGGATTGAACTGAGGCAGCAGTGGGTTGAGCGGCGGCGCGGGTGATCTTAGGGGAGGTGGTGACGGTGGCAGCGAGTTTGGTTTCGGCCGCAGTGCGGGTTTGGTCGGATTTTTCCATCACGTTGATAAACTTATCAATGGTGGCACTCAGCTTCTGCATGTCGGCGCTATCAGGGTGGAGCTTGACTTCAGCGGCGAAGGCTTTGAGGGTGTCAAGTTGGGTAGCGGAAGTGGTCTTGGGTGCAGGCTGGGTTTTTGCGGTGGTGGGTTTGGTCTTGGCTGGCTGGGGAGCGGATTGGGTAGCTTTGGCGGATTGGGTGGATTGGGCGGGGCTGGATTGAAGTCCGAAAGTGTCTTGGTTGGCACGCGAAATAACGGTTTCACAGGGAGTAGATGACTTCGGAGTTGGTTGGGCGGCAGGTTTGGTAGATGCTTGGACCGGTTGGGCTGGGGATTTGACGGAGACTTTGATGGTGGAAGTCGTGGAGCTAGCGGTGGTGGGGACGGGGTGCGGGAGATCCTTGGCGTGGACGCCGAGATTGACCAGGCGAGACGTGCCCGGGGCAGCCTGGGGCGTGCGCGGCATAGCCGGAGTGGACTTTTCGGGGGTAGGCTGAGACTTTTTAGCGTCGGAAGAGGTCTGATTGATAGCGATGACAGTTGGGCGCTTAACATAGCGACGATTCAGAGTAGTAGAAGCCTGCGTCAGGCGATGCGTGGCAGCGCTGGGGCGGCTAAACTTAGATTCTCGGTTGGTCATGCTAACTCCATCATGTTTTTGCTTACTACTATTATAACGGCAAGCGTGATAAAAAAGCAAGAGCAAAAACCGGGTTTAGTCCCAAATTTGTTCACGGACGAGTGTGTAGCCGTCGTCGGTGCGGGTGAGATAGTAGAGCCATTTATTGTTGCTGGTGATCATGGCTGGACAATCGGCGAGCGGTGAGGAAGAAAGCGTGGTAACGGGCTTGAGACCATCATCGCCGGCGGTGTCGTCAGCGTCAGAATTGGTATCGGCGGCGAGGTTGGCGGCGCCAGGCTCAGCAGCGTGGTCGGTGACGAGCTGGCGGCGGTTAGTGCCGTCAAAGTCCCAGACGTTAAAGTCGCCGTTCTCAATAGAGTAGAGCAGACTGTCGTCCAGCCAAGCGAGGGTGGCTTCGGGTAGATCGTAGGCATAAAGGTCGCCCATATAGAGGTCAATCACCGTGACGGCTTGGTCGCGCTGGGCGACGAGATATTCGCCGCCGGGGCTGACGAGGAAGGCAGTAGGAGCTTCAGTGAGCTGGGCCGACTCAATGAGCGGTTCAAGGTTGGCGAGCGGATCGGTGGGCTGCTCGCTATAGGAAGGTAGGCTGCCATAATAGACCGTGAGCTGGTCGCCAATGATATAGGCGAGGTAATCGTTGTCGTAATAGCGGCTGAGGGCGATGAGAACGTTGGTGCCGTCGGTGACGGTGGTAAGGGTGGTGCCGCCGCGTTCGCCGTCGCGATAAGTTCCGATAATGCGCGTGGTTTGATCTTCGGTAGTTTTAGGGGTAGTGAGGTAGAGCAGATTGCTGCCCTGGCTAGAAAAGGTCTCAATTTGGTTGAGCAAGACGCCGGAGATCTGGCGGCTGGCGACATCAATGCGGCGCAGCTGGTGGTTTTCAAGGACAAAAAGTTGGTTGGTGGTGCCATTCACGAGTTCAACCTGGTCAAAATCAAAGCCAAAGGTGCGGGTGAGGTTGAGGCTGGTGGTGGGATCTTTGAGGTTAATGAGTAGCCATTCGCGGTGGTCTTGGTAGTCAATGGCCGTCAGGACGGTATCGCCGCCGGCGCTCCAGGTGAGTTCGGCGACGGTACCGCGGAAGCTGCCTTGTTCTACGCCGGGGAGGATGGCGGTGAGGTCAAGCGTAGTGGTTTTGAGATCATCGCTGGCGACGTTGACGAGTTGCCAAAGGGGCGAGTTCTGGTCAGCGTAGAGCAGGAAGTTGCGCTCGCTGGAGACAGAGTAGAACTCAAGATTGTCGTCCAGATTCAGCATGGTCTCGGGGGTGCGGTTTAGAAGAAAGAGGCGGGGGTAATAGAGGCGCATGAGGAGGCCAGAATACATTTTGATGGTCTTTCTCCAGGTATCGTAGTTGTCGCGGCTGAGTTTGAGATGATGTTCGCCGGCGGCAAGGGAGCGGCTGAGGTTGGTGCGGGCGAAGATGGTGGTGCCATCAATATTGACGCTGGCGCCGGTGGGGATGCTGTGGATTTGGATGAGACCGGTCTGTTCAATGCGACCGTCGCTGGTGACAAAGAAACCCATAGTGATGAGCAGGGTGATGGTGACGATAAAAATGACTGCGAGGACCATCGCCACTTCGCCAAGAATGACGCGGATGAGGCGGCGTTTTTTCTGTTGTTCGCGTTCGGCAAAATCCATATGCGTCTATATTATACCATTTTCCTAGTCGCTGCCAAAGATTCCCTGCCAGATGCTCTCAAAGAAGGAGGGCTCGTTGGCGGGCATGGTGGTGCCGGAATCGGTGACTTCGGTCGTCGGGGCGGCGACATTATCGGGATTGGGGTCGGGGCTGATTTGTTCGGCGGTGACGAGTAGGCGATAGCGTGAGGTGCCAAGCGGGGTGCAGGTGATGAGCGTCAGCATCGGCTTATCGGTGTCGTAGATAAGGGCTTCAACGTTGGTGGGTTCAACGACTTCTTTCTTGGTGAGTTGATAGGTGTAGCGGGTGGACTCGTAGTTGATATAGATGAGATCGCCGACTTCTAGGCGTTCCAGGCCGGAGAAAATGAACTTATATGGGTTGCTGCTGTAGATGTCGCCGGCGGAGTGGCCGGTAATGACGAGGTTGCCGATTTGGCCGGGTAGGGCGTTGGCACCGGGGATGGAGAATTGGGCGACGCCGTGGTTCATGGCGGACATGACTTCGTCGGTGCTGATACTGAAGGCGACCGGGACGTCAACGTTGAGTTTGGGGATGATCAGGCGAGGGTCAGGGGAGACGGTTTGATTGATGGTGGGGTCAACCGCTTCCAAGCTGGTGGTGACGGAGCCGGTGTCGGGGACGATGTAGGCCATAATCGGGGCGAAAATGAGGCGATTGTATTGGAGGAAGAGAGCGGCCAGGACGACGAAGCTGATAATGAATACTGGGAGTAAGCGGCGGAGCGTGCGGCGTTTTCTTGCCTGACCAGTGGCGATGCGCTCATCTTTCATTTTGGCGGTGGCGAGATAGTTCTCGGCGGCTTTGGAGTAGTAGTTGTTGTAGTAGTTTTGGTAGTAGTTCTGCCAGGCGGAGTGGTACTTCTGCCATTCGGCGGAAACTTTGGCGGTGTTGATAGGAGCATCTTTGAGGACGGGGGCTTGGTCGGGGGCAGGCTGGGAGGTGGCGGGTTGAGCGGTGGTCGGATGAGGTGTGGCTTCTTCGGTGTTTGGAGCGGTTGCGGCTGAGGCGGCGATTGGGTGAGGCTCGGTGGCGCGAGGGCGATCCTTAACCAAGATGTCCTTGGCGGTGACGGGCAGATGGCGTGACGGCGCGGCGTGAGAAGAATAGGCCGCAAGTACTTTCTTGCGGGCAATGGCGGCCGCGGTTTGACGCTGGCGCTCAGCAGAAGATAGCCCACCGGTTTCTGGATCCATATGTTTATGATTATAACACGATTTTTTGTGTTATAATAATTGTGCGTGGTTTCAGTGATGCGATCAGGCTTTGTGGCTCAGTTGCAGCTGAAAACGCTTGATAGATTTGAGGGCGAATGGCGGAATTGGTAGACGCGCTAGACTCAAAATCTGGTTCCCGCGAGGGAGTGAGGGTTCGATTCCCTCTTCGCCCACCAAGAATCTCAACTTGAAGATTATTCTAAAAAGTAGCCCCTGAACTGGGGCTACTTTGATGGGTTGGTTTTGGTTTTAGCGGCGCTGCTTGCGGCTTTGGTAAAGGGTAGCACCAAAGAGGATGGCAGCCAGACCGGTCACAATTGCCCAGACCACGGGGTTGAAAGCGTCGCCGGTGGGTGGGCTGATCGGATCGGTTTCCGGTTCGGCTGGGGCGACGGTCGTGACGCCTTCGGCGGTAGCAGTTTCGCCATTGGCGGTGACAGTGCCTTCGCCAGTGTTCTTGACGGTGACATCACCGGGGAGAGCGGCCAGCTCCAGGTCGCCCTGGGTGACTTCAATAGCATCGCCAGCTTTAGTATCAGCGAGGTTGGCGGCTACCGTGGTCGGGGTGCCGATGAAGTAGGTGGTAGTGTCGCCAGAAGTGCGGTTGGCGACGGTGCTGTCCGGGATCACGTAGGCAGCTTCAACGGGTTGGTTGAAGATACCGCCAGAGACGAACTCGGTGTGGTTGACGGAGGCGACTGCGCCGTTGTAGTTGCCGCCAGCGAGGCTGAGGGTGACGAATTCAGAGCTTGCTTCGTCGTCTTGCAGGTCGGCTTCATAGAAAGCTTTCTCGCCAGTGAGAGAACCGCTGTTGACGGTGACGTTGATGGGTTGGTTGGTGGTGTGCTGAGAGACCGCGAGGGCGACACCAGTGGTGGTGAGACCGTTACCGTTGGGCTTTTCGGAGAATTGACCAGTGGTGGTAAGGGTAGCGCCATCCAGTGTGAGTGTGCCGGCGCGAACTTCCACAGCGGTAGTGCCGCTGGTCAGAGTGGCGGCGCCGATTGTAGTGGTGGCGTTGCCAGCCTGATAGAAGGCAGAACCTTCGGTTTCAATCTTAGCACCATTGTTGATTTGAATGGTGTTGTTGGTGGTCACCTTACCATTGACGGTGATGCCACCTTCGCCCTTGATGGTGCCGTTGAAGATGAGTGTGGCGCCGTCAACATCGCTATAAAGACCGATAGCCCAGCCAGGTTCGTTGTTTTTAATCGCTTGAACGGTGACATCTTCGGCGACCGTAAGCTTAGCATCTTCGCGCAGCCAAATGGAGGCGCGGGATTCCGCAGCGGTAGAGTAATTGAGCTGAACAGTACCATTTTTGAGTGTCAGCTCGTCGTATACGTCAAAACTATAATTGCTGCGACTGACTGTAAAACCACCAAGGTCGATGGTGAGAGACTTGTTGATCTTAACTGGAAGTGTGAGGGCAACATTTTCAATTAGTGTGATGGTATCCCCATCTTCGGCTGCGTTGACGGCAGCGAGTAAGGTGACGTATTCGGTGTCACCGATTTTGGCTTCATTGCCCGCGGCCGATACCGCACCCGGCAGCAGTATAACTGCTGCAAGCATACTAAAAAGTATGCCAAAAAGTTTTTTCATATATTCCTCCGTATTAACTTTTAATATATTTTAATTTTAACACATATGCTTGCGATTTTGTAGATAATTTGTGATAATAGGGGCAATGAAAAAACAAGTGGATGGTAAACTGAGGCAAGAGCAAAAAACGTCGCAGCCTGTGACGGAATGGACCGGACCGTATCTGGAGTTTCGGCAAGTGAGCAAGATCTATCAGATGGGCGATGTGGAGATCCGGGCACTAAATAAAACTTCTTTTACGATTGAACGAGGGGAGCTGGTGGTGATTCTGGGACAGAGTGGGGCGGGTAAGACTACGGCGCTGAACATTCTGGGTGGGATGGACCGGGTGACTAGCGGCAGCTTCCAGATGGAGGGGCAGGAGATTACGGCCCTGAAGGAGCGGGAGTTGATTCGTTATCGGCGGGAGAAAATCGGCTTTGTGTTCCAGTTTTATAATTTGATTCAGAATCTGACGGCGCTGGAGAATGTGGAGCTGGCGGTGCAGCTATGTAAGGATTATCTTGATCCGCAGACGGCGCTGGAGCAAGTGGGTCTGGGCGACCGGAAAAACAATTTCCCCTCACAGCTCTCGGGTGGCGAGCAACAGCGAGTGGCGATTGCGCGGGCGATTGCGAAGAAGCCGAAGCTGCTGCTCTGTGATGAGCCAACCGGGGCGCTGGATTACGTGACCGGCAAGCAGATTCTGCGGCTGCTGGAGAAAATGTGCCGAAAAGAGCGGATGACGGTGGTGATTGTGACGCATAACAGCGCGATTGCGCCGATGGCGGACAAGGTGATTCATTTCAAGAATGGTCGCGTGGAGGACATTAAACTAAACCGGCAGCCAAAATCAATTGACGAGTTGGAGTGGTAACTGGTGGCGCGGCTAGAGACGAGGAGCGAGGCGGAGCGGCAATGAAGAATATATTATTAAAGAGCAATTTGCGCGAGATTCGGTCGTCGGCGAAACGGTTTGTGTCGCTGGCCTTTATTTCCCTGCTGGGGGTGGGTTTCTTCGTGGGGATTAAGATGGCGTCGGTAGATATGCTGACAACGTTGGATAATTATTTTGATCAAGTGGCACTTTATGACGTGAAGGTGACGGCGCCGCTGGGGCTGACGGATGAGAATATCGCGGCGGTGCGGGAGCTGCCTGAGGTGCAGGCGGCGGTGGCGGTGCGGCATCGGGATGAGGTGGTGGAACTGGATGAGAGTGAGCAGATTTTGCAGTTGATTGAATTGA
>CAMMXR010000015.1 GCA_946500965.1 uncultured Candidatus Saccharibacteria bacterium | reverse complement strand
ACTAGTTGCTAATAAGTACCCCCCCCCCCAGTTGATGTTTGATGCGCATTGTGATGAGACCTCTTTTGTTAACTTAAGCTTGTTAGCTTTAGTTTACATAAGCGGGAAGGAGATGTCAAGAGCGAAGCGCCACCACACCGCACTCCATCACCATCAAAAAATCTCCCACGAGGGAGGTTTTTTGATGATGGTGCGGCCAAGCGGCTAGCGCAAGACGGCAGCACCGAGAGCGAAGCGGTCAAAAGCCTGAGCTGACGGCGCCGGTCGGCATTTAGCTACCAGGGCTGAGCCGAAGTTCGGCGCCGGCGCTCGGACATTATCGCTGAGCTAAAGCCCCAGCCCGTGGTCGTCACCAGGACGAAGCCGCTATCCGTCAAGAGACTGATTGGGCATCCATCAAGGATCGGACCACGGGACCAGCCGCCTTAGCGCAGCCGGCGACGGCTGACGACGTAGTAGCCAGCGGCCGTACCAAGCGAGCCGAGCGCGAGAGCGCTGCCGGCAACCGCTTCCGGACCAGTACTCGGAAGTTCAGTCGGTAGATCTTCTTCCGGTTCTTCGGGGGTGGGTTCAGGTTCCTCACAAACCTTAGTCAAAACCACTTCAGCGTGGTCTTGGAGCATCGTTTCGCCGACTGAGGCTTGGCCCCAGTTGACGAGCGTATTAGAGCCACACTCCAGGTCATTGTCAACGACTTCAGCCGTAAAGCGGATGAAGGCGTTGGAGCCAGCGGTGTAGGCACCGATGTTGATACCGTTATCTTCCACGATAGCGTCCGTGTCTAACACGAGTCCACTCGGGTGGTTGACGTTGTAAAGCACGGTAGAGCCAGCCACGTACTTGACGTTGGCGGGCAGCACATCGCTAATCACGACGTTTTCCTGAGTAGTATCGCTGGTGTTCTGGTAGGTGAGCTGGTATTCAACCTTGTCACCGACCTTGACGTTCAGCGAATCCTTCCAGGTCTTGTCTTCCCCATCTTTCAAGCGAACTTGCTTGTCAATGGTAAACTCGCTATCAAACACCGCCTTCACCTTGATGGTGATGTAGTTGGCGTATTCATAGCAGCCCGGGACTTTGCCGTTCAGGGCATCGTAGCCGATGAGGACGCCGCCGGACTTGGACTTAACGATATCGTCGCTCAGCTTCACACCGCCGTTCGCGCCGATGCCGTTGTTCTCAAGCAGAGCCGAACCGTAAACATATTCCAGATGGAAAGCTTGGTCGCTCTTGAAATCAACGTAGTCAACGTATTCAGCGGGGCTGGCGTTGGACGATTCAATGTAGCCGTTCACGCGAATGGTGGTGTCGGAATCGGAGGGGATATTGAAGGAGACCTTGGTGTTCTCGGCGACCGCATCATAACCACCAGGGTTGTTGTTGTGGACGTAGAGACGAATGAGGTAGGTCTCACCGTTATGAACTTCAATTTCGTTGCCGTTCCAGACGTTGGCGGCGCCATTGTTCTTGCCATCGTCAACACGGGCACCGACGTAGTTCACTTCCTCGGTGATGGTGCCGGCCGGCAGGTCGTTGCCGGTAGTTTCTTTATACCAATCGTAATCGGTATCTTTGATAGAAATTGAGTTAAAGGTGATTTTGTCTCCCAGCGCGCCTTCATTGACTTGCTGGAGAGAGTAGGTTTGGCGACCTCCATCGCTATCGCCCCAAGCAGAGACGATGGCCGGAATCGCCGCCACGCCCGCGAGCGCGGTTACACCGGTAACCACGGCGAGCGCAGATCTCAGAGAATGCTTCATAAAAACTCCTTTGCTTTATGGTTAATAAGTTAAAGTTGATGATACGAGGAAGTTTCTGGCGCTCCAAGTGAGGTTGGAGTCAGGTTCTGGTCCAGATTGTTAAACTTCTTCGTCCGGCCAACCGAATCATCACAAACACAATTTGGTGTATTCCCCCGAGCCCGAAGGCCCGGGGGAATAAGGTACTCACCATTGGGTGCGGAATCATACTGTTTAGTCTGGCATGGCGAGGACGCCATCTGCCGTTTCCTTAGATGCATCGGCTTCGGTAGTGGTGGTGGTTGTTGTACCATCACCATTATCCTTCACCGTGGTTTCAGTACCAGTGGCTGGGTCGGCGCGCTCGGGATCCTTGGGCTGACTAGTGTCAGGCGGCGTCCCATTATCGGTGTGGCCACCCTGCGAGTCAGTCACAGTCTCGTGCGAGCTGCCGTTGTCTCCGCGGTCACCGGTATTGTTGCTGGGCTTATAGTCCTGGTCCTGTTCACGCTCCTCCTCGTAGTCTTGATGATCTCCCTTGCCGTCGCCCGGCTGGTTTGCACCACCACCAACGTCGGCGTTGCCCTGCTGGGCAGGGTCATCGGCCGGGTCCTTCACCGGTTCAGTAGGCGTAGGCTTGTCCGGGGTTGGAGTGGGCTTATCCGGAGTCGGCGTAGGCTTATCCGGAGTTGGCGTAGGCTTGTCCGGGGTTGGAGTGGGCTTATCCGGAGTCGTGCTAGGCTGCTCCGGCGTGTCGGTCGGTTCAGGCTCAGGTTCGGCCGGCTTTGGACGCTCAATGCGGCGATCCAGCAGGTTGAACCCGATGCGATCAACGACCTGACCATCCTTGGTCTTGTAAACCAGGATGAAAGCTTCCTCGCTCTCCGCGTAGTCGGCCTTCTCAGTACGAGCCTGGGTGACTTCGGCGTCCGGCGGCAAGCAGTAATGCTCGTCAGCGGTCGGCGAAGAAACGCCCTCATCCAGATAATACTCCAGTACCAGACAGAGGCGGGCGGCGTACTGATAGTACTCGTCCGTAGTCATCAGATACTTGGAATCGCCGGGATGATTCGGGTCATACTGAATCCAACACTCAATCCCTTGCGCCTGGTCATCCGGAGCCGCGTAGGCGGCGTCCATCTGACCCACGAAATCCTGCAACCACTCCTGATTGTTGGCAGTGATCAGCTCATCCTCAAGGAAGAAGCGAGCTACCATATCGCCATAAATCGGGTTGCGCAGGATTTCCTCGTAGATTTCCTCACGGTAGTAGTGGAAGAGTTCCTCTTCCGACAGACCGGCAAGGTAATCCTCACGAGCTTTGAGCGCGGCGTTGATGTCGTCGTAATCGCTGATGGTCGTGGTGGTACCGTCAGGGTTGCTGACGGTCTGGCCGTGCGGGCCCCATTCCTGGTAGGCATCAAACCACGCCTGGTCCACTGCCATGGGCAGGGAGACGGCGTCGCTGAAGCCAGAGTAATGGGTGCGGACTTTGGCCAGGTTCGGCCAGCTGCTACGGAGCACGTAGCGGCTGTAGTCGCCGAAACGCTCATCAATCACGATCTGGTTCAGGTCCACCATTTGGTCAACGTTGGGGATGAGTTCCTCCTGGGGAACATCGCCCACGTCAACCTCTTCGGCAGCCGGAGCCGGACCGACAGCGTGGGCGCCCACGGCGCTAGCGGCTGCGCCACAGAGAGCCAGGGCAGTTAGGACGATACCGACGGTAAAGACGGTGCGCGAGATGCCACGGCGATAGGCGCGAACAAGCATGATGACGCCGGTGATGGCGCCGATTACGAGTGCGATTGTCAGTAGAATTAACCATATGAACATATGAATACCTCCTTTTAGAATACTTTTTCCAAACGGGGGTACCAAACCCCATTGGAAGGGTTTGGCGGGGCAGCGCCCCATCTATGTCAACAGTATGATTCTATATATAAACAGATACAGATTGTATCTGTGATGATTCGGTTGTCAATGGACTTCCTTATAGATCGGTCTCCCAACCTATACCGACTGCTTTCATTTTAGCATACTTGACGAAAAAAGTCAAGTATAATGCCATAATTAAACGTAAGGGGATTGGCGGGGCGGGAACAGAGGTGATACGGGTTATGGTAAGGGAGCGGAAACGGCGGCGAGTGGAGCGAGATGGTCGGAAGCGGAGCGGGAGTAAGGCAAAAGAATGGCCCCCTCAGGGAGGGGGCCGGCCCGAAAGGGCAGAGGGGAGGTAGATGTTGATGAGTTACTTCTTGGCGTGAGCCTTGAGCCAGTCATCCATGGCGTTGCCGGTGGAGGGCTGCTCGTTCATGGCCTGGATCACGGCGGTCACCTTGGTCAGCCAAGCGTTACGCTGGTCAGGTTTGAGGCCCTCCAGGAACTCCAGCACCTGGGTGTCCAGATCCTTGGCCAGGGTGGACGCCGGGGCGTCCGGCTGGGGTGCGGACGGAGCCGGATCGGCGAAGATACTCTCCACATGGGAGATGGAGTCAAAGAACTCCTCCGTCGCATCCTCGGTCAGCGGAGTGCCGTCCTTGTCGTTCCAGACGGCGACGCGGGTGAAGTTGTCACGGTCCACCAGGTTGGTGTCCAGCATCTCCTGGAGCGTGTCCTCGCTCACGATGCGGCCCTTGCCAGTCTTGGACTGGTAGGCAACAACGGGATACTCAGTGGCCTGGGCGTTGGTGAGACGAACCTCAACCTCTTCACCATTCGCCAGCTGACGAAGCTGGTCGTCGTTGATCTTCTGCTGCTGCCAGAGATAGGCGAGCAGGGCGAGCGCGGTGCGCTCCTTGGTCAGGGTGTAGGCAGTCGTAAAGCCACCGGTAGATTTTCTGCGATTACTCATAGTCATGTTCCTCCTTTAATGTGCGCGGGCATGAGTTTTCAGTTGACTGAATGCTGCCCGATTTGGCATTCATGGTGTCATTTTAGCACAAGTTGCTTAGAATGTCAAGTAGTTTAACATAAAATGGCGAGTTTGGTGGGAGCGGGGTGGGCTGATTTATAGGGGTGAATTGGCGACTGGCGGGCGGGTCTGCGGGACTACTGGCAGGCTGGAGATAGAAAAAGGGGCGCCGCGAGGGCGCCCCAGAGGAGCGGGATTAGTAATCCCAGAGGAAGTGGCCGAGCTTGAGGCAATCTTGCTCGGACATGGTTTGGAGCTGCCAACCGCCGCGGGCGAGCAGGGCATAGAGGTCGTCGCGTTCCAGCCCGTAGAGGTGCATCAGGAACTGTTCGCGGTCAGGTTCGCCGAGCAGGCGCCAGTTTTCCAGCGCGCAATCCAGGCGCGGACCGGTAGAAGTTCCCGGTTGGTCAAGGTTACGCCGAGCCGCAGCAGCGTCATTGGCGACGCGCCGATAGAGATTAATGGCGTGATCCAGGGTGCTTAGACAGCGATTGATGAGATGCTGGGCGAACAGATAGAACACGGTCAGGATGACCGCTAGGGAGGCGACCAGCAGCACCAGGTGCGTGACGGCCCGGGTGCGGGCGTCAGGGTCGACCTGGAACAGGGCAGCCAGCGCGATGGCGCAGGCGGCCAGAGCTAGCACGATGATCACCACCACGAAAGCGGCAAAGGTACGCCGGGCGAGACGATGGTAAGTGTAGTAGGTCTCGCGGAGCTGGGTGCCATGGGTCTGGGCCGATTTGGCGAATTGAGCCGATTTAGGGGCCTGAGCCGATGAACTAGTAGGTTTGGACATAATGTTTTCTCCTCTCTTAATGTGCGTCCTGGCAGGGGGTGAAGGGGCGGGAGTAAGGGTAATTCGCCCCATTAAAAACCCTACCTCCCTACGTAGGAGGGTAAGTTGATTGTAGCATAAAAAGGGGTGAGAGTCAAGTTCAGGCGCTGGGAGCACTGGTCTCCCTGTGCGCGTGGCGGTAAGCATTACGGCTGAGGCGAGGTCGGTTGACGTTATTTTGGGGAGCCGTGAGAAAGATATGACAAATTTGGTAAATAAGCAAAAGCATGCTACAATAGAGTTGTTCAATCTAAGCCGTGAAGTTTTTGTGCGGACCGTAGGAAACGGCACCGCATCAGCAGAACGAACGGTTCGCCCGTCGGTTTGCGGCTTGGATTGAACACCCATGCGGTGTCGTTTTTTTATCAATAGCACCGCAGCACTAAGAAATAGGAGGTAGCGGTGTTAAGGATACACAGAACAAAGTTAAGTCAAAATAAACTCAGTTGGATGTCGTGGCTGGGATTGGCAGGAACAGTTAGCTGCTGTGCCTTAATATTAGTATTTGGCTTAATGTTGTTCCCAACTTTGCCACAAGAAGTTCAGGCGGTAGATTTTACTGATCCTCCATCAGGTACCACAACAACTGACCCCAGCACTGGAACCTCTGTCGGCATCAGCCTTCCTGCTTCTATAGATTTTGATAGTGTCACTCCCGCACCCAATGGGGCGACCACTACTGCCACCGCCGATCTAACCGTGACCACAACCAATAGCGCCAGCTACAGTCTTTATTTATATTCCTCTGACGGCGATAACAGCCTCAGACCTAAAATCTCTGCCAACACCTCCTCAATTATCGCTACCGCAGGAGATGTTGGCCTAACCTTAAGTAGCCTCAAGCCTAACACTTGGGGCTACAACCTAGGCACAGAAGCACCAACTGACAGCACAACTTACTCTGCCGTTCCCACTGATAACACCACCCCGATTCAGACTAAAGATACTTCATCAACCAATTCCGCCAACGACACCTACACGCTGTCCTTTGGGGCGAAAGTGGATACCTCTATTCCGTCGGGGGCTTATTCTGATACGCTGACGATTGCAGTAGTGGCGGAACCAGCAATGGTGACGGTAGCCTTTAATGGCAATGGTGCCACCAGCGGTAGTATGTCCTCTATTAAGATCCCGGCGGGTGGATCACAGGCACTTCCCAGCAATGTCTTTACGCGAAACGGATATGTGTTTAATGGTTGGAATACCGCTTCCAACGGTAGCGGCACATCCTACGCTGATGGTGCGAACTATACTGCTCCAGCGGAGTCTGCTGGGCAGACTATCACGCTATATGCTCAATGGGCCGGAAATTTGCTGGATGATGTTACCTATATGCAAGACCTTACATCCGAGCATTGTTCTGGCAGCTCAGATGGTGCTATGGCTACGTTGAGAGATAGAAGAGATAACAATAGCTATACTATAGCCAAAATTAATGGTAATTGTTGGATGACGCAAAACTTAAGACTTGCTGGTGGCACTACCCTTACTAGCACCTACTCTAATGTATCTTCTAGCTATACTATTCCTACTACTGACTTAACTACCGGAGATAACTCATATAGACAAGGAGAGATTCATAACTCTGGCAACACTACTAATGGCTACTGGTATAACTTCTGCGCAGCTTCGGCAGGAACTAACTGCAGTACCTCCATCTCTGGTGCTACCTACGACATCTGTCCTAAAGGCTGGAGATTACCAACCAAGACCGAATTTGATGGCATTGCTGGCACTAGCTACATATCCGCTTTTTCGCCTATTTACGGCGGCTACTACATCAGTGGCTCGCTCGACAATAGCTCTACACACGGATACTGGTGGTCCTCTACTGCGTACAATGGCTACGCTCAGTACTTCCTGTACTACAGCAGTGGTAGCTTGAATACCAGCGCCCACGACAATAGCTTCGGGTCCTACGTACGGTGTATACGGTCTAGCTAGTCCCCCTAGCTCCCCCTTATACCCCTCCCGACCTCCACGGAGAGCGCGCGCCGCGACCTGGGGGGGTAGTGCCGAGGGGGCGAGGTAAATTGAGTTTTTTGCCTAGCGCAGCAGATAACTCCTGCACGGTGATTCGTCAAAAGGAACGAAGAGAAGTCACCCAACGTGCTATAATCATGATTTATGATTATAGGCTCTCAAAATCAAGCGCCGGAGAAAAGGCCTTCACTGGAATCCCTTGCATGAATTTAAGTTCCGCAAGAGTAGCGCAGAGATTAAGCATCAATTTTTTGAGACTATCGCTCCCCTAAATTTTAAGGCAGTTATCTCAATTGTAGACAAGCAGCATTTTGCAGACAAAGAGCTTCAACGAGAAGCCAGCAAGTTTTATAACACTATCATCCTACGCACTATCTTAACCAATGGTCAGTTTAGCCGAGCGCATATTTATATTGATGGAGAGGGCGGAAATGATTATCGTAGAAAAATAAAAAACCTTCTTCCGTCAGAACTTACCAAGGAATGCCATTCGTGGCGGAGGGGACAAGAAGCTTCCAGAATCTTGTCCCCTTTTCTCTGCGAGAAAAGAAAAAGCCCCGGGACCAAGGCCCCGCGGCTTTTTCTTCCTGGCGGAAGGGACAAGATTCGAACTTGCGAGGCGTTAACCTGCCGGTTTTCAAGACCGGTGCCTTAAACCACTCGGCCACCCTTCCGCGTTTAATTATAACACGGGAGTGGGGTGGAGGCAAATTGGGGGCGGCGCACAGCTGGACGAGACGAGCATTTATGACTTCTAGGATTCAGGCAATTGTGGGACGGCGGGCCGCTGGGGTGGGCAACCGGAACGGTCGTTGTAAAAAATACTAGAGGTAAGGGGAGGAAATTGGCGGTTAAAAACGCTTATGGTTTACAAAGCTAAGTGAATTCGGTAAGATAGAGGTAGAACGGAGGTAATAAAATGTTAGGGGAATATAGGCCGTATGAAGAACGAACGCCAGACGAGCAGTATAAGAATCTGATTCGCACCGTGTTGAAGGAGGGGCGGAAGGGGCCGTCGCCGATGGTGGATGCTGAAGGAAAAGAAGTCAATACGATTGACCTGATGGGGGCGCCGGTGATGCGGTTTAGGATTCTAGAGAATGGAGTGCCCTTCTTGACGGAACGGAGCCTGCGGAGCTTTTGGCCAGCGGCGGTGGGGGAGCTGTTTGCGTTTGCGAACGGGGTGCGGACGCAGGCGGGGCTGGAAGAGTTTGGCTGTAAATGGTGGAAATACTGGGCGACGGATGCGAAATGCCAGAAGCGGGGGCTAGAGCCGGGGGACTTGGGTCCGGGGTCGTATGGGGCGGCGTTTGCGACGTTCCCGACCGCTGAGGGGCAGCCGTTTAACCAGTTCGCCGAGATCCTGAAGCAGATGAAAGAACGCCCGGAGCTAAAGACGCACTTCATCACGCCGTGGATTCCGCAATATACGATTCGGAACAGCGACCATCAGCAGAAGGTGGTGGTGGCGCCATGCCACGGGTGGATTCATTTCCGGATTATTGACCAGAAGCTGAGCATGGTGATGTTCCAGCGGAGTTGCGATGTGCTGATTGGCTGCCCGAGCAACTGGGTGCAGTATTCGGCGCTGCTGCTGGCGGTGGCGGACGTGCTGGATCTAGAGCCGTATGAGTTTGTGCATATGATCTCGGACGTGCATCTCTACGAGAATCAGCTGGGCCACGTGGATGAGATTCTGGAGCGCGAGAGCCGACCGTTCCCCACTCTGAAGCTAGTTGGTCACCATGAGAGCCTGTTTGATTACCGGGCGACAGATTTTGAGCTGGAAGATTATCACCCCTGGAAAGCGATTAAAGGGATTCCGGTAGCGATTTAGGACAAGGAGCATTAGAGATTATGGCAGATGTGACGACGGAGACTGGACAGCTGGGGACGTTAGATGAGAAGATGTTGAAGCGGATTGCGGCTGCGAAGGCGGCTGGCAAGAAGGTAGGGCTAGTGCAGGGGTCGTGGGATTTATTCCACCTCGGGCATCTGCGCTATATCCTGAAAGCACGAGAGCTCTGCGACTTTTTGATTATCGCGATGGATAGTGATGCGAAAATTCGCAAGCGCAAGGGACCGACGCGGCCGGTAATTCCGGAAGATGAGCGGTATGAGTTTATCAAGCTGCTGGGGATTGCGAATGAAGTGGTCGTGAAGCGGGTGAACGAGCCAAAGTGGCATTTGATCAAAACCGTGCGACCGGACGTGTTGGTGGCAATCAAAGAGAATTATACCGAGGAGCAGGTAAAACAGCTGGAACAATACTGCGGACGGGTGGCGATCCTGCCGCGGCAGGCTAAGACCTCAACCTCAGATAAGATCCGGAAGATCACGATTGCGAGCCGAATCCGGCGGATGGAGGGCGTAGAGGAGAAGGTGGCGGCGGCAGTCAAAGAGCTGGAGGCGCGCGTGATGCTGGCGGCGGATGCGCCGGAGGAGATGCGGCGACTGCTGAAGGATGTGCGCGGATCAACCGATACGGTCTGTCCGACGGCGGCGGGGTGCTGGTGGCAGGGCGAATGGGTGTCGGGGACCAACCAAGTGGATTCTAGCATCCCGGACTACGACGTGGAGAATCGGACGGAGTTATTCTATGCGACGACGGAGCACGCTGAGATGAATCTGCTGAAAAAACTCGGCAAGGCCAAGACGATTGACGTGCCGATTTGGGTGATTTTGTTCCCTTGTGACGAATGTATGAAGGTGCTGGCGAACAAGGGGGTGAAGGAGATTTACTACCTGGAAGACCACCCTGAACGGAATTGGAGTAAGCGATCGCACGCGCTGGCGGAGAAGAAGGGTATTCGGACGATTTGTTTGAATGAGGCGGTGCGGGCAGAGCAGGTGACTGGACCCAAGGGCGAAGCGAAACGTGGCGGGCGGGCTGCTGGGAGGACGGCGAAGTAGGATGGGGACAACGGATGATTATCAGTATATCTACCCGCCGAATGCGCGACGGCAGGACCAGCTGGATATTATGATGCGGCTGGAGGGGGAAGGCAAAGACCCGCTGGACGTAAAGGTGATTGAGCAGGAGGTGCTGTTTGAGACGGAGAGTTGGTATGTGTCGCGGAACCGTTTTCCCTATCGGGGTGCGAAGCAGCATTTTCTGGTGGTGGCAAATCGACCGGCGTATGCGCTAGAAGAGGTGACGTCGGAGATGTGGCAGGATTTGCCGCAGGTGCTGGCGCGGATTATACGGGATTACGGGCTAGAAGGGGGTGGGTTGTTCTTGCGGTTTGGGGACCCCGCCTGTTCAGGGGCGTCGCTAAAGCGCCTGCATTGGCATGTGGTGCAGCCGCAGGAAGGTGAGAAGGTACAGTTTGGGCTGGGTGGCAAGCGCAAGCTGGCCGAGGGACTGCATCTTTAAGCGGCGCTCGGCGGCGCCAAGGCTAGGCGGCGTTGGTGTGGACAGCGGTGACGTCGTCAAGGTCATCCAGGGCGTCAAGCAGTTTTTCCAGCTTCTCTTCGTCCTCGCCGGCAACGGTGACTTGGGTGGTGGGGAGGTATTTAAGCTCGGCGTTGGTGACGGTAAGGCCAGCATCTAACAGGGCTTGACGGACCTTCATGAGATCGCTGGCGGCGGTCAGGACGATGAGACCGTCGTCAGTTTCGTCAACGTCTTCGGCGCCGGCGTCAAGGGCGGCCATCATAGCATCTTCGCCGGTGGCGCTCAGTTCAATCCAGCCTTTGCGCTGGAATTGGAACATCACGGAACCGGGGTCAGCCATACGACCGCCGTTCTTAGAGAGGGTGTTGCGGACTTCGGGCATAGTGCGATTTTTGTTATCGGTGGCGACCTCAATAATAATCCCGACGCCGCCGGGGCCGTAGCCTTCGTAAACTTCTTCAATCAGGGCAGCGGCGGTTTTGTCGGCGACGCGGGCGATGGCGCGCTCAATGTTGACTTTGGGCATATTGGCCTGGCGCGCCTTCTCCAGCATCATAGCGAGAGAGGGGTTCATGTTGGGGTCGGTGCCGCCGCGAGCAGCGATGGCGATTTGATTAGCGATTTTGGTGAAAAGGGCGCCGCGCTTGGCGTCAACCACGGCTTTTTGGCGTTTGGTAGTGGCCCATTTACTGTGTCCTGACATAATGTTTCTCCGTATTTTGTTTGATTATATCGTATTTTGGGAGTTTTGGCAATAGCGGGAAGGGGTTATCCTTGATTTTTTCGCGTAAGTGTGCTATAATATGGAAGAGATGGGCGACCATCGCACTTTAAGGAATCCTGAAAATTTTTCTGGGGGGTAGAAAACGTGAAACTGATCAAAGCTTGGCTAAGTAGAAGGCGGCCGGATGAGCCGATGGAGCTCTATCGGATTTGGCACGAGGCAGCGCTGGTAATACAGAGCATCGCATGCGCGGCATGCGGCGCACTAGGGGCACAGATTTGTAGCTCAGCAGCGCCACCGACGCTACGGAAGCTGATAGTGGCGCTGATGCTGCTTTATATGGTGCTGATGCTGCTGGTGGCGGTAATAAGCGCGATTGTGCTGTGGGGAAAGCTGCGGGAGTGGGACAGCAAGGCGACGTTGGGCGCAGATGGAATTAAGGTCAATCTGGGGCGGACACAAGCAGAGTTTATGGAACGGGTGCGCGAGCGCCGCTATGAATATCTGGGTGTGTTCACGCAGACCGGCCGCACTATCTATGCGACGACTTCGCTCTGTACTACTTCGGTTTACCATGCGCAGGACGAGCCGCAACTGCGGCGGGGGCGACCGTATTGCGTGGCGGTCCACAATCATCCGGGAAAAGTGGAAAGCGCTTTTTCTGGCAACGATGTGGCGGCACTGCTGAAGTATCGCTTCAACGAGACGATTGTGGTGACACGGCGGCGGACTTACCGGCTGATTTATGCCGGGATTGGGAAGCCGCCGGAACGGAGTGCCGAAGAGGTGGCGCAGGCCAAGGCGGAGTTACGCCAGGCGACCAATGCTTATCTGGAGCAACTGGAGGCAGCGGAGCCGCTGGAGGCGGACGAATTGTGGTCGGCTGAAGGCGAAGTGCGGCTGAGTGTTAGCCGGCGCGGGGAGCTATTCCGGCAGGCGACGGTGCTGGCGAGTCAGGATTTCGCACAGAAGTATGGATTCCGGTTTGTGGAAGAGGAGATGTGCTGACGATGCGTCGGCAAGACGACTGAGTCGATGAGACTTGTCGGATTGACCGGCCGCGTTACCAAGACGACCGACTGGCTGCGTCACTTGACCACAAAAAGCACCCCTTAGGGGGTGCTTTTACTATGCGTGCGTGGTGCCCGAGACAGGAGTTGAACCTGCACCCGATTGCTCAGACTAGCACCTGAAGCTAGCGCGTCTGCCAATTCCGCCACTCGGGCATAGAGACATTATATCACAAGTCGGCACGATTGGCTAGTGGAGTTTAGCGGAGGCGGGGAGTTTGGCGGGCTTCAGGATGGGGGCGAGGTCTTTTTCTTCAAGGGTTTCGTGCTCCAGGAGGGCGCCGGCGAGAGCGTCAAGCACCGGGAGATTGGCGCGGAGGACGGCTTCGGCGCGAGCGGCGGCTTCGTCGGAGAGGGTCTTGACCTCGGCGTCAATCAGCTCGGCGGTCTTCTCGGAATAGGGTTTGCCGGTAGTGATGGTGTAGTAGCCGGTGTCGGGGTCGGGGAAGACAAGGTTGCGGGTTTGCTTCCCCATACCTTCGGTGGTAATCATCTCTTTGCTGAGTTCGGCGACGTGGCGGAGATCGGAACTGGCGCCCGTAGTGACAGCGTCTTCACCGAAGATGATTTTTTCGGCGATGCGGCCGCCCATGGCGCGAGCGAGGACATCTTTGAGCTCGTAGATGTTTTTATAGTTGCGGTCTTCGGGCGGGAGGAACCAGGTGACACCACCGGTGCGACCGCGGGGGATGATGGTGACTTTGTGGACGGGGTCAGAGTCGGGAAGAACATGGCCGACGATGGTGTGGCCGGCTTCGTGGTAGGCGGTGATTTTGCGTTCGGTGTCGTTCATGACCTTACTCTTGCGTTCGGGGCCGATGGCGACGCGTTCAAAAGCTTCGGTGACGTCGGCGCCGGTGATGGTTTTGTGACCTTCGCGGGCGGCAGTGATGGCGGCCTCGTTGGCGATGTTGGCGAGGTCGGCGCCGGAACTGCCGGCGGTCTTGGCGGCGAGAGCGTCAAGGTTGACGTCGTCGGCGAGGGGCTTGTTCTTAAAATGGACCTTGAGGATGGCGAGGCGATCTTTGCGTTCGGGCAGCGTGACGTTGACGTGACGGTCAAAGCGACCGGGACGGAGCAAGGCTTTGTCCAGCATATCCACGCGGTTGGTGGCGGCCATCACGATGACGCCGGAGTCATTATCAAAGCCGTCCATCTCCACCAGGATCTGGTTCAAGGTCTGCTCGTCTTCGCGGCCAGCGCCGCCCCGGGCGTCACGCTTGTGGGCAACAGCATCAATCTCATCAATGAAGATGATGGAGGGGGCGTTTTTCTTAGCCTTGGCAAAGAGGTCGCGGACGCGGGAGGCGCCAACACCGACGAACATCTCGGCGAACTCGGAGCCGGAGATGCTGAAGAAGGGCACGGAGGCTTCACCAGCGACGGCGCGCGCCATCAGGGTTTTGCCGGTGCCGGGGTCGCCCGCGAGCAGGACGCCGCGGGGGATTTTGGCGCCGAGTTTTTCGTATTTCTTGGGTTCTTTGAGGAAGTCAACGATTTCGGCGAGGTCTTGCTTGGCAGATTCGTTGCCGGCGACATCTTTGAAGGTGACCTTTTTCTTGTCGGGGCCGTAGAGGCGGGCTTTGGACTTGCCGAAGCCCATGGATTGGTTGTTCATAGATTGGGCCTGGCGCATCATGGAACTGAAGAAAAAGATGATGAGGACGACAGGGATGATGATGGTGGCGGCGGTGAGAGCGTAATCCCAGAAGTTGGAGACTTCTTGGTATTCAATGACGGGGTATTGGGACTGGCAGGCGGTGAGTTCGTCGCCGGTGAGGGTGGCGCAATGGTCAATCAAGCCCTGGTCGTAGAGGGTGCCGGAGGGGTCTTTGCGGGAGATCTGGGTGTAGTAGTCGTCGCCTTTCAGGGTGATTTGGAGTTCGTTGCCGACAACGGTGATCTTGGTGATGTCACTGCCGGCGGTGTTGGCGCGGGCGATGACGTCGGAAAGCGGGACTTCCTGGGGGGCGGTGGCAGGGGTGAAGAGTGAGGCGGCCGCGGCGGCGAAGAGCAGCACGAGAAAGACGAAGCCAACCCAACGGATGGTGTTACTGGGGCTGGATTTGGGTTTTTGCTTAGGGGTGGTTTTGGGCACGGTACCTCCTTGGGGTAAATACTATGGAATACTGATAGCTCGTAGTAATTATAACATATGAATAGATATAAAAAAGCCCCGGATTACTCCGGGGCTTGCTCTGAACACTTAACTTTATACTTTGATTCGTTGACTGGTAAGCCAGCAGCAAGGAGAGCCTGGTTATAGCTGCCGAATTTGGTGCGAAGGAAATAGGAACTTGGCATACTGGGATCATTGTCCATATCCCTCCGCGTTGGCGTTTTGCCCAGTTGCTGTGCCTTGCGACGCAAGGCAGCGAGCATTTCCTCGCGCGGAGGACAAATGGAGACTGGCCGCTTCGGCTGCCCCTCCCGTGCAAAAGCAGCGAGGTACGTTTGGGCAGACTTCAAATTGAGAAGCCGAGCGGGAGAGTCTGGGTCGTCGTGATGTGCGACTATGAACTCACACAGCTCTTTATGGTCCGTCGGTAAGCCAAGACTCTGGAAAATCTCTCTGGCAATCGGATTTGGGCTTTGCAGACCCCTGAGGTCATTGGTCGGGAGACCAGAGTAGAGCAGCGCGGCCGTCAGGCTGCCAAAAAGATGTTGAATTGACGACCCGCCGGGGACTGCCCCGCCTTTGAGATCGTCGCTATGGATGGTGCGACCAAGTTCACGATAGAGCTGACGCAATGCGGGAGGAACGTTCTCTTTCGTCCAGATGGTGATTGCTCCGACCGAGAATTGCTCGCGGGTGGGATGAATCCCCCGCTTCGCTAATGCTTCGCGGACACCACCAAAATGCGTCGTGTAGTACTGTGGAGTGGGCATGCCTTTGGCAAGCTTAATCTCCTTGTACTTCGGGACTCTGCCCAGCTGATGGAACATCGCTGCCAATAAATCCAACGCTTCTTCCTCGGGGAAGTGGCGCGAACGATGAGTATAGGCATTCCAATACTCCATACAGTCAGCTAACCGAGCGGCATTGCGCAGAGTGCCAAATCGCCTGCGATATTGTGCGCTTGGGTGGTAATGGAACTCTTCTTGGCTCGGGAAGTGCCCAAGATCTTCGCATTCTTGACGAAAGTCCCGGATCATTTCCGCATCCGTAAAATACGGAGTATAGCTTCTCGCCTGCTCAATGAGAGTCATAATATCGATTTGACGATCCCGAAAGACCGGCGTATCAATATTAAGCGTGAAATGTTCACGTTGTTCATTGGTGTCCCTGCGTCGGTAGCGGCCCACAGAACTCTTGAACTCACGCTCAAGCTGGAAAAGCATCCCGAGCCGGTCTGCCATAGAGACAAAGTCTAAAACCAGGACCTTGTCCTTACCTTTGGCGCGACGGAGGCCGCGCCCGAGCTGTTGAGTGAAGATGATTTTGGATTGCGTAACGCGCAGGAAGACAATGACATCGGTGCGTGGGACGTCAATTCCCTCGTTTAGCATATTGACTGTGCAAACAGTCTTGATGCTGCCGGAGCGGAACCGCTCCAGCCGGTCGGTGATTTCACTATCTTGCAGCCGAGAGTGAATGACGACCGCGTCGCCCATGAGCTGCGCAAATTCCTCGGCGTGAGCAATGGTTTGACAAAACACGACTATGGTGGGGTGGTCTTTTCCAGAGGTTTCTTCGCGGATAATCCGCACAATCTCCTCATCCCGTTTAGGGACAAACACCTCACGATTGAGCCGTGCCAGCGTGAACTTCTCCCCAGAATCCAGGTAGGCTTCCAGGCTTTGAATCTCATCCGTTTTGACTCGGTATTCAACGTCAGAGAGCCAACCGTCTTGGACGGCATCCTCCAGGCGATACTCGTAAACGGCTTCCCCGAAAATCTCGGTAATATCCGCGTCATCCGTCCGTTCTGGCGTAGCAGTAAGGCCGAGCAAAAACTGCGGCTGAAAATACTGAATCGCCTTCCGATAGGTCTCGGCGGGGCTGTGGTGGGCCTCGTCTACGATAATATAGCCGAATTCATCTGGAGTAAACTCATTGCTGTGTAAGTTGACAGACTGGAGATTGGCGAACAGGAAATCCGTGCGGTGGGCAACTTTCTCTAATCCATTATACATTCCGTAGCTATAACTGTCGCCAAAGATTACCTTAAAGGTCTCTTTAGTCTGAGCGAGAATCGCTGCAGAGTGACAAAGGACGAGAACTCTGCCGTTCGGAACGGAACTGAGATATTCCTGAACGTCAAAAGCACTGGTCAGGGTCTTACCTAGACCGGATGCCATTACGACCAGGGCTCTATGCTTACCCTGTGCACGTATCGCTCGGAGAGTTTTGAGGCACTCCTCCTGATAGCTTCTTGGTTTGTAAGCGTTCATTATATTTATCCCCCTTTTTGAGAGTTGAAAAGTCTCGCCGTGATCGGCGGAGCAGGAGGTCCCCAAAAACCACCTACTCCACCGACAACGGAGGAAGGATAGGTATTAAATTGCTTGGAGCATATTTTTGAGCTCCATATTATCATTATAGCATACTTTTGTGTTTTAGTCAATGGGGCGAGGGGCTGAAGGCAACAAAAAACCGCGACGAGTCACGGAGTGAACAGATACGGGAACATATGGATGGTCTGGGTGATCGGACTTGAACCGACGACCTCGCAGTCCCGAACCGCGCGCGCTACCAGCTGCGCCACACCCAGATTGGTATTATTTTACCACACTTGGGGAAAACTTGATAGGGGGTTGCGCGTCGGGGCGAGATGAGGTATAATGTGGGTGTGGATTCGTAGCTCAGTTGGTTAGAGCGCCGCCCTGTCACGGCGGAGGTCGCGAGTTCGAGTCTCGTCGGATCCGCCATTTTGCTTTGAGGTACCTGAATATCGGGGCGTAGCACAGTTGGTAGCGCGCAGCGTTTGGGACGCTGAGGTCGCCTGTTCGAGTCAGGCCGCCCCGACCAGAGGGGCTCAAGAGGATTGATG
>CAMMXR010000014.1 GCA_946500965.1 uncultured Candidatus Saccharibacteria bacterium | reverse complement strand
AAAGAAACCAAGCCCAAAACCCGCGCCCGCAAAGAACGGGGGGGGGGGGGTGGGGGGGGCGGAGCAGCTGAGGGGGGTGGGGGCCCGGGGGGGGGGGGATGACCCACCGACAGCCGCGGCGCCGGCACCCAAAAAGTCGGAACTAGAAAAAACAGCGCCGGCGCCCGCACCGCGAGCGACGCGAGCGGCGGCACCGCAGATGCCGGAGGCGCAGACTTTTGTGCCGGTGGATGGTAAACCGCGGCGAATCCTGCGCTCGCTATCGTGCCAACAAAAAGGAGGGTGGGCGTAGCTTGATACTCTTAACAATCAACTGTGAACGGGTATAGAAACAGCTTAGAACCAGGACGCCCCTTGGGGCGGAGAGTCCTCTCTATTTTAGCATAAGTGATTTCAAGGCGGGCGGGAAAATTGTGGTGAGAAACAGGGAAGATTTGACAAGGCGGTGAAAAATAAGCATAAAAAGTATTGACTTTTGGGCGGAAGTGTGCTAGTATTAGAGACAGTTAGATAATAAATAAACACATCTAACAAACAGCAAATGACCAGAGTGTAGGTCGGCTGGTCAAAACTAACAAAAAAGGAAAAACTATGCGTAACACCAATATCAACACTAACAGAAAGGACAAGACCAATGTAAAAATTAGCACAGGGGGAATGATTAACTTTGAGGCCGCGGGCGATGGCTCGCACGATGCGGACGACCAGGCGTGGAATGCGTTTAAGTTCTATGGTCAGACTGACCTGGAGGAACGGAGCTACGCGGCGCCGAAAGAGGTGGACCGGGCGGCGTCGGAGCGAGCGGCGAAGTATATGGAGAGCCGGCGGATGGGAAGGAGGATTTTAACGCTTTTACGAGAAACAGCATAGGGGTTGGGGCAGCAATAGTATATTCGCGGGCACGCTCAAGGCCGCTCGGCCAAGCTTAGGTCCCGCGAATATACTATTGCTGCCCCTCGGACCAAGTTGTATCCGCAGAGCGCCAAAGGCTGCTCGGTGAGATTTAGGTCCCGCGAATATGCTATTTGCGCCCCACCTCAGTTGCTCCCCGCAAAACCGAACTTTAGTTCGGTTTTTTGGTGGATGGGCCTCAAGCGTAAAAAGTTTGACGGGGGGAAAGGCTTGTGCTAAACTGAAGAAAAGTCATGTAGAAAGGATGCCATGCCAAAAATCAAAATTACGCAGGACCAGATGCTCGCCGTTTATCTGGAGCGGATCCTGAAAGACAAGGGGGAGTGGGCGGAGGACGCTCAGGAACAGAAACGTCAGATTGAGCGACTGCGACAGAAGCTGGATGACCGGGTGGAGCGCGAGATGATGCGAGCGCTGAGCGATGATCAGCTGGATGAGTTGGAACGACGGCTGGATGATGGCATGGACGATGATGAGCTGGAAGAGTTCCTGGGAAATACCGGGGCGGATTTTGGTGCGGCGGCGCGGAAGGCGATGATTGAGTTTCGGGCGGAGTATTTGGGGGAGACGCCGGAAGAAGCGGAGCGTAAACTGCAATTAGCGGGGAGGAAGGAGAACTGAGATGGCAGGGGTGGAAAAGCATGAACAGAAACCGAAGAAGGCGGAGATAATTCAGTTTCCGACGCCGCCGGAGTTTGCGGCGGAGCAAGAACAGGCGCAGGCGGAGAAAGCGGCGGAGAAGCTGGAGCGCGAGCAGGCGGAGCAGATGGGGCGGGAGATTTTGAAGGCGGCGCGTGAGGCGGGGCTGACGCCGGAAGAAGCGCATGCAGCGGTGAATAAAGCGCTGACGGAGGCACGGGAGCGCAAGGCGGCGGAGGATGCGCGGAACTTGGAGCTGGCGCGCGAGGTGCAGCGGAAACGGGCGGAGCAGTACCTAGCAGGGAAAACGCCGGAGCAGTATTTCAAGGAAATGGATGCGGCGATCGCGAAGCTACAGGGGGAGATTGGGGAGATGGCGGGGGAGTGGCAGCAGGATGAGAAGGGGCGGATGCGGAAGTCGCTGGGGCCGCGGAGCGAGCATGAGCAGCGGATGCTGGCGGAAGCGCAGGCGGAGCTGCTGCGGATGCAGCAGAAGCGGGCGCTGGTAGAACAGGCACTGAAGGGTGACCAGGCAGGGTTTGTGAATGAGCAGACTTTGACGGCGGACGTGACTGAGCGGCCGGAGGTGATGCCGAGCGAAACGCAGATGGCGGCTGCGGCGGAAAGTTTGGCGGCGAAGGCGCCGAAGGTTGAAGCGGCGCCGGCGGGGGAAGCTGGTGCGGCAGGGGCGGAGCAGCTGGCGGCGGAACTAGAGCCGGCGGCGGCAGGGGGCGAGTTTGATTTGAATGGATTTGAGTTTGTGCTGGAGCCGGCGGCACGCACGGAAGCCAAGCTGGAGCAGCATCGCAAAGAGAAGGAGGAGATGGCGGCAGAAGCGGGGGCGGCGGAAGAATTGACGAAGCCGGAGAGCGAGGCGGAGCTGAAGAAGCCGGAAGGAGCAGAGGCGGCAGCTTCGGCGGCGGAGACGGCGGAACGCGACTTGGACAAGCATGAGCAGAAGGTGGAGAAGCTGGCACCGTTGACGCGGCGGAAGCGTGGTTTGCAGCGGTTGAAGGTGCGAGCCTATGCGTGGGCGCTGTCAGGGCTGATGCTGCTGTCAATGCTATCGGGCTGTAGCCGGATTTCTAAGCCGATGGGCGGAGAGGGGGATCAGCAGCCGTCAAACAAGCAGGAAGCGGAAAGTGATGTGGACCCGGAGGCGGCGGCGCAGCAGGCGCTGGATGAGATGGGGGTGGAGATAGATGATGGGACGGGGACGACAGAGTTTGAGGAAGTGGATGAGCTGATTGGGCTGGAATCCGCGGGTGATCTGGGGGCGATGGTGGCGGAGTTGGCGGAGAACCCGGAGGCAGGGCTGGAGAGTTATGACCTGGATGCGATTGGCGATCAGATCTATGAAGGGTTTATGGACCGTGAGGGGAGCGTGGAGGGTGCGACGGGGGTGATGGCGAACTACGAAGATGAGTTTATGAATACGGACGAGAAGAGTTCGCGTAACGCGTTCGGGACGGATAAGACCTGGATTTATGATCTGGAAGAGGATCGGGATCAGACGGCGGTGGAGGAACTGTTGACGATTTGCCGCGACCAGCCGGAGACGCTGGCGGCGACGGCAGCGTTTTATCCGACACTGATGACGGCGTGTGGGGTGAATGCGGACGTAGTTGCGATTGAGGACACCGAGGCGCGGGCGCAGGCGTTGCTGGCGCAGATGACGGAGCAGACAGATGAGAATGGCGGAGGCGGGGAACTGCAACAGCGGTTGATGGCGGCGCTGGGGGTGCTGCTGGTGCGTGATACGACGACGTATGATTTCTATCTGGAGAATGGGGCGGAGAAAACTTATTATATGCTGATTGACAGCGAGAAGGACGGGGCGGTGCCGGGGAACATTGATCTGCGGGTGTCCACGGAGATGCGGGATGATTCCAAGCAGCTGCAAATCACGCTAGTGTATCCGGATGGGACGGAAGAGACGGGTGATTTCAATCTGCATTGTGGCTTCCAGGGAAACTTGGAGGAGTCGGGCAATCCGCGGACGCCGGTGAGGACGCCGGAAACACCGGAGGAGACGCCGGAAACACCGCCAGAAACGCCGCCCGAGGATGAGACTCCGCCACCGGAGACGCCGCCTGAGGAAGAGACACCTCCCGAGGAAACTCCGCCGGAGGAAGAGACTCCACCAGAAGAAACGCCACCTGAAGAAGAGACACCTCCCGAGGAAACTCCGCCGGAGGAAGAGACCCCGCCAGAAGAAACACCACCTGAGGAAGAGACTCCAGCACCCAAGAATCCCGAGAACGAGATTCGGATTGTGGAACAGGGCGGTCAGACTAATCCCGTGACACAGACGCCGGAAGGTGAACTCACGGAGCAGACGGCAGCGCCTGGTCGTCAGGAGGGTGGCAGCGTAGAGAAGACTGAGGCTGGAATGGTGGCTGATGAGACGGTTTCCCAAGAACAGCAGGAGGCCAATCATCAAGCGCAGGAAGAGGCGAACCAGGCTGAGATTACGGAATCAATGGGTGATCAGGCGTTTGAAGATTACGTAGAAAGTATTCAACAGCAAACTGAGCAGCGAAATAGTGCGGAAACCGCGGCTCCGGCGGAAGTTGCACCGGCTTCGGTTGAAACCGCACCGACGGTGGAGGCGCCGGTTGAAAGTGCGCCAGCAGCTGAAACACCAGCGCCAGCGGAAGCGGCTCCAGCAGCCGAGGCGCCAGCGGCTGAGAGCGCGAACCCGGTTGCTCCGTCTACTAATCCGGGAGCCGCTACTTCCAATCCAGTTGGGCAGACGGCGAATCCTGGAAGCGTGACGACGGCGCCAACTACTAATCCCGCAGGTGGGCAATAATAGGTCAATAAAACAAAGGAGGCCAAAATGAAACAACTTAAAAAACAACTTTTAGCCCTGGGGTTGGCGGCAGCGCTGACGGCGGTGCTGCCGCTTACTGGGGTGTCGGCGTGGGGGCCGGAACGACCGACTTATACTAATGAACGGCCAGCGGATCACGCGACTTTTAACTCAATTACCAATAATGCTGCGGTGGGGGATGAGCGGGACTTTGTGCGCATTGAGGAAAAAAGTTCGGGGCGCCCCTATAGTAGTGACATCACGATTGAACCAGGGAAGCAATACGAAGTCTATATCTACTATCATAACGATGCGTCAATGACGTATAACGGGGCAGAGTATGACTACGTGGGGGTGGCGCGAGATGTGCGGCTGGCTTCTAATTTCCCGGATGAATTGGCAGCGGGGGAGCGCGGAGTCGTGAATGGGATTATCAGCTCTAGTAACGCTGAGCCAGAGATGGTGTGGGATGAAGCTTATATCACGGCAAGCGAAGATATGACGCTACATTATGTAGAAGGGTCGGCGAAGATTTATAATGATTGGGGCGTGAATGGCTCGGTCTTGTCAATCAACTTATTCTCGGATGAGGGGACGTTCTTGGGATTGAACGAGTTAAATGGGGTAATTTTGGGATGTGATGAGTATTCGGGGCAGGTGGTTTATACCATCCAAACTTACGCCGTGGAAGATGATACACCGGTGGAGCCGGTAGAGCCGGTAGAGCCGACGCCGGAAGTGCCGGAAGAGCTGCCGAATACGGGGCCGCTAGAAGTGGGGCTGGCGATCGTGATTCTGGTGGCACTGGCGGCGGCAATTGCTTACTGGGTACACACGCGGAAGGCGGTGAAACACGTGACGAAACGCGCGAAGGGGAAGAAGTAGGATTTGACATTTGGGGCGGGATTTGGTAGAATTAAAGGCGATATTAACAAAAGGAAATCCTATGAAGAAAGCAGTGGTGCTCATCGGCGGGAAGCAATATCTCGTTGAAGAGCAAGAGACCCTCCGGGTGGACCTCCTTCCGGCAGGCACAAAAGAGCTCGAAACTGGCGCTTTACTGGTGATTGACGGCGACAAGACTTTGGTCGGGACGCCGGAGGTTGAAGGGGTGAAGGTTTCGGCGAAAGTCGTGGAGGAAAAAGTGGCGGGCGAGAAGATTCGGGTGATTCGGTATCACTCAAAGAAGCGCGTCCACAAAGAAACTGGTCATCGCCAGAAATACTCGCTGATTAAAATCGAAAAAATCGGCTAGAAAATTAAGAAGCAGACCGTAGCAACGTGGTCTGCTTTTTGTTTCTAGCCGATTTTTTGTGTTATAATGATAGTAGTTATGGCTAAGGTGATTTGTATTACGAACCAGAAAGGCGGCGTGGGCAAGACGACCACGGCGGTAAACCTGGCCTATTATCTGGCGAAGGATCGGCGGGCGGTGCTGCTGGTGGACTTGGACCCGCAGGGTAATGCGACTAGCGGTCTGGGGATTCCGAAGCTGGAGATGGATACGAGTATGACGGAGGTGATGCTGGGGATGGCGAAACTGCCGCAGATTATTCAGGAGACGGCGTTCAAGAAGTTTGACCTGGCGCCGACCACGCCGCAGCTGGCGAATGCGGAGGTGGAGATGGCAGGGATGAAGCAGAAGTTTGCGGTGCTGAAGCGGGCGATTGACGAGGTGCGCGAGCAGTATGATTATATTATTATTGACTCGCCGCCGAGTCTGTCGCTCTTGACAGTGAATGCGATGATTGCGTCGGATTATCTGATTCTGCCGGTACAGACGGAGTTTTATGCGCTGGAAGGGGTGGCGCAGCTGCTGGAGAGTATGGCGATGGTGCGAAAGGCGATGAATCCGAATCTGCAGCTGCTGGGGGTGCTGGCGACGATGTATGACAAGCGGACTTCGCTGTCGGTGGAAGTGCTGGCGGAGGTGAAAAAGTATTTCAAGGACCGGGTGTTTCGGACCACGATCCCGCGGAACGTGCGGGTGGCGGAGGCGCCGAGTCACGGGGTGCCGGTGGGGGCGTATGATAAGTTTAGTAAAGGCGCAAAGGCTTACAAGGAGTTTGCGCGGGAAGTAGAAGAAAGGACAGAGCAAGCATGAGCGCAAAACGCAGTATGGGACTAGGGCGGGGGTTTGAGAGTTTGATTCCGACCAATTTGGTGGAGGAAGAGTTTGACCCGACGCGCCGGGAAGATGCTAAGGTTAGTAAGCTGGTGGAGCTGCCGCTAGATGAGATTGTGCGAGATGAGGATCAGCCGCGCAAGCAGTTCTCGGAGGAAAGTTTGCGGGAGCTGGCGGACTCAATTCGTGAGCACGGGGTGCTGCAGCCGCTGGTGGTGACGAAGAAGGGCGATAAATATCAAATCGTAGCGGGGGAACGGCGGTGGCGGGCGTCGCGGCTGGCAGGCCTGAAAACGGTGCCGGCGATTGTGCGCACACTGGACGCGCAGAACAAGCTGGAACTTTCTATTATTGAGAACGCGCAGCGGGAGGATCTGAACCCGATTGAGCTGGCGACGGCGTATGCGAAATTAAAAGCGCAGTTTAATCTGTCTAATGAGGAAATTGGTAAGCGGGTGGGGAAGAGCGCGGCGAGCGTGATTAACACGATGCGGCTGCTAAAACTGCCGGATGAGGCGAAGCGGGCAATGCAGGAGCATAATCTGATGGAAGGACCGATGCGACCGCTGATTTCGGCGAGTCCGGAGCTGGTACACGAGATTCTGCCGAAGATGATCGCGGAGGGCTGGTCGGCGCGAAATGTGGAACGATATATCGCAGACCACAAGGCGAAGAGTTCGGCGAAGGCAGTGAAGGTGAATCGGTATCTGGCGGAAGAGAAGCGGCTGGGGGAGCGATTTGGGGTGGAGGTGAAGATTCGGGGGCGCAGCGTGACGCTGAGTGCGAAAACGGACCGGAAGTTCCGGGAGCTTTTAGAGAGGTTGGGGGAGTAGGATTATAGCTGATGAGCTAGCGATCGCGGGGAAATTGACTCTTTTGGAGTTGAAGTCTGCGCTTAACCATTGGGTCGTCAAGGTAGGATATGTACCGGTCGGGGATGTATCGGTTGTAAAGCGATGAGGTATGATGGCGATTGGGGGCGAGAAGTTTAGCTAGGCGCTGTTTCTGAATAAGATAATCAACGACACGCCAGTAATCTCCGTCCCCGGAAACGAGAACGACCTGGGCGAGGGAGGGATTTTCAATTAGGTCGTGCATAATAGAAAAGACAATGTCGGTATCAACGTTGCCTTTCTTTTTACTGAGAGTGTTTTTGCCGTGTTTGCGAAAAATGACTTGGTAGCCGTAGCGCGCAAGTGATTTGTAGAGTTTGGCGTTTTCGGGCAAAAAGGCGCCCACAAAGTAATAGGCGACTATGACTTGATATTTGCGTTGGAGATAAAGTCGGAGTTTGCGAAGGTCAATCTCCCAAGCGGGTTGACCAAAAGAGGTGTTGTGCTTGAGGTTCTGACCGTCAATGTAAGCGTAGTTGGGCATATGTTCACAGTAGCATATTTTGGATAGAGCTACCAACCACTAGCACGATAAAACGGCGATTTTGTGTGGTGTGCCAGATTTTGGGGCAGGGCTTGACAAAGGCGGGGGATTTTGGTAGGATGGAAGTATAAATGCCGACGCGGGGAAGAACTGAACGTAGGAGTTCTACCTGAAGCGAACCCGCATGGAAGCACGCCCCACCGGTCAAGCGTGCTTCTTTTTTGTTGTTTTTTTGTGAAGGGGTAGGTTCTGGGGCAAAAAAATGGTGCCCGGTATGAGACTTGAACTCATATGGGTTTCCCCAAGCGATTTTAAGTCGCTCGCGTATACCAATTCCGCCAACCGGGCTTAAGAAAATTATATCATAAGTGGCAATAGTTGGCGAGGGGGCGGGGAATTATGGTCTGGTAGACGAAGTCCTTAGAGAAAGGGCTGATTTTAGCGTAATTATATTGACTTTTTGTCCACTCTGTGCTATAATGAAAACATAGGCAAATAAAGCCTCGTAGCTTAGAAAAGATGAGCAACCTTAGCTTAGCTATGGGGCTGAAGAGTTCCGAGTTGACCGAATTACAGAGATGGAGGTAGTTTCATGGAAAGGTTCAGAACTATTATTTCAGCCGTTGTAGTGGCGGCAGTCCTGGCGGTGTTTTCCGCCGCCTATCAGGCACAGTGGTTATTCGCGTTGATCGCGGCAGGAGCAGGTACCTTCGCGGTGTGCGTCTTGCGCGGGATCGCGAAGTCCATGTATCAGCCGGAAGAGTCGGGGGACTCGGAAGATGAGCGCGCCTGGTGGCAGAAGGCCCTGGTGGTCCTGAAGGACAACCGCTCGGTGGCGTATATGATTCTGATGGGGACGATGATTATCTCGTATATGAACCCCGTCAGCGTATGCGCGCACTTGGCGTTTCGCCTGGTGCCGATTGTATTGATTGAGGTCGGAATCCAGAGGTTTGAGGAAAACCAAGAACTGGAGCGGCAGCAAGAATACAAGCCCACCAAGAAGGCTAAGAAGGCCAAGAAGGCCAAGAAGAAGCACTACTTGTGAGTGCAGAAGCTAGCCCGCTTATCTTTCCCCTAGGGACGTCAGCAATGGCGTCCCGTTTTCTTGATGGTGGGTAGCCGGGTTTTAGAATGTTTTAGCGTGATTGGCAAGAGGGAACGGTGATGTAGGTATAGAATAATAATAGCATAATGGCAAGAGGGAAGGGGCAGGGAAACGTTCGGTTTTTATAATATGAAATCGGGAATTGTCAAAAGTAGGGCAGGGAAACAGGGGTGATGGAAACGGGGTTTTCCACAATGTGGAAAAGATTTTGCCCCAATAACAGGGGTGATTTGGCGAGGGTGTGGAAAAGTGGTAAAAATATGGAAAAATTGTCCAAAATAGTGCTTGCGTTTTTTGGAAAAGTTAGCTAAACTAAGGTCAGTGGACAAACAACCACACAAACAATTAAAACTACAAAAAATAAAAATAGAAACGTAGCAATTGTCGGTGTGGATGGAGCCACCAACAGCGTAACTTAACAAAGTTTGAGATCGGCCAACTAGGAGTTTCGGCGCGCGTTTAGGATACGCGTCACCAAAACCATGGGTACCTCTAACAAACACCTCCCAATTAACTCTAATGGTCGGAACGCAAGTGAAGACCCAACCCTCTTTACACTTTAAGTCTCTCAACGGCTGTAAATGTGATGGACGAAGGTTTATCAGATTACAGTAGATTAGTAGTGTAAGAACAAACAAAAACCGAAGTAAACACAAAAACGCGGAAATTTCTAGTTGAACGGTCTCAAACGAAGCGTGTATAATAATACACATGGAAGAACTTCATCAACCTGTATTGTTATCGGAAGTGCTGGCGGTCTTGCAACCGAGCCGGGGCGAATCGTATTTGGATTTGACGGCGGGGTATGCGGGGCACGCGAGTAGGATTTTGGATGCGACACAGAACTACAAAGATGCAGTGCTCGTCGATCGGGACGAGAACGCGACGAAGTATCTAGCGGAAAAGTTCCGGGGGGAACCGGTAGAGATTCGGCGCACGGACTTTTGTAGTGCGGTGCGGCAGGAAATTGAGTGTGGAAAACGATACGATATGATACTAATGGATTTTGGAGTTTCTTCTCCGCAGCTAGACAGAGCGCAGCGGGGTTTTTCCTTTGCGAAAGATGGTCCACTAGATATGCGAATGGATCAGACGCAGAAATTGGATGCCGCCCAGATTGTGAATAAATGGAGCGAACGTGAGATTGTCGGCATCTTGGAACGATACGGCGAGGAAAAACCGGGATTCGCACGGCTGATTGCGCGGGCGATTGTGCAGGGGCGACCTTGGACGTCAACCGCGGAGCTCGGACGGGCCTTGGCGAAATATGGCCGAGGCGGGCGGATTCATCCTGCAACCCGGACGTTTCAGGCGATTCGGATTGCGGTGAATGATGAGCTGGGCTTGATTGAACGGGTGCTGCCGCTGGTGCCGCAGGTGTTGAAGCCGGGCGGACGGGTGGCAATCATTACGTTTCATAGTCTAGAAGATCGGTTGGTAAAAAACTTTTTCAAAGCGGAAAGCAGTTTGGGTGAGGAATCGCCGCTGCGGGTTTTGACCAAGAAGCCAATCGTTGCGGGACCTGAGGAGTTGTTTATCAACCCGCGGGCGCGGAGCGCGAAATTGCGTGCGGCACAGAAACGTTAGAGTGTAGACGTAAAGAGTGTGGAAAGATTTTGCCAAGCGCAGGGGGAGGCGAGCCGAAGCCGACGGACTGATAAAAATAAAAACAAAACATAAAAAGGAGGCAAGATGCCACGACAAATCATTGTAAAAAGCAACCGTTCTAACGCACAAAAAGTGCAGGTTCACTTCCGCTAATGGTGTTAGCTGGCGCGGGCGGGGCGCCAGCTTTACACAGGTTGAGCGGGGACTAACTGGAAGGCTGGAAGGGTGGGGACTGGCTGGAAGGCTGGACCTGTTCTTGAGTAGTGGAGCGGGGGAGCTGAAATCATAACGGGTGTGGTTTAGCGAGGATTTTTTGATGCCCGGATATGGGCCGGAGACGGCTCACCACGGTTGATAGAGTTAAGACCGAAGGGTGTTTACCCAAATACATGACCTTCCCGGAGAGCCGCTTGGTTTACTGGTAGCTCTGACGAGGCGCAACTCTCCGGACTAAGTTTTGCGAATTAAAAATTAATCATAAAAACAGCGAGGAAACACAAACACAATGGCACCACAAACTTTTACAACGCGGCGGGGGACGAGAGCGACGGCGGGCGCGGCGAGTTGGTCACGGAATCATAACACCGTGCGACATACGCCGAAAACGCTGGGGTCGCTGTCTAATGCGATGATTGTAGGAGTGTTGGTGCTGATTGTGGGGCTGATTTACGTGGCGCAAGGGACGCAGGCGACGAATTATGATTATGAGTTGTCGGAGATTGAGGACGAGATCGCGGAACTGACGGCGAAGAAAGAGGATCTGGCGGTAGAGAAGGCGCGGCTGACCTCAATTGCGGCGGCGGAAAATAGTACGGTGGCGGCGCAGATGGAGGATGGACAGGTCGCGGGATACGTGGCGGAGTAAAACGCCTATGATATAATAGAGAATATGACTAGAAATAAGGTGCTGAAGTTCGGGGTACTCACGGTGATGGCCGTGATTGTTGGGCGCCTGTTTTTTATTCAGATTCTGCAACACGAGATGTGGACGGAGAAGGCGGCGGCGCAGCAGACGTTGACGAATACGCTGCCGGCGGAGCGGGGGGAGATTTATATGATGGACGGGAGCGAGCCGACGGCGGTGGTGTTGAATGCGACGGTTTATACAGTGATTGTGGATCCGATGTTGGCAGACCAGGAAGCGGTGGCAGAGGTGGTGGGGAAGGCGGTGGGGGATAAGCTGGTGGCGGAATGGGATGAAGTGTTTGCGAACCGGAATCTGCGGTATTATGTGGTGGCGCGCGGGGTGGAACGGGCGGCGGCGGAGCAGATTGCGGAGGCGGAGCTGACTGGAGTTTGGCTACAAAGCGATACGGAGCGGGTATATCCGGAGGGGACGCTGGCGTCCACGGTGCTGGGGTTTGTGAATGCGGAGGGGGAGGGACAGTATGGCGTGGAGGGGGCTCTAGACGGGCGGCTGGCAGGGACGGATGGTTTGCTGAAAACCGTGAAGGACGTGAATAATATCGCGCTATCAATTGGAGATGAGAACGTGCGGATTCCGGCGGAGGACGGGGAGAATGTGGTGCTGACGTTGGACAAGAATCTGCAACATCGGGTGGAGCAGATTTTGGCGAGCGAGAGCGAGCGGCTGGGGTTTGCGAATCTGAGTGCGGTGGTGCTGGACCCGAATACGGGTGAGGTGCTGGCGATGGCGGATTATCCGGGGTATAATCCGGCAAATTATGGGCAGGTGACGGACATTTCGGCGTATATCAATCACGTGGTGGAGGACCCGTATGAGCCGGCGAGCGTATGCAAGACCTTTACGTTTGCGACGGGGATGGAATATGGGGTGATGGATGCGAATACGACCTTTAATAATGAGGCGGTGACGTATGTAGATGACTGGCCGATTTGGAACGCGGAGCGCGGGGCGTTTTTGCTGGGGCAGCAGACGATTCAGACGGCGTTTAACTATTCGCTGAATACGGGGTCAACGCAGGTACTGCGGTGGCTGGGGGGCAGCGAGACGGAGATTACGGCGCAGGGGAGGGAACGGCTGTATGAGTATTATCATAATCGGTTTGGGCTGGGGGAATATACCGGGATTGAGCTGTATGAGGCGCTAGGGTCGGTGACGGAACCGAATGCGGAGATTTACGGGATTAATTCCACTTATGCAAATATGACGTTTGGGCAGAATATGCAGGTGACGATGATTCAGGTGGCGGCGGCGTTTGCGTCGGTGGTGAATGGTGGGCATTATTATACGCCGACGGTGGTGGCGGGGACGATGGAGGACGGGGAGTTCGTGGAGGCGGCGGCGCGGGAGCCGGTGCGAGAGACGGTGAGTGAGGAAACCAGTGCGAAGATGCGGGAGATGTTGTATAACACACGGAAAGCGTGGCGAAACACGGGACTGGACGCGGCGGGGTATTATGTGGGCGGTAAGACGGGGACGGCGCAGGTGATTCGGGATGGGGCGTATGTGCTGGACGAGACGGGGGCGACGTATATTGGGTTTGGGGGGACGGATGGGGAGATGCCGGAGTATGTGATCATGGTTCGGGTGTGGGAGGATGGCAAAGTGGCGGGCGGGCAGGAACATGCGCTGCCGGTGTTTAATGCGCTGAAAACGGCAGTACAAGACGAGCTAAAGGTGCGGCCGGCGGGGATGTAGAGGGGTGAGGCTTGGGATTGAAGAGCGGGCGGTGGGCGGCTCGGCTTGGCTTGGCTAGGCTTGGCGGCGGAAAAGTGATATAATGGGGGAGTAATGACGGATACGCTAAACAATGAAACCTTTTATGGCTTGATTTTGGCGCTGGCGGCGTTTTTCTTGGCGACGTTTTTGACGCCGGTTTATACTTATTTTGCGTATAAATATAAGTTCTGGAAGAAGCAGAAGAAGGAGACGCTGACGGGGGAGGCGCTGCCGGTGATGACGAAGCTGCATGCGAAGAAGTTTGCGCGCGCGTTTCCGACCATGGCGGGAGTGATTGGGGTAGTGACGGTGTTTGCGGTGACGGGGATTTGTAATCTGAACCGGGAACAGACTTGGCTGCCGCTGGTGGGGTTTATTGGGGGGAGTTTGGTGGGGTTGATTGATGATCTGATTAACGTGTTCGGCAGCGGGAAGGGGGCGGCGGGGCTGCGGGCGCCGGTGAAGTTTGCGATGATTACGGCGATTGGGGTGTTTTTGGGCTGGTGGTTTGCGGTGAAGCTGGGGTGGACAAGCATTGAGATTCCGTTTATGGGGGCGATGGAGATTGGACCGGTGCTGATGATTGTTTTGTTTGCGTTTGCGGTGGTGGCGACTTCAAATGCGGTGAATATCTCGGATGGGCTGGATGGGCTGGCTGGGGGACTGGCAATGCTGGCGTATGGGGCGTATGGGGTGATTGCGCTGTTGCAGGGGCAGTGGATGCTGACGGGGTTTTGTTTGACGGTGGTGGGGTGGCTGCTGTCGTATATTTGGTTCAATGTGCCACCGGCGCGGTTTATGATGGGTGATACGGGGTCGTTTGCGATTGGTGCGGGGCTGGGGGTGGTGGCGATGATGACGAATGCGTTTTTCCTGCTGCCGATTATTGGGGTGATTTTTGTGGTGGAGGCGGGGAGCTCGCTGCTGCAAATCTTTTGGAAGAAGGTGTTTAAGAAGAAGCTGCTGATTTCGGCACCAATTCATCATCATTTGGAAGCTAAAGGGTGGGGGGAAGCGAAAATCGTAATGCGGTTCTGGGTGATCGCGGGGGTGTTTGCGATTATCGGGATCTTTCTCGCGGTCCAAGGAGGCATCGTATGAATAATAACAAGGGTGATATGACAAAGAATCTGCTGGTGGCGGCGGTGGGGGTGCTGCTGGCGATTGCGCTAGTGATGCTGCTGGCGTCGGCGTTGATGGATATGAGGTGGGTGTAATGCGGGGAGGGTCGCAGGCATTGGTGATGAGCGGAGAGAAGCGCTGATGTTGGTGCGGAAGCATAAGAGTGACCGAATAATCGGGGTGCTGACGGTGGTGCTGCTGGCGATCGGGCTGATCGTGATTTATGCGATTGGGCCGATGCGGGCGAACGTGATGAACGCGGCTTACGGCACAGATTACGGTGAGAATTATTTTTTCTGGCGGCAGCTACTCAACGTGTCGCTGGCGTTGGTGGCGTTTGTAGCGGCGTTTAATTTTCCGTATAAGATCGTGCGGCGGCTGGGGAAGGTGGCGCTGGGACTGGGGCTGGGATTGTGTGTGCTGCTGGGGGTGCTGGCGCTGTTTGGGAGTGCGCTGGCGCAATGTTCGCTGGGGGCGTGCCGGTGGTTTGACCTCGGGTTTATGAGTTTGCAGCCGGCGGAGATTTTGAAGTTTGGATTGGTGCTATATCTGGCGGGACTGATTACGGAACGGAAGCAGGAAGGGAAGCTCACAAGCTGGGATTTTTGGCTGCCGTTTGCGGTGGTGTGTAGTGTGTCGCTGTTTTTGGTGATTGTGGTGCAGAAGGATTTGGGGACGGGGGCGGGAATGATTGCGATTATGCTGGCGATGCTATTTATGAGTGGGGTAAAGATGCGGTATTTTGTGGCGACAGTGGGGGTGATTTTGGCGGCGGGGGTGATTGCGATTGTGGCTTATCCGCACCGGATGGAGCGGATTTTGACGTTTGGTTCGGCGGACTCAAGTGATGCATATCACATTGAGAATGCGTTGATTGCAATCGGGACGGGCGGGATGTTCGGCGTGGGGGTTGGGAACAGCGTGCAGGCGACGGGGTATCTGCCAGAGTCAATTAATGACTCGGTGTTCGCGGTGATGGGGGAGACGTTTGGATTTGTGGGATTGGTGGCGGTGGTGGGGTGTTTTACGATTTTGCTTTTGAGGTTGCTGAGAACGGCGCGGTTTTTGCCAGATGATGAGGAGTCGCTAGTGGTGGTGGGGATTTTCGCGTGGGCGACGGCGCACGTGGTGATCAACATTGCTTCAATGACGGGGCTGATTCCGCTGACGGGGATTACGCTGCCGCTGCTGAGTTATGGGGGGACGAGTATGCTGCTGATGGCGGCGGCGCTGGGGCTGGTGCTACAGTTGTCGTGTTATACCGGTCGGGAGCCGCGGAAGGAGGCGGTGATACAGGCGAAAACGCGACGATCGCAGCGGGCGAACTGGGGGCAACTGGAGCGACAATTAGCGCAGCGGCAGCGGGCGGAACGGGCGGAGCGATTGACGGAAAGGAGAGAGGATTAGATGTTGAAGGTTCTAGTGGTGGGCGGGGGCTCAGGCGGTCACATTACGCCGGCGGTGGCGGTGGTGCGGGAGATTTTGGAGCAAAAACCGCGGACGAGAGTGGAATTCTGGACGGACCGGAAATACTATAAGAATGTTGTAAAAATTACAACGGAAATTGGGGTGCGCTGGGGGTCGGCGGTGCCGGTGACGCAGGGGACGCGGAAAAATCCGTATATTCGGGTGCGAAAGGTGCTGGCAGGGAAGTTCCACCGGTATGCGGGGTGGACTTGGCAGGATTATTTCCGGAATTTTTCGGTGACAATGAAGGATTTGGTGTGGGGGAATATCACGGGATTTTGTGGCTTTGTGGGCGGGCTGATACAGAGTTTTGGGCGGTTGGTGCGGCGAAAGTCGCGGCCGGACGTAATTTTTCTGAAAGGTGGGTTCGTGGGGCTGCCGGTGGGGCTGGTGGCGCGGATGCTGAAGATCCCTTACGTGGTGCACGAGTCGGACGCGGTGCCGGGGCTGGCGAATCGGATTTTGATGAAGCATGCGGCGGTGGTGGCGAGCGGCTGGGCGGGGCTGAAATGCGCGCGGCCGGTGGTGCAGGTGGGGATTCCAGTGGCGCCGGAGTTTAGGGTGGTGACGGAGGCGCAGCAGAAGAGTTTGAAGAAGACGTTTGGGTTTGATCCGGAGCGACCGCTGGTGATTGTGACGGGGGGCAGTCAGGGGTCGGAGAATATCAATCAGGCGGTGGCGGAGATTTTGCCGGAGATGCTGAAGTTTACCAGCGTGGGACTGGTGGCGGGGCGGAAGCATTATGAGCAAATGGTGGAACTAAAGAAATATGAAGAGTGGGAGAATGCGCGCTTGAAGTCGAATTTCCGGATGTGGGAGTTTAATTCGGCGATGTACGAGCTGATGGGGGCGGCGGACGTGGTGGTGAGCCGGGCGGGGGCGACCACGATTGCGGAGCTGGCGGCGCTAAAAAAGGCGGTGGTTTTGATTCCGTTTGAGCGGCTGCCGGGCGGTCATCAGACGAAGAATGCGGAGAAAATGGTGGCGGCGGGGGCGGCGGTGATGATTGCGGACACGCGGATTCAGCAGCAACCAGGGCTTTTGCTGGAGGAAGTACGGCATTTAGTGCGGGCGCCGCGGGAACGGGCGGATTTGGCGGAGAAACTGCATGCGGAGGTGAAGCTGGATGCGGCGGAGAAATTGGCAGAGATGGTGCTGGAAGTGGGGCGGGAGCGAAGTGGTGGCGATGGAGGTAGGACGGGAGCAAAGTGATGGCTAGAACAAAAACCGAACAAGGAAGGGGGAGCAGGGAAACAGGGAAGCGCAATCGGAGCGCGGAGCTGCCGCGGATGAAACTGGGGCAGACGATTGTGGCGGAGCGGGAACGAGTGCAGTCGGAATCGGAGCGGATGCAGATGCGCAAAGTGCAACGGCGGAAGCGCTGGACGGCGGTGCTGGCGGGAGTGTTGATGGTGGCGATTTTGGGGGTGCTGCTTTTAATGGGGGTGCGGCAGTTGATGACGCCGCCGGCGGAGGAAGCGGTGGAGACGGAATATCAGATTCAAGCGGAGATTGTGGATGAAGATAATACGGGGAGGATTTCGGAGCGGGTGCGGTCGTATATTGAGCAGCTGGAGCAGGATGTGGCGGATCTGGGGTATAAGGTGACGCGGGTGACGCTGCCGACGGGGACGAGCCGGGAACTGTATGTGGATCTTGAGGGGGTGGAATGGTTTTTTAAGGTGACGGTGGACCGAGATGCGGCGGTGACGGCGGAGGATATGGAGCGGATGGTGCGATATTTGCGGGAGCGGGATCTCAAACCGGGGTATGTGGATGTGCGGGTGGAGGGGAAGGCATTTTATAAGTAGATGAGGTCGGGCGGTGGATGAGCGGGGCGCCGGGATGGACTGGTGGGGAGGGGGTTTGGTGGGGTTTTCGTTCCCGGTTAAGTTCGGTTGGTGTTCGGTTTTGGGGAAGAACGAAAAGTTGATTTTTGGTATGATTGGAGTGCGGTTTGCGGCTGCGCCTAAAAATGCATTTTAAGAGGGAATTAGGAGGGAAAAATGGCTGGTCGGCGGCGGGCAGGCGGCCAACTGGGGTGGCGGCGGTTGGAGGCGGGGTGACCCCTATAAATGGTGCTTTTGTGTCGTAAAATCTATATTGTGCGACATTAAGTTTCAGGAGAGAAGATGGTAAAGTATACGTCCAAAAAACGTTCAAGGAATCCATCTTCCTCGGAGCCGGTGAGCCTCTCCTCAGCGAAGCTCCGCCCTGCTTCGGACCCGGCTCAGCCGGAACACGCTCCTCGGAAGAGGATTCCTTGAGCGCCGGTGCTCCTCAACAAAGACTAAGCGATTTCGGCGAGTTTGGTTTCAAGTTGGGTTTTGATCCAGTTGGTGAGTTCGGTATAGGCGGGGTCGGTGGCGGAGGCGCGGATGGCGGCGTGATAGACGCGTTTTTTGGCGGCGTTACTGCGCGGGAAGCCGGCGATGATGGGGATGTAGCCGAGGGCGACTGAGAGCTGGTCGGTGATGACGCGAGCAATGCGGCCGTTGCCGTCAAAGAAGGGGTGGATGCGGATGAAATTGTAGTGGAAACGAGCGAGGAAGCGGCAGACTTCGTCAAGATTGCCGGTGGCGACAAAGCCCAGGCTATTACAGAGGTAGTTGGCGAGGGCGTAGAGCTCATTATAGACCTCGGCGCCACCGCAGGGAATGTGATGGAGATCTTCGTCCCCTGGTGCGCCGAAGCGGACGTCGTAACCGCGAGGGCGTAATTCCCCAGTCTGGCGGTAGACGTGGCGGAAGAGCACGGTATGCATATGGCACCAGTGGTCCAGCCAATCTCGCTCGCGGCGAGTGGTGAGGCGGGTGCGAATATCAGTGGGACGCTCTAGTTCCCTGGCAAATTCCAGAATTACGTCGCTGGG
>CAMMXR010000013.1 GCA_946500965.1 uncultured Candidatus Saccharibacteria bacterium | reverse complement strand
CGCCACCAGCGTCAGCCGCTCCGCCGCCCCCTCGCCCGCTCCCGCCGCCTCCACCGAACCTGCCCGCCCCGCCACCCCGCCCCGCGACCACCGCCACGAGCGCCTCTACGTCCTCCTGGAAGACCCCCAAAACACCACCGCGCTCGGTGTAATCCGCCACCTCTGTGAACTCAACCCCGGTATTCAAGAAATCATCCTGGTCCTGAAAGACCAAAACGGCAAGCGCCCGCTCCGCCTGCCTTTCCGGGTGGAAATCAGCCCCGAACTTACTAAGCCGCTCGCCGCGCTGCTCGGCGAACAGTGCGTAAAGGTGAAATAACTCTACCCTTAGCGTCGTCTCGCTCTCCAGCTCTCTGTCCGCCCCCGCCTCGCAGCTCTGCTCTCCGTCCCGCCGCCCCACCCTCTTGACTTTTCTTTTAATGTGTGATATGATATAATCAGAAGAAGTGTATCTGCCCCAAACTTAAGCTTTTCACACCTCTAGCACCTTAATATGAAAGGAGATGTTTCTATGCGCTATCTCGCAGAGTTTTTCAGTCTCTTCCTTATCGTCACTATGCTCAGCGTCAGCGTGGCGGCGGTTGATTCGGCTGCTGCCGATCCGGCTGCCGCCGAGCCGACCGCCCACCTCACCCCAGAACTCAGCGCCCTCTTAGATGACTATCTGGACGGCACCGGCGATTGGGTCACCGACCCGACCGGGAACGACCTGGCGGTACTGGACACTGACGACGGCGGCCATTACCGCATCACGCGCGATGGCTGGTTGGTTAGAGACCAACTCTACCTCTGTCCGCTTGAACAGTCCACCGCTCCGGTTGACCCAGCCTCCCTGATCGCCGACTACCAAGCCGGCCTTTGGGACGGCAGCACTCGTCTGTCGCCCGACTACTCCACTACTGTGCGCCTGGCCGCCGATGGCCGACTTTACTACACCTATCAGCGGCGTTTCTACTCCGAAGCCGCTGACCCCCAGCACCTCGCCTACCGCGGTTACGCTGAGGATCCGGTCTATCGCAGCGCCGCCGCCACCTGGCCGCTCACTGAGGCCAGCAATTATTCCAGTCGTTCGGACGGCGTCAGTTTTCACACCGAGTCGGTGTATCTGGACTGTTATCTTGACCTGCCCCAGGGCCAACTCGCCGCGGAGACGATTTCGATCTGCGTAACCCCAGACGGCACCTACGTCCAGCAGCCCCAGCGCACCGAGCTTTATCGGTGCGGCGAGCTCAAGCAGACTTGGTGGGTTTACAGCCAGGACCATGGTCGTGTCCTGCGCCTGACTTCCAGTAGTCAGACTTACCTCTATACCGGCACTACGCTCTACGCGCTGACACCCACCGGTGGCAAGGAGCGCGTGGCGCAGGGAATTGACGCGCTCTACTTCAATGGCGAAGACCACTTGGCCGGTTTCAAGGTTAGCCGCTCTACGCTGCAACTATGGCAGCCTGACCAGGATGATCTGCTGCCGCTGGCCGACTCGGTCCGGTCTTTCTATCTTGGTGACCAGGTGCTGCTCCTAGAACGCAACGATGGCACCTATGCCGCCGACGCCTATGTCAGCCACCTGGCTGTCGCCCAAACCGCGCCCACCTGGCTCTACCTTGGCGCAGAACCGCTAGATTACTACCGCGGTTACCTGGACGCCGACCCGCTCAATGCTCTCGCCCAAGCCAGGCAGCTCGCTGCCCGCGCCGACTCGTCCACCCCCTAAACTAGATACATCTTCTTCCCCAAAAAGCCCCGTTTCCGCGGGGCTTTTTCTTCGGCCGGTCTTTCCGTGGTCCTTTCCGTGGTTCTGGCTCGGTTCAGCTAACTAAAGCTTGAATTTTAGCTCTGGTCGGTCCTCCGCAATCCGCATCAGCTCGTTATACTTCGCAATCCGTTCGGAGCGCGACAGGGAACCGGTCTTAATCTGTCCTGCTCCCAGCCCTACCGCGAGATGCGCGATAGAGGTGTCCTCGGTTTCCCCCGAGCGGTGCGAGATGATCGTGCCATATCCCGCCTTCTTTGCCAGCATTACGGTGTTAATCGTTTCAGTCAGCGAGCCGATTTGGTTCGGTTTAATCAGAATCGCATTGCCCACCTTCTCTTCAATCCCGCGCCGGAGCAGCTTCTCGTTGGTCACGAACAGATCGTCGCCCACCAGCTGTAATTTCTGGCCCAGCCGTTCCGTTAGCACCTTCCAGCCGGCCCAATCATTTTCGTTCAGGCCGTCCTCAATGGAAATAATCGGGAAACGCTGGCTGAGCTGCGCATACCAGTCCACCATCTCGGCGGCGGTTTTTTGGCTGCCGTCGGTTTTCAGCGCATAATGTCCATCCTGCCAGAACTCCGACGCTGCTACATCCAGCGCCAGTGCCACGTCCTCACCCGGACGGTAGCCCGCCGCCTCAATCGCCGCCAAGATGCACTCTAGCGGCTCATCGTTGCCGCCCCGCACCTTCGGGCCATAGCCACCTTCGTCACCCACCGTGACCGGATAATTCCGGTCTTTTAGCACCTGCTTCAGCGCGTGGAACACCTCCGCCCCCATCCGCACCGCTTCGTTCATCGTCCCCGCACTGCGCGGAATAATCATATATTCCTGGAAATCCGTCGCCCAATCCGCGTGGCAGCCCCCGTTCATCACGTTCATCATCGGTCGTGGCAGACACATTTCCCGCGTCGTCCCCGCGATTGCCGCAATATATTCGTAAAACGGCAGATGCTGCGAACGCGCCGCCGCCTTGGCCGTCGCCAGCGACACCGCCAAAATCGCATTCGCGCCCAACTTAGACTTATTCTCGGTCCCGTCCAGCTCCAGCATCAGCTGGTCCACCTGTTCCTGGTCGGCCGAATTACCGATCAAAAGCTCCCGGATGGGGTGATTAACGTTCCAAACCGCCTTCGCTACCCCTTTACCGCCATAATACTTCGGGTCGCCGTCGCGCAGCTCCAGCGCCTCGCCCGAACCAGTTGATGCACCCGAAGGCACGATCGCCCGCCCGGTCGCCCCCGATGCTAATACTACATCCGCCTCTACGGTCGGATTGCCGCGGCTGTCTAAAACCTGCCGCGCTTTTACCTCTTGAATTGTGAAATTATCCATATTGCGATTATAACACGCTCGTGGTTGTTTTTCGGGGTTTCCTATGCTACAATGAAGAAAAGCTTAAGCAAGGAGGTTCATGGGGTCCGATCCTATGATTAAAAAACCACATCAACCCAACTCTCAACCACATCAGCAGTCTCGCCCTCGCGCCGGCTCCAGTCGCGATGCCGCCCTCCGCGCCGCCGAGCGCGATACGCGGTCGCTGACCGGGCAGACGCCGACCGCAACCACATCGCCTGCGGACGTCGCTCCCGCCCCCGTCGAGACCGTTTCATCTTCCGAGGCCGCTGTTCCGCAGCCGGCTAGCCACCCTGCTCCCGCCCAACCGGTCAAATCCCGCCCCAGCCAAGCGGCTAAACCCGCCAAGTCCGCTTGCCGCAAACTCTTCTGCACTCTTTGCTTGGTGCTCGCCCTGGTCCTGCTCAGCGCCGGCGGCATTGCGATTTGGTATTTTGGCTTCCACCACCAGCCGGAACAAGCCGTCCTGGACGCCTTTGACCAACTCGGTCGGGCCGACGGTATCGCGCTTCAAGGCGACGCCGAAGTCTCAAGCCTGACCGACCCCGCCCAGACCATTGCCACGCTGGATTTCGTGGCTGCCCCCGAAGCGCCCGGAATGCTTAGCGCCGACCTTACCTTTTTCCCGACTGCTAGCTCTGACGGCACCGCTTCCACCGCGCCGAACCTTCAGCTCCAGCTCAACACCGTCACTGACGATGCTGGCGTCACCTACCTTCAGCTTGGCGGCCTGACCGAGCTGTTAGCCAACGTCCCCACCGCCGAGCTCTCTCCGGAGGAACTCACGCTGCTGGAGAATTACCGTGCCACGCTTGAGACCATTGACAATGAATGGTGGCAGATTTCGGTGACGGACTTGATTGACAGCCTTGAACTTGAACCCACCGCCAGCCAAGCCTTCCACGAGTTTTACGGCTGTCTTTGGGATCTCGCCCAGACCAATTACCGCGCTCTCTTTGCTGCCCTCTACCAGCAGCACCCCTTCCTCCAAATCTCCGAGCGCACCACCGAGTCAGAGGCCTCGCTTACGGCGACCGCCGGCTCCACCGTCTATGTCGCCACGATTGACTTTGATCAGCTCGCTGCCTTCCTCAACCAAATCCCCACTACTGATGCCGCCGAAGCTTACTTCGCCTGTTATAACAATATCTCCGGCTTGGAAGAAACCCTGGACGCCACCGATTTCAATGAGTTGACGGCCGATGAGCTGCGCGAGAGTCTCCCTGGCGATCTCGCCGTTGAGCTAGAAATCTCCAACTGGAGCCACCAGCTGCGTCAGTTCAGCCTGAACTGGCAGCCAAACGACCAGCTCCAAGTCGCTGTCACCGCTAAGGTCGCCTACCAGTCTGCCATCGTCACCATCCCCGACGCCTATCGCCCCTTGACCGACTTGGTTGACGAACTCTCCGAGTTCATCGTGGTCACGGTTTCGCCTTCTAGTGACCCCACCTTGAGCGACCCACTCTATTCCGACCCGCTGTATGATTCCTCCGATTTGCTAATCACCGAGGAGATTTATGAGCCTGTTTACTAAGGTCAAAACCGTTGCTGCCGCTAAGGCTCAGCAAGCCAAGCGGGCCGTCCAGTCCGCCCGTCCCGCCGCCGACCCCATCCCCGCCCCCGAACCGCCCGCAGTCTCCGATCAAGCCATCCTCGCGCTAGATATCGGCACCGAATTCGTCAAAGCTGTCATCGCGGAGCAAACCGACTCCGGCGAGCTCAAAATCATTGGCATCGGACGCGCCCATCAAGCCCCCACCAACATTTACGCCGGCGCCATCGCCGACATCTCCGGCGTCGTCTCGGTCTGCGAACAGGCCCTCACCCAAGCCGAAAGCGCCGCCGGAGTCACCAGCCGCTTGGCCGTAGTCGGGATTGCCGGTGAACTGGTCAAGGGCAACACTTCCACCGTCCGCTACCGCCGCAAAAACGGCAACAAACCCCTCTCCGAACAGGAAATGGCGTTAATTATCCAGCGCGTCCAAGCTCGCGCCGGCGCCGAGGCTCGCCAAGCTATCGCCGACGAGACCAACAATCCCGACGTTGAAGTCCGCCTGATTAACTCCGCCATCGTCTCCATCTCTATTGACGGCTACAAAATCTCCAACCCCATCGGCTTCAAGGGTACCGACGTGGTGATTCAGTTCTATACCGCCTTCGCCCCGCTGGTCCACATCTCCGCCATTGAGAAAGTCTGCGCCGAACTTTCGCTTGATCTTCTGGCGGTCGCCGTGGAGCCGTTCGCGGTTTGCCGCGCCTGTTTAGGCGATGATCTGGATAGTAATTTCTCCGCGGTCGTGATGGACATCGGCGGCGGTACCACCGACATTGCTGTGGTTGACGATGGTGGCGTTGAGGGGACCAAGATGTTCGGCATCGGCGGTCGCAGCTTCACCCACCAAATCGCCCAGGCTCTGGATGTGGATTTTGATACTGCTGAGCATTATAAACTCGCCCTAGCCAACCCCGCCCAAATCCCCGCTGACGTCCGCAACCGCCTCCTACTCGCCGTAAAGCGCAACCTCGCCGTCTGGCTTTCGGGCGTAGAGATTACTCTGGAGGAGTTTGAGCTGGATGATCTTTTGCCCGGCCGCATTCTGCTTTGTGGCGGCGGCGCTGGCCTCCTGGAGCTTCAAGAGGTCCTCGCCACCACCGATTGGTTCAAATCTCTCCCCTTCTCGCGCCGGCCGCTCATCCACCTCGTGGAGGCTGCCGACATCCCCGGCATCAAAAACGCCACTTCCACCCCGCTGGACCATTCCTACATCACCGCGCTCGGCCTGCTGCGCGTGGCACTAGACACTCTCGCCGGTGTCCCCGAAGACGCCGGCATTAAGGCTAAGCTTTCCCGCCTGCTCCAGAATTAGCCTTGGTCAGCTCACACCACTCGCCCGGCTGCAGCCCGCTGAGCCGATACGGCCCAAACTCCAGGCGCTTTAGCCGCACCACCGTATAGTCCAACGCCCCGAAGGTGCGCCGGATCTGCCGATTGCGCCCCTCGCTCATCTCTACCTGCCAGCGCCGCCGTCCATCATCCAGTTTTGTCAAACCCAACTGCGACCGCCCGTCCTTCAATTCCACCCCAAAATCTCCAACCATCTGCTGATGCAGTGGCTCCAGCGCCCGGTCCAGCTCCACCTCATAGAGTTTATGCTTCGCAAACTTCGGATGCGTCATCCGGAAGCCAAACTCGCCGTCATTGGTCAGTAGAATCAACCCCTCCGAGTCCTTGTCCAGCCGCCCCACCGTTTTCAAGTTCCGTAAATCCGCCGGCAGCAACTCGTAAATCGTCGGTGCCGCATCTTGCCGCCGCCGCGAGCAAACATAACCGACCGGCTTGTTCATTGCCAAATAAATATGCCGCACCGACCAGGGAACCACTTGCCAAGCTCTCGCCTCCCGGTGCGCCTCTTCAGCTGCAACCATCCTCGGCTCCGCCTGCCGAATCGCTCGCCGCCCGTCCCGCACTTCCACCCGGTCTGCTCTCTGCTCGCCTCGCAGCACTTCCACCCGGTCGGTCGCTGTCACCCGACCGCCCAGACCCGCCGTCTGCCCATTCACCCGCACGCGCCCCTTCGCAATCATTTCGTCCGCTTGTCGGCGCGACACCCCCAAACGCTCCGCCAAAAAACGGTTCAGTCGTATTTGCTCATCCATAGATTTATTATACTATAAACCAGCGTTCGGCTCACGCGGGATTGTTAGTGCAACCCCCTCGTTCATCGGCTCAGCCGTCACTGCTCCAGCTCCGTTCGCCGCTGCTCCGCCGACCGGTGTTGGTGCCGCCGCGGGCGCCGCCCCCGGCACCGCGCTCGTCCCCGCCCCTGGCATTGCAGCCACGCCGGCTGCCGAAGCTGCGCCGGCTGCGCCCGCCGCTGTCGCCACATTCGCCTGAATTGTCCCGTCACTAGCCCGGTCGCCCAGCACCTCATGTACCACGTTTACTACATCCTCAATCCCTACCTGCGACTTCACCAAATACCGGTCCGCCCCCAAATGCTCGCCGCGCGCCCGCTGGTCCTCCGACGACAACGCCGTCATCATAATCACCTTAATATCTTTCGTCTCCGGCGTGGAACGCAGAATATCCAGCATATCAAACCCCGAAATCTTCGGCATCATTACATCCGAAATAATCAAGTCCGGCCGCTCCTTCACCGCCATCGCCAGCGCTTCCTCGCCATCTCCCGCCGACACGATCACATATCCCTCGGCCGTCAGACGGATGCTATAGATTTCGCGAAGACTGTTGTCGTCTTCTACCAACATGATTTTACTCATAGGGCTCCTTTTTGGTTATTGTTGATCACAGGGGGAATAACATTTTGCTGCGGCTGTGCCACCGGCGCCGGCGAGACCGTCGGCTGCGGTTGTGCTGCCGGTGCTGGTGGCGTCATGGGCTGTACTGGCGTCGGCATCTGAACCTGCGCCACAGGCTGCGGCTGGGACGGCATCTGAACTGGCGTCGGTATCTGTACTGGCGTCAGGGGCTGTGGCTGTGCGGGCACCTGAACCGGGCCTTGGGCGGCCGGTGCCGTCGTCATCTGGGCGGGCTGCGCCGTCGCCGCCGGTTGCGCCACTACTGCCGCCGGCGTCACCACCGGAGCCGGTTGCGTCACTACCGGAGCCGTTACCGGCGCCGCCCCCGACTTGAACGCCTGCACCGCCTGTTCATTCTGGTAAGCAATCCTTAAGCGCTCGTATTCCGAATCGCTCAGCCGCGGCAGCGACACAAAGAAAGTTGACCCTTCGCCAAATGCACTTTCCACCCAAACCCGACCACCCAGCGCCTCCACCCGCTGTTTAACGAGATAAAGCCCCAGCCCGGTTCCGCCAATCGCTCGCGTCTGCGAATTATCCACCCGATAAAACTTCTGGAACACATGCGCCGCATCCTCCGGTGAAATCCCAATCCCGGTATCGGTCACATTGATCAACACCTTGTCGCCATCTCCGCGCGCATTTACCCAAATCTCGCCCCCGTCCGGCGTGTATTTGATTGCGTTCTCAATCAAATTATCCAAAATCTCCCGCATAAAATCCAGATCCACCGCCGCATACACCAGCGGCTCAATCTTCTGCCCATTATTCACCGCGTCCGCCGTCCCAAAACTATATTTCAGGTGCTTCGCTTGCATCTTTGGTTCGTGTGCGCGCGCCATCTCGCGCACCACCGCCACGATGTCCACCGGCACCAGGCGCGGCTTCATTCGTCCGTCGTCCAGCTTCGTCACGTCCAACAAATCCTTAAACAGCCGCCCGAGGTGCTGGCTGGAAGCGTGCGCCGCCTCCAGATACTGCCGCGCCCGCGCATCAATCGTGGCTGTCTGCGGATTCAGCGCCAGCCCCAAATACCCCTCAATTGAAGCCACCGGTGTCCGCATTTCGTGGCTGGCCGTGGAAATAAACTCACTCTGTTCTTCCTCCTCCGCCAGCTCTTTTGTGATGTCGCGGAAGGTGATAATCTTGTCCGCGTGCGGTCCGCCCGTCGGCGTCAAGGTCAGCGCGATTGCGTCCTTGTGCTGCCCCTGCATTGCCACTAGCACATATTCCCGCAGCGTCACCGCCTGATTCGCCATAATCGCCTGCGCCAGCTTGCTCTGCGCCGAATCTACCACCGCTCCGTCCAGCGTCTCCAACTTCATCACCAGCTGATAACTCAGCCCCACCAAATTACTCGGGTCACCATACCCCGTCATCCGTGCCGCCGCCGGATTGGCAAATTTAATCACCCCCGTTTCGTCAATAATCAGCACCCCATCCGCAATCGCATTGAGCGCCGTCTCCGCCAAACCCGAATAATCCGCGTGGCTCGGCACCGCACCCATCGCAACCGGTTTCTTTTTACGGAATAAACTCATTATGTTTATTTTAACACAGCCCGCCCGAAATGTGCTATATTTAATGTATATGAATAAGGAAGTTATTTACTTGGAGCCCGAGGACGACATCACCGACGTCCTCACCAAGCTCCAACGGGCCGAGCAGAAGCTGGTTGCGCTGGTCCCGCCGAAAAAGGCGACCATCCTGCGCAGCGCGGTCAATATGAAGCTGATTGCTCGCACCGCCAAAGACTGCGAGAAAGTTGCGGTGATCGTGACCGGCGACCCGGCCGTGATTAAGCTGGCAATGGCGGCTCGGATTCCGGTAGCTAAGACGCTCCAATCACGCCCTATGGTACCGACCCCCGAAATGCTCCAGGAAAGCAAGTCCTCCGAGCAGGTAATTGATGAAGATTTGGCCGAAAAATCCGAAAAATCCGCCGGAAATGCCCAAAATCCCGCCAAATCCGCATCAAACGCCACTTCTAAAACCAACAAAACCGCGTCTGAGGCCCCAGAAGGCACCGTAGACGCGTCCGACGCTGACGGAGCCGTCACACTCGACCTCACCGACGAAGGCCTCGCTGCAGCCGCCGAGAAAGGTCAAAAATCTGCCAAATCCGGCAAAAAATCCACCAAATCTGCCCAAAAAGTCCCCTCGCTGGAAAAATACCGCAAATGGATTATTCTCGGTTCGGTGACCGGAGTTTTGCTGATTATTTTCCTAGTTTGGGCCTTCGTTTTTGCCCCCGCCGCCACCATCACCGTTGCGATGCGCACTACCTCCGAAAACTTTTCCGAGACCGTCAATTTCACGACTGACATCAACTCCGAAAATATCGCCGAGGGTCGGCTCTTCGCCCACCAGCAGTCCTACGAACAGAAATACGAGACCAAAGTCACCGCCACCGGCGAGGAAGACCGCGGCGAACGCGCCACCGGTGAATTGGTGCTGACTAAATCCGCCGGCGCCTCCAGCGTCCTCGTCTCTGGATTGTCCATTGATGTGCCCGAGGGCGCTACCTTCACCGCAGAAAACGGCCTGACCTACACGGCTATTATGGCGAAGAGTACCGCCGTCAATGACTTTGAGACCGATTGTTCCGGCAGTGGTCTCAGCTACACCTGCTCACTCACCCTCACCGTCCCCGTCCAGGCCACCGCCCCCGGCGACAACTATAACCTAAGCGCCGAATCCACCTGGAACAGCTTCAGCGGCGCCTCCGTCAGTAATCCCAAAGCCATCTCCGGCGGCACCTCCAACAAAGTCAAGGTTATCACTCAGTCCGATGTTGACCAGGCCCGCGACCAGCTGGTCTCCGACCACGCCGAAGAGGGCAAGGAATCGCTCTTCTCCGACCTGACCGAACAGAACGCCGTCGTCATTGAACCCAGCTACACTTCCGAAACCACCAACACCACCGCCACCCCCGCCGTCGGCGAAGAAGGGGGCGAAACTACCGTTTCCGTCACCGTCAAATACGCCGTTTATACCGTTGACGAGGCCAAGGTAGAAAGCTTCATCGCCGAGAAAATGTCCCTAAATGACGACCAGAAACTTTATTCCATCGGCAGCCCCTACTTTGAGCGTTTCACCAACCTTGAAGAAAGTGCCCGCCTCAAAACCGTGGTCGCCATCGGTCCGGTTCTCACCGAAGATACCATTCTAGACCGCGTCAAAGGCGTCAAAATCGGTGAAGCCCAGTCCATCCTGAAGTCCATCAACGGCGTCAGCAGTGTAGAAATCACTCCGTCCTACTTCTGGGTGCGCTCTGTGCCGAATGATCCCAACAAGATCACTATTAACCTGCAAATGGAGGGAGAAACGGAGGACCAGCAATGAAACTGATGGCCCTTGATGTCGGCACCAAACGCATTGGCATCGCCAAAGCCGACTCCAACGTTCGCATTCCGGTCCCTTATAGCGCCATCCCCGTGGACGGCGGCGAATTCCAAAAAATCGCTTCCTTGGCCCGCGCCTGGTCTATTGATGGTTTTGTGATTGGGCTGCCCCGCAACAGCCAAGGTGAGGAAACTGCCCAGAGCAAGTATTCCCGCACCTTCGCCCGCCAGCTCAAAACCGTCATCCCCGACGCTAAAATCTGCTTCCAGGACGAATCGCTGACCTCAGTAGAAGCCGAGCAGCGCCTCTCTAAGCGCAAGCGTGGTTACGCCAAAGGCGAAGTTGATTCCGAAGCCGCCACTATCATCCTTCAGGACTTCCTAGAAAACCATACCGGCAAGAAACCCGCCGCCTCCAAACCAGCTGCCGCCCGTCACGCTTCGGTCAAAGCCCGCAAACCTCATAAACTGCTCATTGCCATCATTATCTTAGTGGTCCTGCTGATCGGCGCTGGCGTCGGCGGTTGGTTCTATTACCAGCACAACCTTGAACCCGTCCTCGCCGCCACCGACTGCGAGGGCTCAGACAGCTCCGATTGCCGTCCCTTGGTCTTCGCCGTCAACTCTGGCGACAGCGTCGGTACCGTCGCCGCTAATCTCAAGAACGCCGACCTCATTCGTAGTCCTCTCGTCTTCCAGATTTTCTACCGCTTTAATTTCTCCGATCAAACTCTCAAGGCTGGCGAATACGACCTGGAAAAGACCATGACGCCTGCCGACATCCTTACCTTGCTCACCAGTGGATCCGATAGTAACGTCTTCTCCTTTACTGTCCTCCCTGGTGAGACCTTGTTTGAGGTCCGCGATCGCCTGCTGGAAGCCGGCTACACCGAAGCGGCGGTCACCGAAGCCTTTAATGCCGACTATAGCGGGGAAGAGTTCGCCTGGATTTTTAATGGCCGCCCCGAGGGCGCCTCGCTTGAAGGCTACCTCTACGGCGAGACCTACGAGTTCTACCGTGACGACACCCCCACCGACATTGTGCGCCGGATGCTCTCCGAATTCGCCACCGTCGCCAGCGAGAACGATCTAGAAAACCGCTTCGCTGCCCATGGCCTCAACCTCTACCAAGGCATCACCCTGGCCTCCATCGTCCAGAAAGAAGTCGGCATCGCCGCTGACCAGGCCAAGGTCGCCCAGGTTTTCTATAATCGCCTCGGCGCCGGCTGGAATCTCGGTAGTGACGCTAGCGTCCAATACGCCCTTGACCTGGTTGACCCCGACCGCACCACCTACACCACCAACGAAGCTGCTCTCACCGTTGACTCCCCCTACAACACCCGCCTTTACCCTGGTCTCACCCCTGGGCCCATCTCCAATCCCGGCCTTTCTGCTCTGCTCGCAGTTGCCGAGCCCGACACCAGTGTCAGCTCCGCCTGGTACTTCTTGACAGGAGACGATGGTGTGACGTATTATAGTAGTACAGAGGAGGAACACCAAGCTAATATCACCGCTCATTGTTCCGTCCGCTGTAATGTTGCGCTCTAGTCTCGGCTAGCCGCAGCGTTGTTTGATTATGAAGAAGAAAACACGTTCAAAATCACGCTTTTGGGGGCGCATTCGGCAGTTTTTGCCCTATGTTGCCGTGTTTTTGGTGATTTTGGGCGTGGCCAAAATCGGCGCTGACACCAAACTCGCTAATAATAGCAGTCTCAACGTCAACAACATCGCCAGCGACGACTACAACGTTTCCGCTGACCAGCTCTCCGAGCTCTACGTGGTCGCCAGCCTCTCCAGCTCTTTTAACCTCGCCAGTGTTGAGACTGTCTCCGGCAACTACGTCACCGTCTCGGTCATGAAGGAAATCAGCCAGACCTCTACCGACCTAATTGAGAAACCTAACTTCGTCGGCACCAACATCTCTCGCGGCGTCCAGACCTACACCGTCAAAGACGGCGAGACCATGGCCAGTATTGCCGCCGCCTTCGGACTCACCACTGACCAGATCCGCTGGTCCAACGACCTCAAGACCACCGACGTCTCACCGGGCCAGACCCTGGTGCTGCCGGTCGGCGTTGCTGGCATCGTCTACACGGTTAAGGCCGGCGATACTCCCGAGAGCTTGGCCGAGAAATACGGCTCAAATGCCGCCGAAATCATCGCCTATAATGACCTAGAGACCTCGGCGCTGACTGAGGGAATGCAGATTGTGCTGCCGGGCGGTGTCCTGCCTGAAACCGAACGCCCAGAATATGTCGCCCCCGTCACCTATACGACCTATCGCTACTACGGCTCCACCTCCGATCGTCAGAACGTCTGGGTAGTCGCCACCAACTTCTGGGACGGCAGCTATAACCCGATGACCGCCGGTCAGTGTACCTGGTATGCTTGGTGGTGGCGCGCCAAATACGGCAATCCGCTGCCCTCCGGTATGAAAGGCAATGCTAATGTCTGGGATAGCGTCCTCCGCGGCTACGGTTACCGCGTGGACCGCACTCCCGAAGTCGGCGCCGTTTTTCAGACCAGCGCCGGTTGGTATGGCCACGTCGGCATCGTCGTCGGTATCAACAACGACGGCTCCATCGTCGTCCGCGAAATGAACTATGGCTATCGCGCCTACGTCGTCACCGAATCCACCATCCCCGCCAACATCGTCGGCAACTTTAACTACATTCACTAGAAAGGAGCAAAATGTTCGTTGATACCGCCAAAGTCAAACTCCAAGCCGGTAAAGGTGGCGACGGCGCCGTCTCCTTCCGCCACGAAATCTACATCCCCAAGGGAGGTCCCGATGGTGGCGACGGCGGTCGCGGCGGCTCCATCATCTTCCGCGCCGACAAAGATACCAACACCCTGCTAGATTTCCGTTACAATCCCGAACTCAAAGCTGAAGACGGCAAGAATGGTTCCGGTCAGCGCAGCGCTGGTCGCTCGGGCAAGGATCTTATCGTAGAAGTTCCCATTGGCACCATGGTGCGCCGCGACGGGGAATTACTGGCTGACCTTGATCGTGACGGCGCCGAGGCGGTGATTGCGCGCGGCGGTGACGGTGGCTTTGGTAACGCCCATTTCAAGTCCTCCACCCGCCAAACTCCCGTGGTTGCCGAAGTTGGCGAGCCCGGCGAAGCTTTTGAAGCCGCCCTTGAACTCAAGCTCATCGCCGACATCGGTCTGGTCGGCCTACCCAACGCCGGCAAGTCCACCTTCCTCGCTCGCGTTTCCAATGCCCGCCCCGAAATCGCCGACTACCCCTTCACCACCCTAACCCCCCAGCTCGGTGTCGCTACGATTGATGATCAAGACTTACTGATTGCGGACATCCCCGGTCTCATTGAGGGTGCCGCTGACGGCAAGGGCCTCGGCCACGATTTCTTACGCCACGTTGAGCGCACCGCCGTGCTGCTACATCTGGTTGATGTCTATAACGACGATGCCGGCGTGGCTTATCGCACCATCCGCCACGAGCTCTCCCGTTATTCCGACCTCGCTACCCGTCCCGAAGTCGTCGCGCTCACCAAATGCGAGGGCGTTGATCCGGAAATCATCGCCATGCAGCGTGACTCCATTCTGGCAGTCAACCCTGACGCTGAAGTGCTCACTATTTCGTCTCAGTCTGGCGCTGGCGTCAAGGAATTATTGCGTCGCCTGCTCGCCTTGAAGCGCACCGCTCTAACAGCCGCTCAGTCCGCCCGCGAAGCTGCCGCTGACGCCGCGCCCTCAGAGGACAGCCGCGTAGCCGGGAATAATGCCGCCGGGAACCACGTCGCTCCCCACGCTCCCGAGAGTGCCGCTTCCGACGCTCTCCCCGTCATCCAGCTCGGTCCCGAGCAGCTCTCGCGCGCCTGGAAAGTGGAGTCAGAGGGCGATAAGTTCGTCGTCACCGGTGCCAAAATTGAGAAGTTCGCCCGCCGCACCGACCTTAGCAACTACGCCTCTGTCAACCGCCTCCGCGACATCATGAAAAAAATGGGCATCCGCGCCGAACTCACCGCCCGCGGCGCCACCCCCGAATCCATCATCTCCATCGCCGGCAAAGAGTTCACGCTGGTTGAAGATTATTAATTTTCTGGACAAAAACCCTTGACACCCATCCCGCTCTAGCTTATTATAAGTATAAGCTGGTACGCTTCACAGGGGTTCCACTGATGTTTTAGTGGAGTGTGGAGACTTTAACAAAAACAAATACAGCGGATTAAAACAAACCAATGTGCCCCAGGGTGGGCGCGCATCAGCCACTAGCCTGTCACCAGGCTAGTTTTTTGCGTTTCCAGCCGCTCATGCCTCAGCTCCACTCCGCATTCCAACCCCGGCTCTCCGCACCATCCGCCAGCACTACCCCGCAAAATATGATATAATATATATATGCAACCGCTCATCCGTTTTACTATTATCACCCTTTTCCCCGAGGCGCTCCGTCCTTATCTGGACAGCTCTATGCTTTTCAAGGCCCAGGACCGCGGCATTATTAAAATTGATTACGTTAACCTGCGCGATTTCGGTCTCGGCCCACATCGCTCAGTAGACGATACTCCTTACGGCGGCGGCGACGGTATGCTCCTGCGCTGCGAACCGGTATTCGCTGCGGTTGAGAGCATCAAGGCTGCCGACCCCACCGCCGAAGTCATCCTGCCCACCCCGGTCGGGCAAGTCTGGAACCAGGACCTGGCCCGCGCTTTCGCTGCCCGTGCCACCTCCGTCAGTCAACCTGCCTCCGCCGACCAGCCCACCGCCCCCACTCTCCACTTCATCATCCTCTGCCCCCACTACGAAGGCTACGACCAGCGTATCCTCACCCTGGTTGACCACGCCATCTCCCTCGGTCACTACGTCCTCACCGGCGGGGAACTGCCCGCCCTCATCATCATTGACTCCATCACCCGTCTCCTGCCCGGCGTCCTCGGCGGCGCCACCTCTGCCGCCATTGAAAGCTTCTCCGACGGCGACAATCTTGAATATCCCCAATACACCAAGCCCGCCGACTTCCGCGGCCTCAAGGTCCCCGACGTTCTCCTGTCTGGCGACCACGGCAAAATCGCCGCCTGGCGCGCCGCTCATTCTACTCGCGCCGAGTGAGCTAGCACTACCCATTCAACTCATGCCAGGTGACGTCCGTGCTACTCGCACCCAGGTGTTATAATATATCTATGAATCTCCAAGCCGACATTGTCACCGTCAAAGGTGTAGGTCCCAAAACCGCCGCCGCGCTGCGCCAGGCTGGCATCCAAACTGTCGGCGACCTGCTCTACTTGCTCCCCCGCACCTATGAAAACTACCAAACCGTCACCGACATCGCCCATCTCCGCCCTGGCAAAGTGATGGTAAAAGGCAAAATCACCAACCTCAAGACCAACCGCGCCTTTAAAAGACGCCTCACCATCACCGAGGGCATCATTCGTGACGCCACCGGCGCCCTCCGTACCCTTTGGTTCAACCAAGCCTACCGCGAGCGCCAATTTGACCCTCAGCGCGAGTATTATTTCTCCGGCACCTACGAGTTCCGCCGTGGTCGCTACCAGCTCACCTCACCCACCGCCGTCCTAGCCGCCGACGTTGACGCGCAGCCTGCCGGTCTCCAGCCGCTCTACTCCACTCGCAGCGGTCTCAAACCCGCCCTCTTCCGCAAACTTATCATGGGTCTCCGCCCCCAGTTCACCACCATTCCCGACCTGCTCCCCTTCACACCCGGCCATCCCGATTTCCTCTACCCTGGCGCCCGCGCCGAAGCCCTCTTCGCCGCCCATTTTCCTACCACCGACGCCGACAGCCAAACCGCCCGCCGCTACCTCGCCTACGAAGAACTTTTTGAACTTATCCTCGCCTCTAAGCTCAACCGCGAAGCCAACCAACGCCTCAAAGCTATTCCATTGCCGTTCCAAGCCGGCTTCACCCGCGCTCTCGTCTCCAGCCTCCCCTTTCAGCTCACTGCCGCCCAGCGCCGCGCCGCCTGGGAAATCTTCCAAGACCTGGGTCGCGACCTACCGATGAACCGCCTGCTCCAGGGCGATGTCGGTTCCGGTAAAACCGTCGTAGCCGCCCTCGCTGCCGCCCAAGCCGCGCTTTATGGTCATCAAGCCGCCCTGCTCGCCCCCACCGCCATCCTCGCCGCTCAGCACTACGAAAGCCTCTCTAAGCTCTTCGCCTCGCTGCGCCTCAGCAGCCCGCCATCCTCCACCAATTCCGCCACCCAACCCTCCACCAACTCCGCCGCTCCCCGAGTTCCCCGCCTCGCCCTGCTCACCAGCGCCACCAAGCATAAAGCCGCCCTCAAAGCCCAAATCGCCGCCGGCGAAATTGACCTCGTCATCGGCACCCACGCCCTGCTCACCGACGACACTCAGTTCCACTCCCTCGCCCTCTGCATTATTGATGAACAGCATCGCTTCGGTGTCGCCCAGCGCCAGAAGCTGCTCTTAAAATCCCCCGCCGCTACCGCCCCACACTTGCTTGCTATGACCGCCACCCCCATTCCGCGCTCTCTCCAGCTCACGGTCTTCGGCGACCTGGATAGCTCCATTTTGAATCAGCTCCCCGCCGGTCGCCAGCCTATCACCACCCATCTTCTCCCCGAGACCGAGCAGCAGGACCAACTCTATCCCGCGATGCGTGCTCTGCTCGCCGCCGGTCAGCAGATTTACTGGATTTGTCCCGCTATTGACGCCCCCGCCGCCGAAGTCGCCCCAAACCCCAGTACCACCGCCGCCAAAGCTCCTTCCGCTCAGCCTCCCGCCGCCAAACCTCTCACCTCCGTCAAACGCCAGGCCAAAAAACTCGCCGAGCTTTTCCCCGATTGCCGGGTCGGCCTGCTCCACGGCAAACTCAGCCCCGCCGAGAAAGATCAAGTGATGTCCGATTTTGCCGCCGGCCGCACCCACATTCTGGTCTCCACCACCGTCGTTGAAGTCGGCGTCAACGTCCCCAACGCCAACATGATCATCATTCAGGACGCCGAACATTACGGCCTTGCCCAGCTCCACCAGCTCCGCGGTCGGGTCGGTCGCGGCGACCAGCCGGCCAGTTGCTACCTACTCACCACTGGCAACCAGCCCCCTTCTCGCCGCCTCCGCGAACTCACCAAATCCACCGACGGCTTCTACCTCGCCGAAGTTGACCTCAAACTTCGCGGTCCCGGCGAAATCTACGGCTCCCTCCAGCACGGCGCCCTCAATCTCCAGTTTGCCACCCTCTCCGACCGTCGCCTGGTCACCGCCGCCAGCCACCACGCCGGCGAATTCGCCCGCACCCCCGACCAGCTCTCCGCCTATCCCGAGCTCGCCGCCCGCATCAAAAAATACCAGCAGCTCACCACCCTCAACTAGCGCTTTGAACCCCAGTATAGCCCCGTCCCTTCCGGTGCCGCCCCGCCCAACTAGCGCATCTGCCCCATCTGCGGTATAATAAATAAGTTAATTATGTATTCCACCCTTACTATTGCCAAGAACTCCAAGCTCACCGGCAAAATCGTTGGCACTCATCAACTTCTCGACCAGTCCGCCCGCAAAGCTCTGGCCAAGCTTTTGCCGCGCGGTAAGTATTTCCCCAGCCAAAAAGAAATCCTCCACTTTGAGGGCATGCGCGGCCCCGACGGCCTCAAGCGTAAGAGTCCTGGCGAGGACGACCCCACGCACGTCTTTGCTGGTGACGAAGGCGCCGCCCTGCTCGGGCAGATTGACGACCACTATCAGAACTTGGTTGAGGCTCTCAAATCCCAGAACCAAGTCCGCGCCGCTTTTGAGGCCGCCTGGCTCGCCCACAAGGTCGCCGACGCCCTCACTCCCGCCCACCATTTTCCGCTCACTCAGGCTAAGGACGAACTCATGACTAAGAAGGAACTAGTCAAGGTTTTCGGTGAGCCGGTCAAGGGTCTGGTGCGCGGTCGCAACCCGCTGGAAACCATGCGCAACAACTGGCTCTATTGGGGTGTCGGCGGGTATCTCACGAAGCATATTGCCTATGAATATGGCGTCGCTCTGCTCGCCACCGCC
>CAMMXR010000012.1 GCA_946500965.1 uncultured Candidatus Saccharibacteria bacterium | reverse complement strand
CGCATCCATGGTAAGGATGAGGTCACCGGTTCAAACCCGGTTCGCGGCTCCATTTCGAATAAGTATAGTTCTGCTCTGGTATACAAGCCAGAGCAGTTTTTTGTTTCCCATAGATTATCGCCTCTGATCGCAAATAAATCTTTTCGTAAGCATCTAAAAACGACAGTCCGAGTGGATACCCCACTAGTACACGAGCTAATATTAATCAACTTTAAGGAGTATTTATGGTTACTTGAAATTGAATAAATAATTTGCCATATTTGCTCCGGCTCAACCTTGCGAGCCATACACCTCCACTAAGTATTTCTTGCGAGTTGAGTCGGAACATGAATAGAAACTTTATCCGGATCGATAAGTGGCCGCAATTGACTAATATGCAGTCAAAAAGCATCCAGTACCTTATCTGTCAAGCTCCCATTATAATCAACCGGTAGTCCATTCCAAAGCTCGTACTTAGAGCTAGCATAAGCATTTACCTTTGGTGATGGTTCATATTAGGCTTATAGCGTATCCGCCAGTGTGTCAGGGCCGGGTCAGCCATGGCAATTCTCTGCTTTCACTTAGAGAATGAGTCATTATCGAAACATATCCTTGGGATACCAGGTGCGGAATTATTGAAAGACAAAGGCGACTCATTATATTTAAATAGGCGAACCGGCGAAATAAAGCACGGACAGATTCCACTCCTCTCGGAAAGCCTATTTAGGAACATCATAGGGCTACCGGAGAACGCACAAGGTGACATTGACTCTGGCATAGAATAATATGTATAATAAATACATGATTAATTGCGCGGAGATGTTAGCGGCAAGAGATCGAGCGCGAGGCGCTATGATCGGACTTGCTGTTGGTGATGCCCTCGGCGCTCCTATTGAGTTTGGTTATACTAGCACTATGATTCGAGAAAAAATGGACATAGTGCGTCATTTTCACGATAATATTATGCCGCCCAAAGGGGTATGGACGGATGACACGTCTATGGCCCTATGCCTAGCTGATAGTTTACTCGAAAAACAAGGGTACGATTCATACGATATTATGGATAAATTTGCCGCGTGGGAATTTAGCGGATACAGAAGCTACTATCCAATGGGTTACGGAGTCGGCATGCAAACGGATATCGCCATTACGGCTTACACGGAAAATCCTATCCTTAAAAAGGATGAGCCTGAAACTGAATCTATTGCGAACGGATGTATAATGCGTCTCGCACCAGTAGTGATTGCGAACATCAAAAATACGAAAAAGAATGTTATCAGGTCGGCAAGATTATCGTGTCGAGAAACCCACAACTCGACTGGTGCTATGGCGATTACGGAACTAATGGCCGCAACGTTATATCTGATATTAAAAGGCGAGCCGAAAGACTGCTTACTGGAAAAAGCAAAAAATATGATAAAAGATGAACCGTCGAAAGCATTCCTTAAAAGCATTGATGATTCACATAGTCGCATATTTGATAGAAAAGGCGATAGTCTTCGCGATTTAGGTGGTTACGCGCTAGACTCTTACGATATAGCAATGTGGGGATTGATTAATTTCGATTCATTTCTATATGGGATGCTTGGAGTATTAGGGCTAGGCGGAGATGCTGACACGAATGCTGCAATATACGGCCAACTTGCCGGTGCTTATTATGGATACGATTTAATACCGGACGAATGGAAAAATGAAGTATATCTAGCAGAAGATATAAAAAAATTAGCTGACAACTTATGTGAAATTAAAAAATATAAAATATTACGCACACGTTTTGAGGATGATGACTCATTTAAAGCGAAAGGTAAACAATCGTGAACCAAAGGACAATACCAGAAAGGCTTCCGCTAACAATAGAAATCGCGGGTTCAATAGATCCGAAGAAAATCATTCTCGCTGGTATAAGTAGTTTTGGTGCTATGGGTAGTAGTTCATCAGTCGTAATCTACGTAATCGAGGACAATAAAATACGATCATACATAGCAAATGCGCGCGATAGTCTTGAATCAGATAAAGCATATAGTCTAATTGGTACCATTCTATCTGAAGAGACAAAGAGGCACACATTTATCAGAAAATATATGGGTATGGGGCACAATATGTTTCAAAATAAAAATTGGAACATTGAAATAAGTAAGGGTGACTACGTTGTTGTATTTAACCAAACAGAATATAGCCTTCCTCTCACGTGTAGACCTCTTGCCGGTTGTAGAAAAAATCATCAAACAATACGGGTCCCATTCGAGCAAAGGATAAAAACAAAACAGCTACTCCCTAAAAATCCTTGCATTGATCTTGAGACCGCTACGAAAATAGGAGGTGACTATTACTCCATTGCGAATAACCGTAAAATGACCGACGAGATCGCCTTTGTCGCAAACTGTATTATGCATCTAAAAGCATACTTTCGTCTAAAAAATGAATCAGAGTACAGGCCGCCGTATGCTAATAATTACAATTTTTCAAACTATGTATTTACGCAAATAAAAGGCAATAGCACCCCACTGTTTCTGTACTCTTTCTCGCACATGATAGCCTTCATGAACTACGAGTATGTAGATATCGATCCGGTATATCTACGAATATTTAGTAGTAATGTACATAAATATAGAGCTCTATACTTCATAGAGAGGCTTGGCCCAAAAAAGGCATTAAAAATAATTGAGCAAATCGTATATTCAAAAGATGAAAAAAGTAGAGGCAAACTAATAAAAAGTCTAGACTTCTATACGCAAGGTATCCTCACGAAAAGGTATCGAAAACTAGAATGCGGCCATGCTACGACCTCAGACATTACAAATAAAAGTGCCTTTTGCTGGCAATTTAGGTATTTGACACTATTGAAATTTGACGATGCTGAGAATAAAGCAATAATCGATAAAATATCGGGTTTTACGGAAAAGCAAATCGCAAAACATGCAGAACAAATATCTCTATTCTTTTTCAATTATTTTTACCAAATTGATAGTCTTAGCCTTAAAAACATTTTTAAATGTGCGTTGCGCGTCTATAAAAAGATGCCAATCAGCGGAAACAGCATAAATAACCTAAGATCGTTGCATCTTTCTACAATACTTATAATTGGTCATTCCCTAAAATATGAGTCTTGCATGGGTGATTTTAGCGATGATCTGGCCAATTTCATATATGATACTTTTTGGCCAAAGATAGGAAGCCCCTGGCCTATAAAAAATAGATCAAGATTTAAATTCCAAAATGAATTCGATGAAGAAGTTTTTGATCTTGCGGCAAAAATGATAGGATTCGATTTTGGTATAGAAGACCATAACAAAGAATTCGCAGATTATCTCAAGGGCAACATAGTGTTTAGGCCACCCCATGAATACTTTTGGTTTTCATCATTCTTGTTAAGACACAGCGATCTTGGATTCAATTCTCAAGATATGCTTGAAAAAATTCTTTCCGAGATCCAGTGTGGCGAACTTGTGCCAAAAAATGAGCTGATGGATATGTTGTGCTTATTGTTTGGCGCAGAGGGGTCTGGTAAAAAATTACTAGATGAAGTTTTTACAGAGCGCAGTCCACTCCGGCAATTCGGTAGTCAATTTTTTGAAAAATTGTTTGACCATGCAAGCGAAGACACAATTGATGATTTGCTGGTAGAAACCATCGACAAATTCGGTGAGGTCGTCAAGATATGTGGTATACATAACGTTCATAGAGTATTTTTACAGCTATGTTGCTCAGCACATAAGCTAACAGATAAAAGCTTACTATCTAACTTTGCAGAATTAATCAGTTCACAAGGTATCATGCCTAAAACTAATATAAAAAAGGCTATGAAAGCTTCAGAGAAATATATTAAAACGCATGAATTACAAAATGGATTAGCATAGATATGAAGCGAAATATTTATTTAGACATTGACGGAGTTTTACGAGGATGCACTTCTCCGAAAGAAGACATAGAAGAATTCTACGAGCGGATCGCTAATTGGATTTATTACTATAACCACGAGCGAATCCATACCATCCTGCTAATGCCGCCCGCAGAATACGCTAAGCAATTACAGCCAACCAGCCAAGCACAAGCTTCTCTAGGAATGGATAGAGTGTCTAGAAAAATGGGAGCTTGACATACTGTTTAGTTACGTCTTCGCGATTACAGACCAGAGTGAGTCCGGTGCTGACTTGTTTGAATCTCTTGCTCATATTAAGCCTCCGCGATGTCTGCGTAGCGGATTAGATCCGGCATGACAGCTTTTGTGCCACGAGAGTAGAAGAGACTACAATCGTAGTTATTGGAGAGCTGGATTTTCTCCGGCTCGTAGTCGTCGATAGTGACCGGCTGACCAACTGCGCCATGGATGGCACAGATAATGTCTTTGGTCTGGCGGTGGTTAGAATAAATCTTCACGCCATGGAAGACATCTTCTTTGAGGCCACTAATTGGATTAGGCACAGAGTCAATATAATTGAGCAATTTGCCATAGATTGCCGGTTTGACGGAGATTTCGATCATCTCGCGATCAACGCCATCTACCCAGTCGTTTTGCGTAGTTTCGATAGATTGAATAATGCTTTCAAGGTTGTCTACGAGTGGAGTTGCAGTTGTAAGACCGGTAATCTCGGTACCATCGGTAATCATCTGCGCGAAGAAGCGAGTATCAAGGTCTGCGATCATGCGAAGCGCTTGGTTTTTCTTGCGCTTGTCCATAATGGAAGCAATGCCGTAGAGTTTGACGTCTTTCTTGGCAATTTCTTCAACGATTTCTTTGTCTTCGTTGATGTTGATAGTGACTTTACCGGTGTTGAGAATTTTCTTACCAGCTCCGGCAGTCCTTGCGGTACCATAATCATCTACGGTTGCGTTTTTAAAACGGTCAATTTCAATGCTACCTGCAGATGGATCGCCAGAGTAGTCGGTATTTTTCATGCGCTCAGAAACTGCACCTTTTTGGACAGCTTCGATCACATAACCCTGAATCTCGGCGAGCTTATCGCGAGTAGATGAATCGGTATAAATGCTTAACGCATCAGTTCTTGCCATATTCTTCCTTTTAGAATGATCTTAATCCGGTCGGAGACTTTGGTTTTTCCGACTTTGGATTATTGGCGCTACTTCCGAAATCTTCCGGGGAAGTACCGGCGAGTTTTGCCTTTACTCCGGCTTCTACGGCCTTATTAAAGGCTTTTTCTAACTTGTCGATATTCTGAGTAGTCTTATCTGCATCGATATCAATTACGAAGTCTACTAGACTAGCATCAATATTTCTTTCAAGCAACGCATCTTTTGCATCGGCCCGACGTTCACGCAAAGTAATAGTCTTTTCGCGTTCATCAAGCTCTGCCTGTTGTTTGGCCTTAAATTCTTTCTCACGCTCAGCTTCAGATAATTTGCTTTGGCGCTCGGCTTCCGCTAAGGCTTTAGATACTTCGTCTTTAAGACGTTTTTCTGACTTTGCGTTGGCTTCGGCTAGTCGCTTGCTAACGATTTCGTTAACCTGATCTTGACTGAAAGTGGTTTCTTCTTGGCCTTTGCCCTCAGTTTTGTTTTGAGGTGTAGGATCTGAATCTTCCATGTCATTTCCTCTGTTTTACGCCCATCGGCTAGTGATTAGTAACAAAAAGCGGCATTTCTGCCGCAATTAACTAACATATGATTATATTATACCATAAGTTTTATATTAATCCCATAGCATATTATCTAGGATTTCGTGCTTTTCTCCACACTTTGGACATGGAGTATTTTCGAGATACTCAGGAGTTACTGACTTCATCTCGATTTTACATGTTGGGCATTTGTGAGTGTGCGTGTAGATCTTTATAAAATCATTATATTCGTCATCTTCTTCTGACGGTACAGACCAGTATGGAACTTCTCCCCATTCTTCAACGGTCTTGATCCCATATTCTTTTTTCTTGAACGATTCTACATCTTTGGCTATATAAATATCAAGCGGATCATTGGATTCAATGTGACCACATTTATCGCAGTAGTATAGAGTATTACCAACATCCATAACGGCATACTCATTTTGCTGCATTAGTGTTTGTATAGTTTTGCCAAATTTACCATCTTTTGCATTTTGTACAGTATCTTTATATACGGATGGAAACATCATGCCTACACCGAGCATATACTCTTTCTTGTTGCATTTACAACCAATTTCTATCCCAACGCCCATTTTTATCTCCTTTATTATTTTATTATTTCGCCTTGGCAAATTTTACAAAGATGAATGGAAATATCTTCTTTATCTAGCTTAGCTCCACAAACATCACAACATTCGACGTCGTCCATTATTTTTCGTCCTTATATTTCCAGCAAAAACCACCAGCATGTTTTTGTTTACCATGTGCTGCATCCCAAATACATTTTGCGTCTATGCCAACTCTTTTTGCAGCTTCGGATGCCGAAGGATATTCCGCAATTACAGTGCCATCATCGAGGCATTTTAATATTGCTCGGCCAGCCCCACCGCCATTAGATACTCTGGCTATACGTAAGCTTGAGGCGGTTAGCTCTGTCTCGCCATCTTCATATTCCTCAAAGCGATCACTAAAAAGGTCTTGCATCCCAGGGTCTTTATCGATATGCTTAATAAGTAATTGTTTGCCTTGTGATAAATCCGGATTATATAACACTAAATATGCATCTTCTGCGCCGGTCACAAAAAGGCCAAATTGGATTTGGAACATAACATGATCATCGACTTTTTCATAGCAGCTAAGATGATGAGTAACGCCAAAAGCTTTATGCTCCACAATAGTTTTGATCTTTCCGTCGTTGCCATAAATGACACCATCTGGTGAGAATCCCGCATCCTCATGCGATAATGATTCTACAAAGCCGGCCGACTCGACTTTTAATCCCTTTGCTTGTGCGAATTTTGCGATACCGATTGGTTCAAGATCCCTGCCTCTTTGCATTGCATCATTTGTATAGTCTCTATCTTCTTCTTCGAGTCCTTTTTGAATTGCATAGCTGACAGAATGGTTTTTTAGATAATAAGCCGTTGTTCCAGTAACTTTACCTTGGCGCATATTGAACCAGTTATCTGAACGTTGCCTAACATTTTTTATTTTATATTGCTCTGTCTTCTCAGCAGGTTCAACAATTTTGTCTTTCATGTATTCAAGAACTTCTTGGCTGACCTTAATATCTTCTTTTTTTAACTCCGTAGCTAAATATAATGATTCCATGCTACGGCATCTTGATAGTGCAACATAAGTTTGGCCGGTGGCAAAAGCGCCATCGCTTAGGTCGACCTTAACGGCATCGTAGGTTTGGCCTTGAGATTTATGAATAGTAATTGCATAAGCAAGCTTGATTGGATACTGCCTAAACGTTGCGACGACATCTTTTCTTAATTTCTTTTCGTGTGCATCATAGCTATATTGTACTTTTTCCCATTTTTCTTTATCGACCCAATGCGACACACCATTTATCTCAACTTTTATACCATCAGACTTAAGTTCGGAAATGACACCAAGCGTACCATTTACCCAACGTGCTTTTTCCCGTTTGTCGTCGCTAGAGTTATCTGTACGATCATTTTTTATCATCATAACATGGGCGCCTACTTTTAAGTGAAGATGTAAATCAGTTGGCATCGATGATTGTTTAATGTCTCCGTCAACTTCGCCAGTATAAATATATTCACGAGTAGATAATGCTGCTAGTTTCCGATCGTTTATTCTACTAGCTGTAGCATTTGTTCCTGTCAATGTAATGTATCTTTCGTCGGCAGGTGGAAGAACACAACAACTATTAATATCGTCCAATATCGCAGAGCTAGAATCTCCCAGACGGATCCTATTTAATATATCTATGAAATTGCTGTCCTTTTGCCTAAAAACATGCTGCAACTCGATTATCTTAAAAGGATTTTTCTTAATCTCGGTTGCACCAAAATAGTAAATCGTAGAGTATTTGTCTTCAAGATAGCGGCATGCCTGTCCACTTGGAACCACTGGCGGAAGCTGATATAAATCACCAAAAACAATAATCTGACAACCGCCAAAAGGCTCATCGCTTTCTCGCGCGTATTTTAATTTCGCATCTATCATATCCATAATATCAGCACTTACCATAGAAATCTCATCGATCACTAGGGTTTGTATGCCATTCAGTATTTCCTTGCGTTTATAACCCATATCTGCAACTTTACCAATATTGTCTGGATCCTGAATATCCATATCTAATTTAAAAAAGGAGTGTATTGTTTGTCCGCCTACATTTAGCGCGGCAACGCCAGTTGGAGCGACAATTGCTACTTGTTTCGAGGTGTGCCTGACAAAATATTGCAACAATACGGACTTACCGGTTCCTGCTTTGCCCGTAATAAACAAATTATTATTAGTAGAGTCCATTATATTAAAAACTCGGCGCTGTTCTTCGCCAAGTTTAATATTATCTATTTCCGTAATCTCATTTTTTAGGCCGGTAGTCTTCTTTATTTGAGGTTTAGGTTTAGCTATAGCTGCGGCTACCGCGGTAGAAGAAGGCGTTGAAGAGGCCGTATATGTTCTTACATTGGTTGTGTAATTATTATAATTGTTGGAACTATTACTGCTAGGTTTAGATTCCGAAGCTTCCTTGATGATTTTTCTTATAACGCAGATTACTATAATTACAATTACAATAAACCAAAAAGTACCAGAGTCGGAGCTGCTAGAAGAACTTGAAGTTTTAGTGGCTGCAAAAAAACGTAAATAAGTCCAACATATTATATTAATTATACCATGAATGGTATAAAAAAATCAGCTCGATTGCTACACATGTCGTACGGCATGCGGAGAGCTGACTTTTATAATTTTATTGTAGCAAGAAACACTAATATGTCAATCAGTACTAATTATTATTTACGATATAGAGCATATTTCTACCCCTGGTATATGCAACATATAGTTCATTATCTGATAGCTTTTTTTCATCTACAAATATGAAAATTGCATCAAATTCCATGCCTTTGATTGTTTTTATGGAGAAGATATTTTTTATATCTTTATCAAAATCAGATAATTTATTTTTTAAAATGTCTTTATTGTTGTCTGAATCTATGATAAAAGCAACATCTCGACTCTTCATTATGTCTCGTTCGTAAATATAGTATTGGGCCACTTCATCGATATCAATCTCCCTAACTTCTTCTAATGAAGGACCCATATTAATCATAGAAAAATTATTACCCAATTTCTTCTCTACGTATTCTATAATCTCGCGACTATTTCTGTAATTTTCAGAAAGGAAAAATTCATCATATTGAAATACTTGCTCGAGTTCACTCCAATTCTTAAGTCCAAAATTACTTAATTTTTGCTTAATATCGCCGAATACATTAAAAACGGCGTTAGGATTTAATTCTCGAAGAAGCATATATTGGTCAACGGAATAGTCTTGACCCTCATCAATAAAGATGTATTTGTACTTTTTTCTGACGACAACTTTTTCTTTTAACGAAGTAGCTTCCGCTAAATTGCTTTGAATTCTATTATTGATTTCATTCCATTCGGGATCTTGCTCTAACATTTTTTTAATTGAGACATCATAACTTCTGACGATGGCTTTATTCTTTTCATTCCTCTTGAATGAGAGATAATCGCGCCTTTTAGATAAATTCATTTTATCTAAAAAGGAATCCAGATTGTCTTCTTGCGCCGATTGCTTAATGTGTAGCAACCTTAAATTAAGCTTTTGATTTTCGGTTTCGATTAGTGCAATCCTATTTTCCGCTTTATTAGACTCAACTATGCGATTAATATCCGTATCAACGCCAAGATTTTCTAGGTATTCACTCAGAGTCAACATCGGTAGATTCCTAATATCTAATGATTTGGTAAAACTAGCAATAAAATCCTTGAACTCATCATTTGGAGAGATAAAGACCGCTTCATCAACCCTAAAATCTGTGTTCGAAAATTCCATATTTGCTAATCTATGAAAAAGAATTACGGTTTTACCAGAGCCAGCACAACCCTGGACTACAATATTCGTTTTAAAGTCGGCATATATTATCTCATTTTGCCTATCTTGAACAGACTCCATAATGCCACGAATATTCGCATCATTTCTTCGCTCATTAAGAATTTTTTGCAAAAATGGATCAATGATTATTTTATCTTGGGGTTTCATCGCTTAGTCCTATTATTTTATTATTTCTTATATTGAATCTGTATTTCTGAATAACATCATAACGAAGGCTTACTGATTGGTCTAAACGAGAACTGTCATTATAGGCGTACACCTCGTAATCGTCGTAAAGTTTCTTCCTCTTGGGTATTGGGGAATTTGCATAAAATGTCTTGCTACGATTATAGATGTTTTTTCCTAAGCTTGAATATACGGAAATAATTTGTATGTCTTTAGGCAAGCACAATTCTCTTGGTAATCGGTTAATATTGTGTTCACTTACGTAATAAGAACAAGGGTCGCCATCAAATTTAAATTTAGCAAAGTACGGATTATCAAGTAAATTAGTATACGGCTCTAAGGCGTGTCTAATAGACGGTAAATCATCCGAAACAAAATGGTCGCCCATATTGTGCGAATGCCTAAGCGAATATTCATACTCTTCGCAATCTTTTTTAATTATATTCAGGATTTCATCTAACACTTTTTGTTCTTCGTCAATTTTTGCTTCATCTTCTAGCTCGGATTCAGTAGGGATATCGACATCTTCAATAGGCTGAAAGGAAACATTGTCTTTACGATAGCTGTATTCGAAAGATGAGCCTTTAAATATTATTCCAATCTTACCATCAGAAAGAAACCGGATATTATCAATTTCGTCCGTCCTATCAATATTTCGGATAAATATTCTCTGGCTGTTTAAATCCATACAATAAATATATTATAACAGACGATAGTGCTATTGTCAATAAATATGCTCTCAAGGGCCATTGTGGGGAATATAATAGGCGCAAGGGTAGGGTATGATAAGATTCCAGCATATTATAAGAACGATCTAGAACTAAAAGATGTCAAACTTGAGTTACCTGATGATCTGGCTAATGGGGCCCCAGCAGAAGACGACGACAGCGATTTACCTTTACCAAAACAATGGCTAGAAAAATATCTTCATCTGAAACACAGCTCCACTAAGGCATAATTACTGGCACATCTTCTGGTCTTACGTTCGGATTGAATCTGACATCCTTGATCCATTCCTTATAACTCATATTCGGTACGAAGTATTTGCCACCTTTTTTATTTCTTGCGGCTCTCATTTTTGGCTCATAATTTTTGCCGATATATCCTCGGACAGTAGATCTGCAAAATGGATGCAATGGGGGGTAGTTATATCCCTCTTGTCGCTCAGACATCTTATAAATCTTCCCGTCGTGGCTCTGGCACATTTCTGAGGTTCGGTTATCTAAAGTTGCTACAAAGACATATTCTTTAATACCCATTTCTTTGTATGCAAGGAATTCTGTCTCGTTTTCGAAATGACTAGTTTCGGTTCGGATCAACCTTTCCGCATAGAATCGACCAACCATAAATTGCTATCTAAGCTCATATAAGGCCCGTTCCTGACTCATTCCGGTCATGATCGCTTTAGTTATCGTCTGTTGAAGTTGCGAAGCTAATGTTGACGTATTTTTCCAAATTCGCTTACTATAATTAGCACCTTGCCATGAAGTATTCAACAGATCTTCTATTCCACGAGAGTTAAGCTGAGAGAATACCGGAGTCATTCCGATACCTTGCGCAGTATCATAGATAGTTTTTCCGAAGGCGCCATTGATTGTCTCTATATGAGAAGCGGTCTCTACGGCATTTTCAGCAATTCCCAATCGCTTGGATCTGGACCATAATTGAGCGTTTATCATCTCGAGCCTATTTACTCGGCCACGAAACCTTTTTGGCAATTGTTTGGATAGTCCGGCCGCGTTCAGGTCAGCATAGAACTTCTCGACTTCGCCAGTTGGAACTATTTTCTCGAAGGCTGTCATATCGAATTTATTCTCGCGATAATACGATTCGTAGATTTTCATCAGATCAGCAACCGTCTGTTTTTCGGCTTCATCATAGAGAAGTTGTATTTCTTTGAAATGCCAGGCTGAGTTAGCTTCGGCCTCGCTCAGCCTTTCAACTGCACGTTTATCCCAGTATCTACTCGACCTCGTCTTGATGGTTGTCATTCTGGTCCTTTATCTCATTTTTGGCATATTCTACGGCAGATAACATGGAATAGGATTCTTCTTTCTTCGCAAGCTCCACCGTCTCTTTCGAATCTCTCACAAAGGATAATTGGCTCACGAGCAATTCTTTATCGACCGTACCGACAAGGTTATTGATCATTTGGGAAGTCTCATAATCATTCCTTGGCAGGTTACGCTTAAATACTGCATCTACTTCTTCAGTCGGTACAACTGGCATACTAGATTTAGCATTTAGGAAGATATTGTAAAGATGGAATCTCTCCATGAGGCCTTTTTCAAAATAGCGCTCTTTATTCTTGATATTCTGGTCAAAGGAAAGAAGTTTATAGCTTATCGCTACCCCGGAAGAGTTATTAGCAAAGTTCTCATCGGCAAGATTTGGAGTCATACTAATTTTATGAATATCATTCTCGAGATTCTTTCTAAGCACATCAGTATCGGTCTCATTTAATGTTTTGATAAGATACTCAATTTTTCCGTCAATCGGAATGTTGGAAATCATCCTATGCTCTTTGAGCTCTACCATCTGTTCTTCGGTAAACTTGACTCCGTAGAAGCAGAGAATTGCATCTACGAGTTGCTCACGATCATTCACGCGATCGCTCTGGATGATGTTATATGCGTTAATTAGGCTTATTACCGGTTCGAAATCTCCAAGATAATCTCGGTTGTTAATATACTCAATGACCGGCACTTCTTGGAATACGTGAGCTTCCTGGCTAATTAGTTTCAGGTTATCCTGTTTTAAGATGTAGTAGCTAATCATAGATTTATCTACGACTAATACATCGAAGTAATCTGGTCGAGTGTCGGTCGGCTTCAGATATTGTGGCCTATAATTTACGGCAAACATCTTCTTATGTTGCAGAGTATTATCATAGGCGATAATCGTATTCCTTACGTCCAATATTGCCGATTCCGGTTCGGCATCTTCATTTGCATAGATATATTCATAATTCATTCCGAATACAGAACAGCCCTTGGCTATTTCTGAATCTAAATCTGTAATCGTTTGTTTATGATAACTATCAAGGACTGGATCAATATTGAGTCCATCAGTTACTTGATATTCCACCGGATTGCCTAGTAGATAACCCACATTTGTATCTACAATATATTTTGCATGGTTAATCATTACTCGGTTATTTCGTAAGATATCTGACTTCTCTCGGTGCATAATATCCTGATCGCCAATATAATAACGATCTAGAAGGTCGAATCTTTTTCGACGCTTTTCATTATAATCAATTGCATCTTTTATGACTTTTGCGGTTAACTCGGTATCTTTTGGTAAGGTATATCTCATATTAAACTCCTCTCCAATAATTGCGGTGTCCAGCTCGCGCTCTTGGTGAGCCTAGCACCGATTTATCTATTAGCTCCACTTCTCTCGGTTCGGAAACATATTCATAGATACTCGCGAGAACATCTACAGCATCATCATGGTTATTTTTGCCTTTACGCTGATAGCTCATAACTTGCCGGTAGAAGCCCGGGAATCTATTTTTCCAGCCGAATGGCATGTAAACATGTTTTTGTACCCAAGCAGATGAAGCCAGAATTCTCGACTCTTTATTATGTGTTTGAGGAATGGCCTTAATGTCGCACCGATTGGATCCATATCTTTCAATTAGAATCTTCTCGACGTTCCTGGCAAAACCTCGGCCACCATTATTGCTTTCTATTCTGGCAGTAGTAGCCTTATCATCATGGAGCAATTCGGCCACTTTATTTTCAGTAGTCTCCATCGGCTCATCTGTGAATACCAAGTCCGTAATGTAGAACTCATTTTGATAGATGACTCCGTCTATTGAGCACAAGAAATCTTCGCCGGTGTCGGCAGTATCAGTAAAGTTAATTACTTCTGCGCTGCTCGGTAATTTCTCCCATTCCTTAAACTCCGAATAGAGCCTACCACTTACATCGATTGGTTTTTGGTTATAGTTAGCTTCGACGATGTCCAAATTCATTTCTTTAGTCTTGGCTTCATAATCCTCACGAGAGAGAACATCATCGCAAAGCATTGATCCATCATCCTGGACGGCTTTATGAGTAATATGCTCTACATCATCTCCGAATGACCTAAGCACTCTCCCGGCCAAATCTTCTTCGGCCCAGCGAGTCATGATAATGATGATTTTCCATGGGTTCTCAGTACGAGAGAGAAAGGTATTATTGAACCATTCCCAATGACTGTCCAGGGTGTTTTCATTATAAGCATCCTCAGCAGACTTGATTACATCATCCACTAGGAGGAAATGAGCACCAAACCCAGTCGCAGTAGAAGTTGGAGAAGTGGCAAGGTAGTTTATCTCATTCGAATCTGAAAGCGCCCACATTGCGCCTTTACCTATACTACGGGGTGTTAATGAGTCTTTATCCTCCACCCTTACTCCAGTAGAGGCGCGTTGCGGACTAGTAGTTAGAATCTTCTTTAGCTCTATTTAAAATATAGCGATCTTCTTCCCAACCACCACCATCTGCGGCGAAATATTTATAGTCATCATTTAAATATAGATAAGTCCATTCTTTACCGAAGAAAGTTTCCTTTCTGCCGTATTTTTCGATAAGCTCAAACATAAACTTGAACTCCTTATCATGCTCAGGATTATCTTGTTTTACCACAATATATTCGTGAGGAGTGGTTTTCGCATATGTTTTGGCGAAAATCCATTCTTTTGAGTTGATATAATCTAAGGCTTTTTTTATTTCTTCTTCGGGCATAAGACTACTCGGATAGATTTTCATAGCTTTTTTCAAGATCGGAAGCAACTACATCATCAAGCGTTTCGCCATCTTCGGTCTTCCACTCAGTCCACCCATTTGTTGAATAACTGGTTGCAAAATCAGAAGCACCGGAAGGTGATGTAAATACATTTATATCTTCTTCTAATATAACTTCATCATGCCAACCATTATTTCTAATTTCCGATTCGCGTTTATTTAACGTCTTACCACTAGCTGAATATGGGAAGATCTTAGATCCTGCCATTACTATGAAATGTGGTTTATCGTTTATTAGCTCGATTCGCATTTTAGCATCAATGCCGAATTCAAAGCCAGAATTCATTTTGTAGCTTTTCCAGAATAGATGAAATACTGTACTGCAGGCGCGTCCATCAGGTAAAATACGACGATAGTCATCATCTTTTTTCTTAATGTCCGCTTCTATCTGTCTTACGCGACGTTCTGGACCATGCCAAATTTTAACAGCTTCGTAAGCTAGCGCATCGGCACGCTTCTTAATCTCGTTTACTCCCCAGTCCTCGACGTTATGAAAATCTTCCCAAACATCACGCGTCAATCGCCAACTAGAATTCTTATATTGGGGTAATTTTGTCTTGAAAGGATCATTTGAATTAATACTATTATCTCTTTGATTTAATGGGGAAAGATTACCAATAGTGTGAAGATATTCTCCATGAATCTCTGCATAGTTCTCGCCCAATCGCTTTTTCCAATCAGCGCTTAGCGTCTCTGGCATGATGTGTTCAATTGAATCTGGTTTCCAGTTATGGTGATCATTGGAAATAGCATTTTCAAGTTTTCTCTGGACATAATCTTTGTATGTTTTATAAAAATTATATTTTTTAAAAGCCTCCATGAATTCCTCATCCGTCGGCCAAATATCCTGCGTTCGATAATTAGATAATTCATAGATAATTTGTTCATCGTAGTCGCATTCTTCTGATTTTTTCAGCGTATTAAGAATACTAGTAGAACTAATTGTATTGAAGGCACCACTCGTGAGCAGTCCAGAAACACGAACCCTAAATCCCCATGATTCAAGGGTAGAGAGGGCATTATTTAACTCTGTGGCATTAAATTCGGAAATATTCTCGTCATCAGCTTTTTCTAGGATAAACAAAAGAAGTGGGGCCATTGAGGAAGTCTTCAGTTCTTTAAGATCCATCAAACGACTCGCGGTATTAGAACTGAATTTTTCAGCCAAAGATGGTTGTAGGATCCAAGAATAATACTTAGAATAATGAGCCAAATCTTTGAGTGCATCTATTACGCTAATTTTGTTTTTTGATAGATACTTCTTAAACTCAGCATACTCAGTATTTTTATTTATAGCATCGCCAATCTTCATAATAAGATATTTGTTGATAAAATCACTAATATTATCATTTCCAATACCTTTTTCTACTGTTAGCCAATAATCTTTATAATATAATTCCTGGTCAGCATCGTTTATTCCCATTAATAGGTAGTTTCTAAGAAGATCTGCAGTCGATAGAGATTTACCGGTAGCATTAATGCTTTCAAAAATAATTTGCGGAGATTCAGAGCGTTCTTTATTTTCGTTAAGCCTCAAGTCCAACGCAACTACTTCTAAGTTATTAATTGCCCTCAGTAAATCATCTGTCGATACGCCAGAGTTTCCGATCAAACGCTTAAATGTCTTATAATTTCGCCCAGCATTACTATCTGTTGATTCGTCAAAATTACCGTTGATAATCGATTCGTAAATATCGCGGTCGGATTCGATTTGTTTTAGCTTAACACGTTCTTTTGTAGTACTGTTGCGATTAAGTAAGTATGTTTCCGTAATTGCTTTTCGCTTTGCTTCGTCTGGCTCCGTATCGCGTATGGCCGCCAAAAGTAGCATTATGGTCGTTACGCGTTGTTGTCCGTCAATTAAAGCTAGCTCTGAGTAGCCTTGCCAGACGATAGAATCTAAGACGTAATAAACTATATTTCCAAAATAATGACGCTTGTTGGTTTTTAGGGAATCGAGTAAGTCTTCGAACAGCTTTTCACATTCCTCGGTTCTCCAAGAATAATTTCGCTGATAAACTGGTATTACGAAAGTTTTATCGGCACTATTTATGAATGATAGTATAGAAGTGGCGTCTGGCTTCATTTTTATATAATCCTTATAATGGTATTTGTTAATTAAAATGATAATAATCCATCAAAATATATACATATTATACCATGTATGATATTAAAAGAATGCGAACCTACTAGAAACTAATCAGTGTACTCAATAATAAAATAAGGGCTCATTGATGATTTTGATACTTCAGATAGCGGCCTATTGTTGCTCACTAAGGTACATTTAGAGAGAACGTCGTTCTTTTCATTGTTTATAGCAGTAATTTTTAACCAAGTACGTATATGGCTAACTTTATCCGAATAGTATAATGGAAAATCAGAAACCGGTGGAATATTATTAGATATTTCTTCAACATCAAGCCAATACCTATCAGCCTTTCCGCTATGGATGAGCAAAACTTTTTTTGATTCTTTGACCGCATCGACTCCTTTTTTAGATACACCTAAGCCTATTTTTCCATACCATACGAAGCCATTTTTCTTTAGAATTTCACGATGAGACTCTATTGTTCCACATGGTGGAGCAAAAGCATCTCCGTATCTCAAGGCGATTGCTCTCATTTTTAACCTACCTTTTTTACTAAATCTTCAATGAGCAAAGAAAAACCATTACCATTAACAAAGAAATTTTTCGGGTGATTGGTTAAATTGTTTATTATATTAACAAATTGCGATTGCGCCTTTGGTTCTTTGTTGGAAGCGTTAAGTTTCTTGAAAAAATCACCAGCCAAGCACGAGATATAACTTACGTTTTTCGCTAAAGGTTCATCATAATTAATAAATTGAATAATTTCATTTATTTCAGCATTTTGTCTAAAGCTAACAAATAGATATCATCATACTTTGTCGAGTTAAAATATAATGATAAATCAATCTTCTTTCTTGAGGCAGATTGTTTTGCTAAATAGGGAGGATTTGTAATAATGATTGCACCATCTATATGAGGAATATTAAGTAATGAATCATTTGTCGTCCACGATAAAGATGGATCGATATCTAGACCAACATTATTTTCAAAACCCAAGAGAGTTTTAGAAGCTTCCAAGAGATGTCCACCGCCGGCGAAAGGGTCATATGCAATATGACAATTTGAACCAGTTATGAAATTAACTATTTGTGGTTTGAGCCATAATGCGTCTTTTGTAAAGAATTGTCCGAGCTTAATTTTTTTTCGTGCATATTGTAACACATTATATCACGAATGGCATATTTTAATCCAAAGATTAAAGACTTTAAAAAAACGTAGATATGCTATAATATATCTATCAAGTTGACTGCGAAAGATGACTCCAACAGGAGTCGATGACTCCTATCCAAAAATAGGAGTTTTCGTTTTTCTAAAGAGGTAAATCAATTGCATCAACCCCAACACGCTCAGGGTTCTTGTAATTAATAAATGGAAAATCTCGCAAAGACGAGGAGCGTAGTTTTTGTGAGTTTTCCTTGAGGATAAAGACATGTTGAAAAGTATCAACGACATTGTCAATTCCGATAGGAATTATCATTGGAACATTGACAATGATCATCGCAAATCGGCGACGAAGTCCGATAAATATCAACAGATCGACATTGAAGCATACGCAGTCGAGAGGAAGATGGGAAACACCGGTGATCAAATTGCTCACAAATTATACTGTAAAGCCTTTTATCATCTGGCACCCGTAACCATCTGGAATAGCGTAGAACTCGCTTTGAACAAAGGTCGCAATCCTGCGAAGTATTTATCATGGCTTCTAACCAAAGAATTAAATAATAAACTTACTAATTCGTAGCCATGGTCTCTTGTTGAATATGGCTACATAAGGAGCCATATTTATGGAAAAACAAGATATCAAAATATCAGAAGCATTTGAGCGCTATCGTCTCGATCAGATTGTCTACAAGAACGAGTCTGACCGTACCGAGGAGATGCATAATCTCGCGCTTAAATGCTTTATCGATTTCGCAGGAGATATTCCTGTTAGCGAGGTCACTTTTGACCTGGTGCGCAAATGGAAGGACCATCTAGCCAAGAATAAGAAGCCAAATACCGTTCGCGGCTATATTATCAAGCTTAGAGTAGTCATAAAATACCTACAAATGAACGGTTATAGCGTGATCAATCATGAGTTGATCGGTATTCCGAAGAGAGAAAGCACTGTTGTCGATTTTCTAGAAATAGATGAGGTGCGCACCCTGCTAAGAGTATCATTTGCGAAGTCAGTCGGTTATTCGAAGTTTAAAAGATATCGCAATCGCGCCATGATTGCACTTCTATTTAGCTCCGGTATCCGTAATTCGGAATTATGTTCATTGAACCGTAATCAAATCAAGAAGGGTATTAATGACTTCACGATCGTCGGAAAAGGCGACAAGCCAAGGCTCTGTTTTATGGACGATATTACCCATCAGTATATTGATGAATATTTAGCATTAAGGACCGACAATGAACCGGCATTATTTATAGCGGAGCAAAATAAAGGATCCAGAATCAGCCCATCTACACCGCAAGAAGTTATGCGAAATTGTCGCCGCAAAGCCGGAATGAAAAAACACCGTTCATCCGCACACACTCCGTCACTCATTTGCTACGGATCTACTTAGAAATAATGCCAACCTCATGTACGTCAAAGAGCTTCTCGGTCATACAAATGTGGCCACAACTATGTGCTATACTCACGTCGTCAATAAAGATTTGGCAGAAATCCATGCAAGCAAACATACTGCAATCGCCATATAAAAATAGAAGGCCCTCGCAGTTGAGAAATCCTTATATCCTTGCAATTATATTATATCACCATAAGCATATTTTAAAATCGCAAAAAGTATGCTATAATGGGGGTCAGTCGTTAGTTCGAATTTAAACCAACCATCTTGCACTTTACCATGATAGTATTCTTAGTCGAAAGAGGCTAAGACCTAAGTGCTATCATGGTAAGGATGAGGTCACCGGTTCAAACCCGGTTCGCGGCTCCATTTTTTTGC
>CAMMXR010000011.1 GCA_946500965.1 uncultured Candidatus Saccharibacteria bacterium | reverse complement strand
CAGGCGCCCTGGGGGGCGTTGAAGGAGAAGAGGCGCGGTTCCAGCTCGGGAATCAGCTCATCGGGGTGGTATTCGCAGGCGTAGCGCTGGGAGTAGGTGAGGACTTCGGAGTTGGCTTCGCCGATGGTCTTGCCTTCAACGGCGGTGGAGTTGTCGTTGATTTTGAGGAGTTTGATAATTCCCTGCCCGAGTTCCAGGGCCTGTTCAATGGAGCCAGAGATGCGGGTGAGCAGGTCGGGCGAAAGAATAAAGCGGTCCACCACGATTTCCAGGTCGTGGCGGTCGTTTTTGTTGAGGTCGGGGAACTCGTCCAGAGCGTAAACGATGCCGTCAATGCGGATGCGGGAGAAGCCCTTGGCTTGGTACTGCTCGGGAACGTGCTGGAAGCTGCCTTTTTTCTGAGAGACAATGGGGGCGAGCAGCATCAGTTTGCTGCCGAGTGGGAGCTTCATGACTTCGTTCACGATGTCTTCCACGCTGCGGCGGTGGACTTCGCGATGACAAATCGGACAGTGCGGGACGCCAACGCGGGCAAAGAGCAGACGGAGGTAATCATAAACTTCGGTGACAGTAGCGACGGTGGAACGGGGGTTGCGGCTGGTGGACTTCTGGTCAATAGAGATGGCGGGCGAGAGACCGGTGATGGAATCCACGTCGGGCTTGTCCATCACGCCGAGGAACATGCGGGCGTAGCTGGAGAGGCTCTCCACATAGCGGCGCTGACCTTCAGCGTAGATGGTATCAAAAGCGAGGCTGGACTTGCCGGAGCCGGAGAGACCGGTCATCACGACCAGCTTGTCGCGCGGAATGTCCACGTTGAGGTCTTTGAGATTGTGCTGACGCGCCCCGCGGACGCGGATGTAGTTGTCGTCGTTCATCGGGTGTGTATTATACCAGATTTGGCGAGAAAAGTCACGGGGGAGCGAGTCCGAGTTGGTTGAAAATCGCCCTTGAATACGCTAGTGATTGTATGCCATGGAAAGAATATGATAAGGTCATAGTGTAATATGAGCGTGTCCGATCTCATCCCTAGCAAACATGAGTTATTAAGGGCGTGGTTTCCGCTCAAAGAAGAACGCCACGACCTGGCATCCACTAGCCTGCCAAAAATTAAGAATGGCGATGTCTGGTGGGCCGCGGTTGGAGAAAATGTGGGCATAGAGATTAATGGCAAAAGCGCTTATTTTTCCCGACCAGTTCTAGTGTTTAAGAAATTAAGCCGGTTAGGGTTTCTGGGGCTACCGCTCTCCACGCAGAACCATCGTGGCTCGTGGTATGTCAACCTGGACTTCCAAAGCAAGCGGGTGTGCGTCGTGCTCGCTCAGGCTCGGGTTTTTAGCACGGCTAGGCTGTATAGTCGGCTTGGGCAACTGACCGAGGCAGATATGACTAAAGTCGTGCGCGGTTTTCGCGAATTATATTTGGGCGATTAAGGCGAATAAAAAATTTCCCCTAGCCTAACGGCTAGGGTGCGGGTAATTCCCGAATGTATCTTGATTGTAGCAGAAAGGGCGGCAAAATACAAGGTCGGGGACGTTTTTAAGGTAGCTATGATACCTGGCTCCTTTCGTTTTTGGTTAATAGCTGTTTATTCGGTCTGGTTATGGCTGGGGTCAACGAGCTGGGGCAGAGGTTTGAGAGTGAGATAGATAGCAATGGTTGCGGCGACCAGCAAACCGAGAATCAGCAGGACAAAACTGGGCGTAATAGTGGGCATTAGGGTGGACGAGGCAGTAGTGACTTCTACCACCGCAACCCAAATCCCGAGCACTACCGAGACGAACGCCGTGAGCAGGAGCGGGATGAGCGATTCAATCATAATCTCTTGTTTCAGCTCAGCGAGTTGGAGCCCGCTCAGATGGAGAGTATAAAGCGTATGCCGGCGCTCGTAGAGGCTGCCCAGGGTGGAGATGACGATGCTGATGGTAGCCACGACCATGGTGACGATGATGCCAAAATACGCTAGTCCGGCAAGTTCGGTGATGGCCTGGTTGATGGCGGGGGCGTGGGCGGTGGCGGCAGCGAGAACATAGGCCGAACTGAGATCATCGGCGGCGGCGCGAGTGGTGCGAGCGACTAACGAACGGAGCGCATCAATCTGATCATGTCGGATGTGGACAAGGAAACGAGTGACGGGTGCCCCGGCGGCATCGGTGGCGCCGGTTTTACTATACACTGAGTGTATAGTGGCAAGCAGCTCGGCTTCGGTAGCGGCATAGGTAATGAACCGTTGGTTACTATCAGCGGGTGCGTCGGAGTTCTGGATGAGACTGCCGATGGCGACATACTGATGCTCAGCCTGGTCGCACTGGAGCGAGGGGAAATAGTCTGCCAGCGCCGTGCAGGAGTCGACTAGAGCGCCGTCGGTAAACTCAACAGGCAAGAAACTCTCAACATACTCCGCTGTTTGAAGGGCGGCGGTCAGCTGATCATCATAGCGGGAGTCAACAAACTTAATCAGAGCGGTATCGTCGGCAAGTAGTGAGTCGGGGTTGGCCTGGATAGAAGCGGCCTCTAGGGCGGGGACGCCGCTCACGGCAACGAGATAGAAACTACCGGCGAAGAGGGCAAGCACTACGCCGCTGACACTGCGGGCGATGGCACGGGCGTGCTGCCGGATATAACGGGTGGCAAGTAGGGAGACTGGGCGGCGAGTGTGCCGAGCGACCAGGTTGGCGAGGCGATAAGTGAGCCAGGGGGTGGCGAAAACCAGACCAACCATAATCAGGACTACAGCGAAGATGATGAGCGTGGTTTTGTTGGCGATATCAAGGGCGGAGTTGGGGACGAATTGGACGATAAGAGTGCAGGCGCAGCCGGCTAATAGGGGCAGTAGGCGCCAGGCGCGGGGCGGCCGCTCCATCTTTTGACGACGGGAGATGCCTAGCGGCGAAGTATGGACGTGGCGCATCCCCCACCAGTTACTGAGGAAGGCGAGCAGGATGGTGCCGGCGATAATCGCAAAGTGCTGCCAGGGCAGGACGGTGATGTCGCTGGGCCAAAAGCGATAGCCAGTGATAGAGAAGTCAAGCAAGATGGGATAGGCTGCCAGATAGCCGAGATAACCGAGAGCGATGCCGAGTAGGGTGGAGACGAGCGATTCAAAGGCGATACTGCGCACAACTTGACCGTTGGTGAAACCGACGAGGCGGAGAGCAGCATAGCGCTGTTCGCGTTGGACGCTGCCGAGGCGGGTGGAAATGGAGATAAGAAAGAGGACTGGGAGCAAGAGGATGAAAATGCCCAGGTAGATAATGCCCTCAACGACGGAGAGCGTGGCGCGTTCGGCAACATCGTAGGCAGTGGGGGTGAGCGAATAGATGATTTGCGACGGGTTGAGATCGGAGAGGGTGGCGAGTTGGTCGGCGGTGGATTGATTGGTAGAGGTGGATTGGGAGGCAGAGAGGGCGGCGAGGGCTGATTCGGGCAGGCCCAAGGCTGCTAGTGAAACGCCGCGGATGACTAAGAGTTGGTCGCGATATTCTACGAGGTTCTCCGGCAACACACCAAGCTGGGCATCGCCATAACGGCTGCCGAGGTCCGCTTCGGGGTGGGCGCGAATGATGGCGTCAAGCGCCGGCGAAACATAATACTCACCAGGAGCGGGCAGAGGGAGGTCAGCAAGACGGGGAGAATTGGGGCCAGTGAGGGCGAAGTCATAGACGCGGATTTGCTGCTCTTCAGACAGAACGGTTTGATCGGTGGTGAGATTGGTGGCGTCAAGATCAATTTGATAAAGGGCGGGATTGGTGCCACTGATAACCTTTTCCTCAAGAGGTTGGGTGGCTTGGTCGGTGAGAGCGGTAGTCCAGGTGGGGGCTTCGGTATGGATGAGGGCGTTATAGTAGGCCGTGAAGCTGAGCAGGATGGTGACGCCAAAGGCGACCGCAAGAGCGATGAGGACGAGGCGGGGCCAGCTGGATTTGAGGGAGCGACGGAAAAGCAGACTGCTAACGCTCATGGTGAGCCTCCTGAGAATTGAGGCGAGAAGCGAGCTGGTTGACGGTCGGGCGAGAAGCGGAAGCAGAGCGGGGACCGTTGGCGGCAAGGTGGTCGGGAGCAATTTGGCCGTCGCGCACGATGATTTCTCGGTCGGCATAGGCGGCGATGGTGGGTTCATGAGTGACGATGATGACTGTGGTGCCGTTGGCGCGGGCGGCGTGCAGGAAGAGTTCCATGACTTTTTCGGAGTTCAGACTGTCCAGGGAGCCGGTGGGCTCATCGGCAAACAGGATTTGAGGCTCAATGGCGAGGGCGCGGGCGACAGCGACGCGCTGGATTTGACCGCCGGAAAGTTTGGTAGCAAGCTGGTGGCGCTTGGCGTGGACCCCCATGCGGTCCAGCCAATGTTCGGCTTGGTCATAGGCGACGGCGCGCGAATGACCACTCAGCAGTAACGGAATGGCAACATTGTCCAGGGCGGTGAGTTCGGGGACGAGCTGGCTGAACTGGAAGACGAAGCCAAACTGGTGGCGGCGGAGCTTGGTGCGCTCGGCGTCACTCAGCTGATCAATACGGAGAGGGGTGGCAGGTTGCTCAAAATAGGTAACGGTGCCGTGGTTGGGGCGGATGATACCGGCCAGGCAGTGCAGCAAGGTGGATTTGCCGGAGCCGGATGGCCCCATGATAGCGACGACTTCGCCGCGTTGGATGTCTAGCGAAATACCACGCATGGCCTCGGTTTCGCCGAAGGTCTTGCGGAGCTGATGTGCTTGGAGGATGAAGTCAGGGGCGGGGTTGGTAGTGGGGCGAGATTTTGAGGCCCCAGATTTAGAGTCCGTGGTTAGGCGAGATTTTGACATACTTCCTCCTTGAGATGATGAATACGGCGGCTGGTCAGGTCAATCCAGCGCAGGTCCGCTTCAATGTGAAAAATGGCGTTATCAATCAGTAGAACGTGGGCGATGTTGCGGGAGCGCTCGCGTTCGCGGGTCAATTCGCGCATCCGGGCAATGTGGGCGTGCCGCTGAATATCAAGGAACTCGTTGGTGTTGACGTCATTGATGAGGGCAAGCACAACCTTATAATAGAGATCAGCCTGGAGGTAGGGGCTGGCTTCCTCGGGCGTGCGCAGCCAGTTCTGGAAATAGGCGCTGCCGGCGGGGGTGATTTGGTATTTGATGCGATCGGGACCTTCGCTCGGGGCGTCAGGGCGAGCGGCTAGTTCGGCAATCTTGGCGTCGCGTTCCAGGCGCGAAAGGCTGGAGTAGACTTGGCCGGCGAGAATGGGCTTCTCTTGGCCAAAGAGTTGATCGTAAAGTTTCTTGAGTTCGTAGCCGTAGTTCGGCCCCCGGTTTAATAGTCCGAGTAGTGAGTTTTGTGCGTTCATACTCTAACTATACACTGAGTGTATAGTTAAGGCAAGGGCTTTTTGGGACAAAATTAGTTTCCGAGGTGGATAAGTGTGGCAGTGGCGTTCTGTGGCTAAGGATGGCTTTCGGTCGGCACGGTGACGGCTGGGTCAGGCCTGGAGGGACTGGAACCAGAGGGAGAGTTCTTCCAGGAGGTATTCGTTGCGGTCGCTGGGGTGGGCGAGCAGGTCCTGCTGGGCGGCCTGAAGGTCGGCTAGGAATTGGGGAGCTTGGGCGTTGAGACGCTGAGTGCGATACTGTTCCCAGCGGGCGGTTTCGTCGGCGGAGAGAGCGTCAGGGTAGTTGCGAGCTTTGTAGTGCAGCAAGAGGTCGGGCAGACGCTCGTCATTGAAATCGGGATGGAAGTCGGCGAGTTCCTCGCGGCCGTTGCTACGAACGACCTGACAGAGCCGGCGGTCGTGATCGTTCAAGAAGCCATCGTAGAGAGCGGCATCAGCATCGGGGGCGGGCGGCGCAGGATGGGCGGGGTGAGACTGGGCGTCGGCGGGGTCGGCGGGCGAGGTAGCAGCGACGGACGCAGACGGAGCGGCAGGGTTGGCGGAAGACGAGCGGCTGGGCGGGGCGGCGAAGGTTTCGGCGGCGAGTTTGATCAGCTCGGGGACGGATTGAAGCTCGGCGAGATGTTGCTTGACGAGTTCGGGGGTGAGCTGGAGTTTCTGCCAACCGTCAGACTTCTCCAGTACACCGAGCGGTGCGACGGCGGGGCAGCGATTATAGGCGAGCGGCTTCAGAGTGGGGCGAAGGCGGGCAATCAGCGGATGCTCGGGGTCGGGCTGCTGAAGCTCTGCCCAAAAATCCCGTGGGCTGACGCGCAAATCAAAGACCAAGACATTGCCGTTCCGCGCCGGGGCGACGGGATAGGCGACGGTGGTATGACCGAACTCGGAGGGGTAGCAGCCTGAGGCATAGACGAAGGGTGCCGGGCGGTCAAGATTGACGAGCTGCTGGACGCGGCGTTTATCGCGAATTTGATAGAGATAATCAAAGAGTTGGGGCTGGTGCTGACGGATGAGCTTGGCGACCTCAATCAGAGCCATCACGTCGGCGAGGGCGTCGTGGGCGTGGGCGTGGGAGATGTGGTTTTCCTTCGTGATGAGCTCCAGGCGATTGGTGGGCTTACCTTCGGGGGTGACCGGCCAGTTAATTCCCTCTGGGCGCAGGGCGCGGGTGAGGCGGACGACGTCCAGCAGGTCCCAGCGGCTGCGACCGTCCTGCCACTGCCAGGCGTAAGGGTCGTAAAAATTGCGCCAAAGGGTGGCGCGCATAAACTCGTCGTCAAAGCGGACGGAGTTGAAGCCGAGGATGGTGGTGTCGGGGGTGGCGAGCTGTTCGGTGACGAAGCGGCAGAACTCGGGCTCGCTGAGGCCGTCGGCGCGGGTGGCTTGGGGGGTGATGCCGGTGACGAGGATGGCAGCGGGGCTGGGTAAGGTGTCGTCGGCGAGGGAGATAAGGAAGTTGTCGGGGTCGCCGAGCGGGTTCAGCTCGGGGTCGGTGCGCTGGCCGGCGAACTGCATCACGCGGTCGCCGCGCGGGTTGAGACCGGAGGTTTCCAGGTCGTAGAAATAAAAACTGGCGGACATGGTTTCATTATAGCATTGTTGATGGTTGGCGGCGCAAGCATAAGCGTGATAAAACGAAAAATTGGGCAGGGGTAGGCGGTGCAGAGAGGTCGGACAGAAGACAGCGCGGAGAGACTGAGCAAGAATTGGGCAGGAAAATGCCCCCGATGACTCGGGGGCGGGGTGAACGTCCCTGGCTCCCCAGAGACGTGGTGTGCGCCTCCGGGTGACCAGAGGCGTGGTGGTGTCAGTCTCCGACTTGACGGAGACCGCTGAAAAGCTCTTCGCTCTTTGGGTCGCTCGTGACGACCATACGGCGAGCTGCCATGCTCACGATCCGATTGCCGTCGGCGGTTTCCTGCTGGACGAGACCAGCTTCGGTAAAAACCACGCGCGGCTCGGCGGCTTTGGCCGGAGCGGCCGGATCCGGCACGACCTCAACTTTGGTTGTGGTCGCCGGAGTCAGCGGCTGGGCGGGGGCCGAAGCATCGTAGTTCAGCAGCCAATTGGGCAGGCGCCGCGGTTGCGGACTCTGCCGACGCTCTTGCATCAGAGGCTGGAGTTGACCGTGCGGCAATAGGGTGCTGTAGGCAACCTTGCCACGGGGGTGCTCAACCTTAATGATGTAGGGGACATCCAAACAACCGGTGTCGTCGGTCTGAGACCGCAGGCTAGACATCAAGGTTGGCGAATGTTCCAGCGAGAAGCGGCTGAACTTGACACCGACCGGGCAGCCCTGCTTGTAGGACTGCATCGGACAGTTCTGGGCAGCGGCGATGGAACGCCGGCACTGGTCGCGGCAGATGCGGCAACGACGCAGCATCAGTTTGCGGCCACAGAAATCGCCGAGGCGCAGCGCCGCTACGGTGAGACCGTAGTAGAACATCACGCCGAACACGAGTGCTAGGCCAGCAACGAACAGAGCCCAAGCCGGATCGTCTTCCGCTGTCAGAGTGCTGTCGCCGAGCTGAACCAGACCATCGTGACTTTCAATCAGAACCAGCGCCGCAAAGACGAAGGTTGCGATGATGCCTGCCAGTTGCGGCAGGCGGTCATTGTAGCGCGCCTTGAGCGGGCGGCAGTGATGACGACGATGACGCAGGCCACTCACCACGGCAACGAGGATCAACAGAGACGGAGCGAAAATGTACCACCAGTTAAAACTATACAGCATATTATTTACCTCCCCTAAATCTTGTGTGTATAGTGCGTAGCCAGAGAGGTTAAGCTTCTGACTATGAGTTCATTATAGCACACTTTGCCGAAAAAAGCAATAGCGAAATCAGATTTTGCGGGGATTTTCTAGCATAAGCGTAAATTGGGGTGCTGGCGGGGTGGAACAGGGGTGGTGGGGTTTGGCAACGGGGGCGTAGCTAGGCGGAGCGGAGGGATTGGGAGATTTCGACCGCCGCGGCGGCGCCGTCGCCGGTGGCGGTGACGACTTGGCGGAGGGCGTCAGAGCGCAGGTCGCCCGCGACGTAGAGGCCGGGGATGGCGGTCTGGTGGGCGGAGCCGTGGCCGCCGCGGACGTAGCCGGCGGCGTCATAGAAATCAGGGGTGGAGGCGGCAAGATCGGCGACGCAGGTGGTGGCGGGACGTTTGCCGATAAAAACAAACACGCGGGCGAAGGTGTTGAGCAGGTCAGGGGTAGATTCAAGGTGCTCGCGGATGGTGACATTGGGCAGGGCGCGGAGCTGGGTGATGAGATGGGGTTCAGCCTTGAGGGCAGAATGGGTGATGAGGGTGAGGGACTTGACCAGGGGGGCGAGGCCGAGGGATTCCTGAACGGCGGAGTTGCCGCCGCCGACTACGGCGATGTCTTGACCTTTGGCGAGGTCGGCGTCGCAGAGGGCGCAATAGGAGACAGGGGTGGCGAGGGTGAAGGGGAGCGGGCGTGGTTCGGAGCCAGTGGCGAGCAGAACGGCGCGGGCGCGGACAGGTTCGCCGTCAATGGTGAGCTCAAAGCGGGCAGGGGCGGCGTCAGAAACAGAGTTAGCGGAAGCGGCGGGTTGAGCAGAGGCGTCATCGGAGGCGGGGGCGGCGGAAGCGGCGGAGGGTTCAAGGGGGCGGATGGCGGTACATTCGCCGTAAGCGACGGTGACGCCGGCGGATTCGGCTTGGCGGCGCATCGTAGCGGCGAGGTCGCGACCAGGGCCGGTGAAGCCGGGGTAGTTACTGATTTGGGCGATTTCGCAGAGGGCGCCGCCGATGTTGGCGCGCTCAAAAACGCTGACGCGGAGACCGGCGCGGGCGGCATAGAGGGCGGCGGAGAGGGCGGCGGGACCGCTGCCGATAATGGCGAGGTCTAGAACAGCAGGGGCGGGCATTAGAGCTGGCTCCCGTAATAGGCGTAATAGAGTTGGAGATAGAGGTCGTCCAGCTCGGAGTTGAGGGCGGCGATGTCCTCGTCTTTCTCAATGGCAAGGATGATGAACTTGAGCGGGGAGTTGTAACCGCCGCAGATTTCTTGGGTGTCGCCATAGGCGAGGTCACCGGAGATGGTGAGCTGACGGACGCCGCCGAGTTTCATACCGATGACGCCTTGGTTCCAGCCTTCAATCAAACCGACTGAGGCATCCAACGGGACATTGAGGGCGGTGGGGTTCTCGGTGTCGTCAAAGGAGGAATCAAAGATAGAACCGTCGGCGCACCAGCCGATGTAGTAAGCGAAATAATCAGTGTCGCCTTCTTCCAGGGTCTTACCGGTGCCGGTTTTGAGGTCTTTCACGCCGAGGACTTCGGCTTCGGCGGAGGCGGCGTTGTAGGCCTTGACCTCCGAGAGATAGTCCGAGAAATCGTCAAAATACTGGTCAGAGAGGGGTGCGGCGGCGGCTTCCAGCTCGGCAGCCTTGGCGTCGTATTGCTCGGTAAGGTCAGCGATGAGCTCGTCGTTGCTAGTGTCGGAGCTGGAACTGCCCATAAAGATAAAGAGATAAGCAAAAACGGTGCCGCCGAGCAAGAGAATGGCGATGATGAGGATACCGAGGCGCTGCCAGCGGCTGGTTTTGAGTGATTTTTCGTCCATAAGAGACCTCCTGATTAAGATTAGTAAGCGAAGTGACCGAAGCCGGGGTGAGGCGCCGGGGTGATGATGAGGTCACGGCGGCGCGGGCGCAGGGCGACTAAATCACAGTAGCGCCGAGACTGGAGACGGCGACGGTGATTGATTCCATAATAGCAGAGATGGCGGCGGCGTCAAGCGTGCGGTCGGGGTGAGAGAAACGGAGGTGGAAGGAGAGGTGCTTGGTGGCGTCGGTGGGGGTGGCTTGGTAGATGGAGAGGGGGGAGATTTGGTAGTAGAGGCCGGCAGCGGCGAGGGTTTGGTCAAGGAGATTGAGGGCGCGACCATAGGGGAGGTCGGCGGAGACCTTCAGGGTGAGGTCGCGTTCAACGGCGGGAAACTTGGAGTGCTGGAAGGATTGGTGGGGTAGGGACGGCAGGGTGAGCAGCGTGTCAAGATTGAGCTCGCAGGCAGAGACGGTCTGGTCAAGCTTAAACTGGGTAAGGACGGAATGGCGGATTTCACCGAAGGCGCCGTAGACCTGGTCGCCGTGGGTGAAGACGGCGGAGTGAGCCGGCTCAAGGTAGGGGTATTGCTCCGCGGCGGCTGAGCCAGGGGTGAGCTGGGCATACTCCAGCGGGAGTTTGAGGTCGTGGAAGAGGGCGAGGAGGCGGGCTTTCAGGGCGTAAAAGTCACCAAGCAGAACAAGGCCGAGGTCGGTGCGAAGAACAGGGGTGCGTTCGGGGGTGAGGCCGAAGGATTTTTGGCTGACTTGGTTGAGTTCGTAGAGACCGAAAGCGCGGTGGCCAGATTTGAGGTCCTCGCGGATTTTGTCTAAGAGGCTGGGGGTGATTTGCTGGCGGAAGCACTGGAGTTCGGGGGAGATGGAATTGGTGATTTCGTAGCTGTCGGTGGGGTCTAGGTGAGTTTTCTCCAGCAGCTGGCGGCTGATGAAAGAGTAGGTGAGAGCTTCGTGGAGACCGAGGCGATCAGAGAGTAGGTCGCGCAGCTGGTGCTTGAGGTGGAACATCGGGTCAATCTCGGCTTCCAGGAAGGGGCGCGTGGGGAGGGTGAGCGGGATGTTGTCGTAGCCACGGAGGCGGCCGACCTCTTCAATTACGTCGGCGGGGATATGAATATCGGTGCGCCAAACCGGGGCGGTGACGCGCAGAGAGGCGTTTTTGGGGATTTTCCCCGCGGAGTGCGGTGGGACGGCGGGTTGATCCGAGGTGGGCTTCAGCGGAGCTGTACGCACGTCAAAACCGACGTTTTGGAGGGTTTCGGCGATTTCCGAGGCGGAATAGGCGGTGCCGAGCAGCTGATTGAGGTCCTGAACGGTGAGTTTAATCGGTTCCGGAGTGGTCGGACAGGGGTAATCATCCACCACGGCCAGCGGCTGGACACCGAGGCGTTGGACCGCCTCAGCCAGCACGGGCAGGGTGAGAGCGGCCGGCTGCCCCTTGGTGAAACGAGTGATAGCTTCGGAGAAAATGCCGTGCGCCATCTGGGTTTTGCGGAGGTGATAGAGAGAGAAAGTGGCGGATTCCAGGACGACCCGGCGGGTGCTGGGGTCAATTTCGGTGTTTTTGCCGCCCATAGCGCCGGCGAGGGCAACGGGGACGTTGTTCGCGGTGATTAAGATGTCGTCGGGGGTGCATTGGATGGTTTTGCCGTCTAGGAGCTGAAGCGGCTCGTCCGGCTGGGCGCTGCGCACGATCAAGGTGGGGACGGTCTGACCGCTGACGGCGACGAGTTTGTCATAATCAAAGGCGTGCAGGGGCTGACCGGTCTCCAGCATCAGGATATTGGTGAGGTCAACCACCGGGTCAATGGTGCGCATCCCGGCTTTGGCGAGGAAAATCGCCTCGGGGGCGAGGTATCTGGCAGGGCGGGTGTCGGGCAGGTCAAAGACAGCGCAGGAGTAGCGCGGGCAGAGGTCGGGGTCGGTTTGGACTTGGAGGGGGAGTTCCTGGACAGGGGTGAGGGTGGGCCATTCCGGTTCCTTGAAGGGGAGACCGAGAATGCCGGCAACTTCGCGCGCGAAGCCAATCAGCCCGAAGCAGTCGGGGCGGTGGGTGAGGGATTTGTTCTCAACGTCTAGAATGAGGTCGCCCAGACCAAAGGCGTCGGCGAAAGAATCGCCGGGGTGGGCGGATTTCGGGTCAATTTCAATAATTCCCTCGTGGTCGGTGCCGAGATCCAGTTCGTCCAGGGCGGCGAGCATACCGTGGGATTCATAGCCACGGAGTTTGCGCACACTGAGGCGGAAGCGCTCGCCGTGGTAGGTGGCGGGAACGATGGCGCCAGGGGCGAGCCAGACTGCCAGCATACCAGCGTGGACGTTGGGGGCGCCACAGACGACTTGGATGGTGGGGGTGGCGGTGCCGGTGGTTTCGGCGGTGGAGGCGGCGTCGGCAGGCTCAAGGAAATCAGCGGTGACGGGACCGGCGTCAATCTGGCAGAGGTGGAGATGGGTGCCTTCAATCGGTTCGGCGGAGACGACTTTGACGATGTAGGCTTTTTGGTACTTAGGGGCGAGATCTTCAACACCTTCCACTTCCACGAGACGGGAGCCAATTAGCTGAATGAGCTGCTGGTCGGTGAGGTCGGCGGGAATGCCGGCGACGTGCTGTTTGATGTATTGTAGAGAAATCTTCATAGGGCCTCCTAAAATGCTTCCAGAAAATCAAGTTTAGCGGATTCAAAATAGCGGATGTCGTCCAGCTGGTATTTGAGCATCACTAGACGATCAATGCCGCCGCCCCAGGCGTAACCGCGATAGAGGGTGGGGTCAATGCCGGCGGTCTTTAAGACGTTGGGGTGAATCATACCGCAGCCGAGCATCTCCAGCCAGCCGTCGCCCTTGCCGGCGAGGGAGGCGGGCTTCTCAATTAGGAGTTCAGCGGAAGGCTCGGTGAATGGAAAATAGCCGGGTTGGGTTTTGATTTTGAGGGACTCGCCGTAGTAGGCTTCAAAGAAATGCTTGAGGACGCCGAACATATCGCTCATGGTTGCAGTCCTGGAGACGAGGACGCCTTCGCATTGGTAAAAGGTGTGTTCGTGGGTGGCGTCGGCGTCTTCGTTACGAAAGACCCGACCGGGGATGACCACAGCGATTTGGCCGCCTTCGGCTAGGCGGTGCTGGTAGCGCTTGAGGGCGCGGTGCTGCATAGTGGAAGTGTGGGCGGGCGGGATGAAGTTCTCGGCGGTGCGGAAAGTATCGTAGCCGTCACGGGCGGGGTGCCCCTCGGGGAAGTTGAGGCTGTCAAACATATGGAACTCGTCGTCCAGCTGACCAGATTCCATCACGTCAAAACCCATCCGTGAATAAATATCAATAATGTGGTCAAGCTCAGTCATCAAGGGATGTTTGGTGCCGCGGGGCAGAGTCGGAAAGGGCTGGTTGGGGGCGGCGGGGGCAGAAATATCAATCGGAGCAACCTCGGCGCTTTCGGCGTCGGCCTCGGCGCGGGCGATGGCTGCGAGCAGGCGCTGCTTCTTGGCGTTCAGTTCCCTGCCGAAGGGGCCGCGCTCGGCGGGGGGCAGGGTTTTGATCTTGGCATATTCGGCATTGAGGAGCTTGAGCTCCGCCTTGAGGTTCTCTAATTTTGACATATATATATTATATCACAGATAGTGCGGAAACGGGGACGGGGCGGAAGCGGATGAGGCTGGGCGGGAGCGCTAGATAAAGAGGATACAGACCAGCGAGATGAGGGCAAGGACGATGAGGACGACCCAGACCCAGGTGAATTTGCCGGTTTTTTTGGTATCTTTAAGGTAGTTGGCGTCTTCCACGAAATTGGGGTCAGACTGGTCGCTTAATTGGACTTTTTGGCGTAAATCGGCCGAAATCCGCTGGTTCAAACGTGAATTCTTCTCTTGGTTACTGGTCATCATCAGGGCCATAGAAACTCTACCTTTCTAACTTATGCTATTTTTCTGTTTACCATTGTATCATAAGTGTGCTATAATCGGCGTAAATATCAGTGTAAGGAGGTAAAATGGCTAAATCCAAGTCCAAAAAGACCGAAAAGAAGTCCGCGCCGAAAACCACAGCCCACAAGGAGGCTGAGGTGAAGGAAACCGTCGTCGTCAGTGAGACGCTGGTGGAAGTGGCGCCGAAAGAGGCAGAAGCAGTCGCAAGCTGCCCCGCAAAACCGCTCAAGGGTTTCTTTGCGCGCAAATACGATGTCAACGAAAATGTGCTGACGATTTTTAAGTCGCCGCGAGTTTGGGGTGCGCTGCTCGGCGAGCTAGTGGGGACGATGCTACTTTCAATGATGCTGCTGACGCTCGGCGTGCAGCCGCTGTATCTGATCTTCGGCGCCGTTTGTATTTATATTGCCGTGGTGGGGATTTCGGGCGCGAACCTGAACCCGCTGGTGACGGTCGGCCTGATGGCGACGCGGCGGATGTCAGTAATTCGCGGTGTGCTTTACATCTTGGCGCAGGTGCTGGGGGCCTGGCTGGGGCTGATCGTAATTAACGCTTTCCGCCTGGGCAGCGAAACCACGGCGGAGCTGCCGATGATGACGGAAGTGGCGGGCGAGACCTTCTGGGCGGTGGCGTTGGTGGAGCTGATGGGCGCGATGATCATTGCGTTCTGCTTCGCCCGAGCGATGCGCTATGCGCGCAAGAGCCCGCTAACCTTTGCGATGACCGTGACCTCGGGGATTACCCTGGCGGTGATTCTGGGGATTGTGATTTCGCAGAGCTTCTTTATGCTTACCAACAGCTTTATCTTTAACCCGGCGGTGGCGCTGATGTATCAGATCCTGCCGACGGCGGCCGAGAACGTCGGTGAGCTGATGGGGCTAGCGGGGATGGCGCTGGCGGCCTACGTGGTGCTGCCGATGATTGGCGGCGTGCTGGGCTTCTACCTGTCGGAGCTGATGACGCGGCTTTCCGGTCGGGCTTACTTCTTCGGGGGCTGTGAGGATACTTGCCCGTGCGCGGAAGATTGCGCTTGCGCAAAGGAAGCGAAGAAATAAGCTGCTGACACCTAGCAGCTAGCGGATGCGCCTCGGTGACGGGGCGCATTTGGTGTGCGGTGAGCAGGGGTGGCGGGTGGCCGAGCGGGTGTGTCACGGTGGCAAGTGTGGTATAATAACGTTATGGTAAAAAAATCGGCGGCCAAAGTGCGGCCAGCCTCTCAACCGACGAAATCGGCGCCCGTACGACCGGCAGATTTGAGCTGGCGGCAGGAATTGAAGTGGTCGTTGGGGGTACTGGTCAGAATTGTAGTATCGCTGGCGCTGCTGGTGGGGATGGCGTATCTGATGACCTGGATACTGACTCTGAAACAGAATATGGATGACACCGCGGCGGCAGAAGCGTGGATCGCAGAGAAGCCGGTGTTGTATGAGTATAGCGTGCTGGTGATTTTCTCGGGCCTCATGGTGATGGCGGCGGTGACGCTGCGACCGATTTTGACAGCGGCGATCGGGTTGGCGATAGCGGCGGGACTGGGCTATGCGAATTATCAGAAACTGAGCTATCGGGATGCGCCGGTGCTGCCGGAGGATCTGAAGATGCTGGAATCGGCGGGCAACCTGAGCGAATTCGTGGATACGAATGAGGTGACGCAGCTGGTGGCGGGGATTGTGCTACTGATTCTAGGGGCGTGGCTGCTGGAGCATTGCCTCAGGAAATGGCTGGTGCCGGCGTGGCGGGAGCGACGCTGGTGGGAGAAGATCGGACTGGTGCCGCGGGCGACTTTGACGCTGGCGGCGGTGAGCCTGGCGGTGTGTGTGACGTTGCCGGTACTGACGCGGCGAGGTTACGGCGAGTGGTTGGAGGGGGCGGCGTTTGTGGACTGGAACCAAACGGAAAATTACGAGCAGAACGGGTTTGTGCTGGGATTCTTGTATAATTTGGGGCGGATGCAGGTGGAAGAGCCGGAAGATTACAGCGAGGCGGAGATGCAGCGGATCGCGGAAAAATATCGGGCGCTGAAAGCGGCGGACACGGAGCGGGTGCCGCTGGATGAGAAGGCGATGAATATCGTGTTTATTATGAACGAGTCGTTTGCGGATCCGGCGCTGTTTGAGGAGAAATACCCGCACACGGGGGGCGATATTCTGCCAAATCTACACCAGCTGTTTGAGGAATATCCGAGTGGCTATATGTATTCGCCGGAATACGGGGGTGGGACGGCGAACGTGGAGTTTGAGGGCTACACGGGGCTGTCTAACTATTGGGCGCGCAATTCACCCTATGTAAACTCGCTGAGCAAGAATACAGGGGTGCTATCGGCGGCCAGCTGGGCGAAATTGTTTGGGCTGGAGACTTGGGGGCTGCACGCTTACGATGGGACTATGTATAAGCGGAATATCGTGTATCCGATTTTGGGCTTTGATGAGTTTGTGGATGAAGATGGAATGGAGTTTAGGGAACACGAGGGGGAGAGCGATTACGCGAACGACTGGTCGGCTTATCAGGAGGTGTTGGCGCAGCTGCGGGACGGAGAGGCGGGGCAGATGATTGGGCTGGTGACGATGCAGAATCACGGGCCGTATTGGGTGCCAGAGTACCCCGAAATTGATTTTTGGCCACGGGGACGGGATGATTATAATCTAGCGGTGCATTGGCAGAGTATTCATAATGGGGATCAGTATCTGGCGGATTTCTTGGCAGAGGTGGCGGAACTGGACGAGCCGACGGTGGTACTGTTCTTTGGTGACCATGCGCCGGGGCTGTATAGTGAATATAAGGACTCGGATGATCCGCTGGAGGAACGGCGGGCGCACTTGACGCCGTATTTGGTGTATGCGAACTTTGAGATAGAGCCGCCGTATACGGAAGCGGAGGTGGCGGAGTTGAATGAGGCGGTGCTGGGGTTTGAGATTCCGACCGAGGGGGTGGACCTGCCGACTACGACGCCGAACTGTTTGATGAATACGGTTTATAATCTGCTGGGGGTAGAGAAGCCGGCGTTGTTTTACCTGCTGGATGAGGTCTGTACGGAGACGCCGGTGCTGTCGGCGGCGTATTATGGGAAGGAAGCGCCGGAGATGACGGAGGCGCTGCACGATTATGAACTGGTGAATTATGATGTGCTGGCGGGGAAGCATTATTGGGATGGGGATTGATATTCGTCTGGTGAGATACTGGTTTTTGGGTTTATGCGTCTGGTGATATACGGGTTTCAGGGATTATTCGTCTGGTGATATATTAGTTTAGGCGGATTTGGGGAAGAGTGGAGTGGCAGGGGGAGTGATGGCGGGGGCGGTGAAGATGGTGGTGATGCGTTCGGCGGCGTCGGGGAGGAAGGGGGTGAGGCGAGCGGCAACGACGAGCAGGCGCTGGACGAGGTCGGTGAGAACCTCCTGGACCGCGGTGGTGTTTCCCTGCTTGGCGAGTTCCCAGGGTTTAGCGGCGTCAATGGCCTGATTGAGACCCTGGACCTGCTGCCAGAGATGATCTAGAGCCTTGGAGAACTCAAAGTGACGCATCAGCTGGAGGTATTCGGGGTCGGCGGAGAGAGCCGAAGCGGAGGCGGACTGGGCAGCGGACGAGGTTGCGAGGTTAGGAATAGGCTGGCCAGGGACGGAGTTCTTCTGGCAGAGGGTGGCGAGGCGCTGGACGAGGTTGCCGAGGTCATTGGCGAGCTCGTGGTTATAGGCGTCCTCAAACTTCTCCCAGGTGAAATCGGAGTCGGCAAAGGTATCAATGTGACGGAGGAAGAAGTAGCGGAAGGCATCCAGGCCGTGGCGATCCAAGACCTCTACCGGATCAACGACGTTGCCGAGGCTCTTGCTCATCTTCTGACCGCCGGCGAGGACGTGACCGTGAGAAATCAGGCGCCGCGGCAGGGGCAGGCCGAGGCCGAGCAGGATGGCGGGCCAGGTGATGGCGTGGAAGCGGAGAATGTCTTTGCCGACAAATTGGGCGGCGGCGGGCCAAAAATCGGCGATGGGCTGGTCGGGGTAGCCGAGAATGGTGAGGTAGTTGGAGAGGGCGTCCACCCAGACATACATAACCTGGGTGTCGTCACCGGGAACGGGAACACCCCAAGTGAGCTGCTTGCGGGGGCGGGAAATGGAGATGTCAGGGGTATCTTCTAGGAGGCGGAGCATTTCTTGCTTGCGGAACTCGGGGAGAATGGTGAGTTCGCCGGCGAGGATTTTGGTGCGGATTTGGTCTTTGAAATCGGAGATGCGGAGGTAGTAATTCTGTTCGGAGAGGCGCTGATAGGGCTTTTGGTGGTCGGGGCAGACGCCGTGATGCTCATCGTATTCCTTCTGAGTGACGAAGCTTTCGCAGCCCTCGCAATACCAGCCGTGGTATTCGGCGGAGTAGATATGGGGGCGGAGTTTTTCCCAGATGGCTTGGCAGCGGCGGATGTGGTCGGGGTCGGTGGTACGAATGAAGTCGGTGTAGGTGACCTTGAGGCGCTGGATGAAGTTGCGGAACTTGGCGGAGTTTTGGTCAGCGTAAGCCTCGGGGGTGAGACCGGCCTCGGCGGCTTTGCGGAAGACCTTGTTGCCGTGCTCGTCGGTGCCGACTTGGAAACGCACTTCGTCGCCTTGACTGCGACAGAAGCGGGCGTAGGTGTCAGCGAGCAGGTAATCCATGGCGTGGCCGATGTGGGGGTTACCGTTGACATAAGGGATTGCAGTAGTGATATAAGTTTTGGCCATGGGGATATTATAACACGAACGAGCGGGGAGCGCGAGAGGCGGCGGGGTGGAGAGAGGCAAAAACCCAGCCGAGGGGCTGGGTTTTGGTGATGGCAGCGCTGATTACTCAACGGTGCAGGTGGCGCCGGCTTGGGTCAGGGTGGCTTCCAGACCGGTGCGGGCCATCGCATCGGGGTTGCCGGAGACTGTGCCAAAGAGCAGGGTTTCGGCGGCGTCATTAGTCAAGAGGTCGTCCACAGATTGGAGGTCGGCCAGCATAGTGGCGCCGTTCACGTTGTAGGCGGCGGTGAAGCTGCTTTCGGGGGTGTTGACGAGGGAGATTTGGGCGGCTTCAAGATTGGCGCGAGCAGTGTTGGCGTCCAGGTCGCTGTTGTAGGTGGCGTCGTAGCTGACGGTGAGGGCGGTGAGGGCATCGTCGGTATAGGTGGCGGTGATGGCACGATTGCCGTTCACGGGGGTAGCATAACCGGCGAGATAGGCGAGGTCCAGCACTTGGGTGCAGGAGAGCGTCTCTACGACCGGTTCAGGATCGGTGACTTGGGGGTAATAGACGACTTCTTTGTTGTTGAGGGCGTTGACGTAGAGAATGGCCAGGACGATGGTGGCAATCAGGAACAGACCGGCGGCGATGCCGAGAATAAGGATGAGCAGCTGGGGACGGATGGCAGGTTTCTTGGCGGGGTGAGCGGCAGGCGTGGTGCCGGGGTTCACGGGTTGGAAAACGGGGTTGACGCTGTCCGTGGCGGGAGCGGCTGAGGCAGTCGGGACAGCAGCGTCGGCAGGCTGAGCAAAGGGGTTGAAGGGAGTGGCGGCCGGTTCGGCGGCAGCGGCGGCCGCAAAGGCGTTATCAGCTGGAGCGTCGGTGGTGGCAGCCGGGTCGGCGACGGGCGGGACCGAGGTCACGCTGCCGATAGAACCGGGGACGGGGGCGGCCGGAACCAGCGGCTCGTCAATAATCGCGGCGGTATCAGCGTCAGTCACGCTGGTGTCCGAGGTGTCGGGAGTGGTGGGGTCAGCGGGAGTAGTCGGAGCAGGATCTGGAGTGGTGACAGGGTCAGGCGTGGTAGCTGAGGCAGCGACCGGGTCGGCGGCAGCAATTGGGTCGGGACCAGCGGCGGCGGCGTTGGCGGCAGCGGTGAGACTCTCCTGGGCGGCAGCGAGGCTGTCGGCGGGAGAAACGGCGGCGGCCGCGGGGGCGTCAGGGGCGGCAGGAGTGGTAGGGGTGGCAGGAGCGGTAGGAGTAGTGCCGGTGGTTGGATCCGGAGCGGGGCCGGCGGGCGCCGCGGGGTTAGTGGTTGGGTTTTGGTCTTCAGGATTCATTAAGCCTCCCTTTTTAGAATACTAGATTATTAATTAATATGGTTTGATACTATTTTAACGCTTATGGTTGTTCTGCGCAAGGGTTTTGGGAGAGTTAGAGGCGAGAGTGCGGGGCGGGGTTAGGGCTGGTGATTAGATTTTAGAAGCTCGGCGAGTCGTGCCCAGTCGGCGAGGGCGAGGTCCTGGGCGCGAGCATCGGGATTGAGACCTTGGGCGGCGAGGCGGGACTGCCAGGCGGTCTTGGGGCAGTCAGGGGTGGCGAGATTGGCGGCAAGCTTCTTGCGGGGGTTCTGGAAGCCGCGGCGGGCCAGGGTGAGGGCGGCGGGAGAGACTTGGGGGGCGGGGCGAGGAGTGTGGACGAGGACTTGGCTAT
>CAMMXR010000010.1 GCA_946500965.1 uncultured Candidatus Saccharibacteria bacterium | reverse complement strand
CGCCTTGAGCCCACCTTCCCCCTCGCCGACCCCGCCGCCCTCCACCTCCAGAAATCTCACGACCTTGACCCCGCCCACACCTGGGTCCTTGATCTCACCCAACCCGAATCCGACCTCTTCGCCAATATGGAAAAGGAGAAAGCCCGCCTCTGGCGCAACCACGCCAAAAAAGGCATCGTCATCCGTCAGACCAAAGATCCCGCCGAAATCTCCATCCTCACCAACCTTCTCGCCGGCGTCGGCTCCCGCAACCACTTCATTCCCCAGTCCGCCACCCACCTCCAAAACCAGCTCAAATCCGGCTTCGCCACTCTCTACATCGCCGAGCTAGACCCCCACACCCTCCCTGTTGATGACCAACAGCTCGCGCAGCCCATCCCCATCGCCGCCTCCCTCGTCTACGACTACGCCGGCGTCCGCTACTACGCCCACGCCGCCGCCGACCAAGCCCACCGCAAACTCGTCGCCGGCACCATCCTCCTTGTCCAAATGATCGTTGACGCCAAAGCCGCCGGCCAAACCACCTTTGATTTCTGGGGCATCACCACTTCCAACGACCCCCACCACCCCTGGTACGGCTTCACTCAGTATAAAAAATCCTTCGGTGGCCACCAAGTTGACTACGCCGGCACCTGGGACCTCCCCCTTCATCCCGTTCGCTACCGCCTCTATCAAGCTCTCCGCACCACCAACCGCCTCCGCCGCAAACTCCGCCACTAATTCCCTTCTCCGGCCCCCTCTACCACAGCAGCATCAATTCCCCACCAAAAAATACCACCGCCCGGTGGTATTTTTCTCCCTTCTCTATCTCACAATTTCCCCAACCCCTCATCCCCCAATCTCAACCTCCTCCGCTAACCAGCCTAACCCCAATCGCCTCAACCTCCATCAAATCAAAAACCACAGCAAAAACACTGTGAAAAAACTTTACAAACAAGCATAAACGTTTCCCAATTAACGCACAAATTGTGACAATCAAGCCATCATATCTCCACGTTAACTCCGAACCCTCAAATACCTTGAAGCTTCGTTACCTCAATTTTACCACTACCATATTCAAAATACAAGCCCTTTCCCGCATTTTCCACCACAAAAACATATCACCCACACCCCACCGCGCCACTCAAACCAAGCCATCAAAAAACGGGCCCTCCGCCCGTTTTACCCCCAAAACCAGGGACTTACGTCACCAGGGAACTACACCCCCTCCCCGATCGCCACCAGCTCCCCCTTCAACCGCTCAATCAACGCCGTTTTCTCCGTAATCCCGTCTCGGGTCTCTTTCACCAGATGCGCCGGCGCCTTATCCACGTAATTCGGATTCATCATCCGCGCATTTAGCGCATCTAACTCATTACCCACCGCCAGAATCCGTGCCTCCAGCTGCTCCCGGTATTTCGCCACCACCTCCACCGGCACATCTAGGTACAACTCGTGGTTCGCCAGCGCCAGCCGCAGCCCCCGCGGTTGCCCCTCACAACTAATCACCTCCGTCACCGGCGCCAGCGCCGCCACCAGCAGGGAATTATCATCCACTAGCGCCTCATCACCATACAAAAGCGCGTATTTTTTGCCCCTAGTGGCCTCTGAGAGCTCGTTAGAGACCCTTCTCACTTCCGAGACGACAACCATAAGCCTTTCAAAGTTCTCCGCCGAAATCGGGTCGCTCCGCAGCCGAGACGGCCACTCCTGCGTCATCAAAAGCCCCTCCGTCCAGCTCAAACTCTGCCAGATCGCCTCCGTCACAAACGGCGCAAACGGATGCAACATCTTGAGAATCATCTCCAGCGTCACCTTTAAGAGCGGCACATTCCGATGCATCTTCTGGCTCTCAATAAACCAGTCCGCATACTTATCCCAAATCGTCGTATACAGCCGCTCCACCGCCTCCGAGAACCGATAATTCGCCATATCGTCTTCCAGCGCCTCTTTACACGCCGTCAACTCCCGACAAATCCAATCCTCCCCCATATTCCCGGTTGTGTACGGCAACTGCCGGATGATGCCGATGGCATCATCCTCCGAAGAGCCTTTCCCGGCTGAACCGGGTCCGAAGCAGGGCTGTAACCTTGCTGAGGAGAGGTTCACCGGCTCTGAGGAGGATGAGCCATCGGCCTCCTCCACCAGTTGTTGTACAAACCGCGAAATATTCCACAGTTTATTACATAGATTCCTCCCCGCCATCACCGCACTCTCCGAAAACGCCTGGTTCATCCCCGCGCTTCGCCCTCTTAAAATCCCCAGCCGGAACGCATCCGACCCGTATTTCGCCACTAGCTCAATCGGGTTTATCACATTCCCCTTGGACTTTGACATCTTCTGCCCGTGCGCATCCAACACCAACCCGTGCAGATACACCTCGCGGAAGGGAACCTCCCCCGTCACATACACCCCCATCATAATCATCCGCGCAATCCACGCAAACAGAATGTCCGCCCCCGTTTCCATCACATTCAACGGATAATACGGATTCTCCTTGCCCTCCGTCCAGTTCGTACATACAATCGGCCAATGCGCCGACGAGAACCAAGTATCAAACGTATCCTCATCCCGATAATAATGCACGCCCCCCACCTCAATCTTCTGCAAGTGCGTCCGTGTATCAAAAATCCATTCCGGCGCCGCCTCCGTCTCTGTTTGTCGGAACATCGGAATCGCAATCCCCCACGGAATCTGCCGCGAAATATTCCAATCCTTCAACCCCGCCAGATAATTAATCAGCACCTTCTTCTTATTCGCCGGATAGAACTTAATCTCATTCCGCTCCAACCGTCGGGTCGCCCCCTGCGCCAGCCGTTTCACATCTATAAACCACTGCTCTTTCAGCATCGGCTCAATCACCGCCCCACACTTGTAGCAATGCGCCACGCTGTGCACAATCTCTTTCTCCCCCCGGAGATACCCCTGTTCCTTCAAATCCTTCAGCACCTGCTTCCGGCATTCTTCCGTCGTCATCCCCGCATATTTCTCCCCCGCCGCCTCTAACATCCGTCCGTCTTCCCCGATCACCTGTATTCGCGGCAAATCGTGCCGCTCTCCCACCTCAAAGTCATCAAAATCATGCGCTGGCGTAATCTTCACCGCCCCTGTCCCGTACGCCGGATCCGCATGCTCATCCGCAATCACCGGAATCGTCCGCCCAGTCAGCGGCAGTTCCACCAGCCCCCCAATCATATCCTGATACCGCTCATCTTCCGGGTTCACCGCCACCGCTACATCCCCAAACAGCGTCTCTGGCCGCGTCGTAGACACAATCAGCTCCCGCTTCGTAAAATCCGACGCCGAGTCAATCATATCCTCCGGCACACTCACCAGCGGATACGCAATCTCCCACAGTTTCCCCTTCTCATCCTCATGTACCACCTCAATATCCGCAAACGCCGTCTGGTGCTTCGGGCAGTAATTCACCAGCTTCTCCCCCCGGTAAATCATCCCGTCTTTCCACATCTTCTCAAACGTCTTATACACCTGCGCCACCACATTCTCATCCAGCGTAAACGTCAAGTCATCCCAAGCACAGCTCGCCCCCAGCGCCCGCACCTGTAGCTCCATATTCCCCCGTTGTTCTTCCACGAAGTCCCACACCCGCGCATACAGCTCATCCCGCGTGTATTCAAATCGCGTATGCCCCTGTTTCTCCAGCGCTCGCTCATACACCACCCAGGTCTCAAACCCCGCATGATCCGCCCCGGGAATATACCAAGTTGAACGCCCCCGCAGCCGATAATACCGAGTTAGAGCATCTTCAATCGCAATTGTCAACCCGTGCCCAATGTGCAGGTTCCCATTCGCATTTGGCGGCGGCATCACAATCGCATACGCATCCTCCGTCTCACTTTCGTGCGACTCCGCCACTATCTTCCGCGGCTGGAACGCCCCCGATTGCTCCCACTGCGCATAAATCGTTGGTTCAAACTCCCCAGGCTCATAACTCTTCGTGAACTTCATACCCTCATTATACCACACCCTTGCATCTCAATTCCAACCTGTTAAAATAATCTCCAGAAGGGAATTATATGAGCAGCATTTTCACCAAAATCATCCAGGGAGAAATCCCCTGTTACAAAATCTACGAAGACGACAAAACCTTCGCTTTCCTTGACATCGCCCCCGAAGCCGAAGGCCACACCCTTGTCGTCCCCAAACTAGAAGTTGACAAGGTTTACGACCTCCCTGACGCAGATTATCGCGCCGTCTGGGCCACCGTCAAAAAGCTTGCCCGCCACTACGAGCAAATCCTCGGCGAGCGCATTATGATCAAAGTCGTCGGCATTGACGTCCCCCACGCCCACGTCCACCTCCTCCCCGTCAACGAAAACTGGGCCGGCGAGCGCGAACTCAAACCCACCGACGCCGAGTTCAAAGCCACCCAAGCCAAACTTCAGCTCAACTAACCCGCTTTCCCGAACACAGCCAAACTTAACGCTCGTGCTTGCACAAAACTTTTCTACCATACTAAACTTAAAGTATGGTCACCATACCCACCCCCGAGCAATCAACCATAGAATTTAAATCCTGTCTCGGCAAACATTCCGCTACCCTACCCCATAATCTTTGGCAAAGTATCTCAGCTTTCGCCAACACTCACGGCGGTACAATTTACCTCGGCATCAACGACGAAGGTCACACCGTTGGTCTCTCTCGTACGGACTTAGATAAACTCCAGAAAGACCTCTCTACTCAAATTAACAACTTCTTCAATCGCAAACCCCAAGTCACCATTACCTGCAAAGACCAATATCTCATCCTGCATATCCCCGAACTCGAACTCCACCAAAAACCCCTTTACAGCCGCAAAGTTGGTCCCAAAACAATCTACCTCCGTCAAGGTGCCACCAATGTCCTTGCTACCGAAGAAGAACAACGCAGCCTCTTTGCTGGCAGCAGTGGCGGCGGAGAGAATCAGCCCATTGCCGCCGATTATACGTCCATCGTTGACCCAGTCAAAATCGACCGTTATCTCGCTCAGATCGGCATTGACCCAACCCAATTCTCCAACCTCACCGCCAAACTCACCAAAGTTAAAGCTATTCGTGACCAGGCGCTCACTATTTTTGGTCTCATCGCCTTCGGCCACGACCACTACATTGACTTTTACCTGCACAACGTTTACATTGATTTCAAAATCTTCCCCAGTATCCACAAAGTCGGCCAAAACCTTAGTCTCATCTACTCCGAACGCCAAGAGTTTCATGGTGACGTCATCAAACAATTCACCCAAGCCTTCACCTATATTACGTCCAGACTCCCACAACAAGCCATTCTCAACAAATCCACTGGTCTACGCGAAAGTCACTACATCCTCCCCACCGAAGCCTTCCGCGAGGCCCTCGCCAATGCCATCGCTCACCGCGATTATTTACTTCAAAGCTCCTGCATTAACATTGATTTGTATCCCGATCGCATTGAACTTACCAACCCTGGCGAAAGCCTTGTCGCTATTTCCGATCTCACTAGATCCCCCTCCAAAGCTCGCAACCCCAACTTAATTGATTTTCTCCGCACCTACCACATTACCGACAAAACCGCCCGCGGTATTCCTACAATTTACCAAGCAGCCCACAATCACAATCTACTAGCCCCGCGCTTTGAAAATATTTCCGGCATTTTTAAGGCTACGCTTTACTTTTCCAGTTTGCTATCCGCCGATGATCAAGCCTGGCTCCAACAAATTGCCCCCAACCACGATCTCAAAACCACCCAACAATACGCCCTTATTCATACCCGTAAATATGGCTCCATCTCCAATAAAGAATATTGTGAGATCAATCACATGAACAATCGCAATGACGACAAACAGGCCCGCCGCGAACTCAAAAAGCTCACTGAACTACGACTACTCATCAAAACCGGCACTGGCCCCGGCACCAAATACCGTCTCTCAATCTAGCCAACCGCATTTTTCTATCCGGACATCCCAATCCCCACTCCACCCCTGTTGCGCCATTTTCTATCCGGACATCCTACCCCTTCCATCATTCACGCCAAAATCCCATTGACAAACCGCTTATGTTGTGCTATCCTAACCCCAGAGTGTAACCCAAAATCAAAACCTAACTGGAATCCACATGACCAACCAAAGCCAAAGCCAAAACCAAAACCAAAACCAAAACCACACCGAATACATTCAACTCCCCAACGAAAACGCCGCTGGCGGCAGCCCCTTAGATGTCCTCGCTGTCCCCACCCCTGCCGAATCCGACGCCGAGAAAACCGGCACCCTAGATGACCACACCGACATCGGCGCCCAAGTTCTTGACAGCGACAAAGTAGAGCGCCTTGAGTCCGACCTCAACTGGCGCTCCGGTCTCCCACCCCTTGATCAAGACTAGCTATGCCCAACCTCAACCTCTCCACCCTCCCGATTTCCGCCGCCGCCCGCCGCCGTCTTGACAAACGCTACGCCAAAAACGAACAGTCCATCCATTCCGCTCTCCACTCCGCCCTTGCCCATCGCCGCCTCAACCTCCGTGTCCGCGACCTTTGCCAATCCGCCAACATTTCTTCCCCCACCTTTTATCTCCATTGCCGCAACCCTGATGACGCCCTCCGTGTTTACGAACGTCATCTTTTATCTGAGTTCCGCCGCCGTCTCCCTGCCCACCTCAAATCCCTCATCCGCCCCAAAGCCGCCCCAACCACCCCACCTCATCTCTACCACCACGATCGCGAAGCCCTCTTCTCCTACCTCCTGAACTTCATCTACACCCACCGTGACTACTTCGCTGCCACCATCATCCACGGCAACGTCTGGGTCCTCATCCGTATCTTTGAAGCCCTCCGCCCCGCCCTCGCCCCACCACGGCTCAACCCCAAAACCTACGACCATTATATGAGCGCCCTCATCGGCGCCATTTTCTGTTGGGGGAAATACGACCACTTCCACCGCCGCTCTCTCCCCCACTACTCCGCCAAAATGTCCCAAATCCGCCTGTTTGATTTCGGTCTCTAACCACTTCCTCCACGCCCCGATTAAACATCATCCACCCCTTCACCAAAATCCCCACCCCACACTCTCTTGTAAATTAGTTCATTTATGGTAAAATCATTCCAGCGGGGCTTGGCGCAGTGGTAGCGCGCACGCCTGGGGGGCGTGAGGTCGCCAGTTCGATCCTGGTAGCCCCGACCAAATTCAATCATAAACACTATGCAACACGAAAAATTCATACCACCACAAATCCCAGAACAACTCCCCGAAAACCGCCCTTCCCGCTCTTTCTTCCAAAGCCTCGGTAAACGTATCCAAGCCTTATTTCCCGCCAAGAAATCTTCGTCTTCGCAGACCCCTTTGGGGTCCAATTTTGTTTCTAGCGCAAACCTAGAATCATCACCTACTACCCCAATCATACCACCTCCAACCCGCGAACATGACCCTGAAAACTACGCCGATCGAGAGCTAGTCCGCGAAATGGAAGATTATCGTCGCCGTAAAGCCGAATCCGTCAAGGGTGAACGCGCCCAAGAGTTTGCCGAACAGTCTTTTAATGCTACACTCACTCCTCTTTCCGAACTTGAAGCTGCCGCCCAAGCCCGCATTGAGGGAATCGCCGAAACTCAGCTCGAATACCAAGACCAATCTATACCAGTTTTCACTCTCACGGGGTACCCAATCAAGTTTCTTCAACATGTTGTAGACTACAAACTTGTTGACGGTAATCGTCCAGATATCACCATCGGATATCAAACCGCCCAACGCCTCGTTACCGACCCATCCCTTTGGCTCAGACCCCAAAGTCAAACTAACTCCGACCTCCCCGCTTCCGCTCGCGACGGCAACACCATTTCCTGTTCATATATCGATAGCAGTAGCAACCTCTCTCGCGGCGGTGTCAAAAGTCAACGAGGAATCACCTACGGTTTTTCTAGTCTCCGGCCCACCTCCCTTCTTCTTACGCACATTGGCGACGCAGGAACTAGCAATCAAGCAGGGAATCTCCGCCCTTCCCAAACTAATCTTACGCACACTCCTCAAAATCTTGCCCAGCAGAGCACCCACCACTATAATGAAGTGCTCGTCAAGCGCTACGACGACTCCGGTAACCCCACTCCGCCAGATTTTTTGATTACCTATGATCACCATATTACCGATGACACTAAGCATCACGCCGCCTTCTTTAATGTGCCCATCATTGACATTCAAACACAACCATATCTAGACCAACAACGCCAAGAAATTGCCCGTCGCGTTAAGTCCATCGGTCCACACAGTGAATATCATGACATCTTCGCCGCCTTTTGCGCCTTCGATCAATCATCATTATCTTTTGGCTCTCCTTGGAAAGAAGATATTTTCGATTCTTATGGTGACCACGCCGACCGTTTTTATAGCGATTTGCTACGTGCCCTCCCTCCCGACATACAACCAAAGTTTCGCACACTTATTGAAGACATTGAGCCCGCTAAACGACTAAAACTTCTAGACACCGAACTCACCAAAACCAACCAGCATCTTGCCCAAAGCCAAAACACTGGCACTTATTTTACTAGCCCCTTCTTCATTCGGCGTACTACTCGCCACAATTATCACATCGCCGATGATTCGCCGAACCCCTATCTGGACTCTGTCACCATCCAATACAATTATCCCCTACCCAATCATCGCGCATACCCCCTCAACACTATCATCGACTCCTCTTCCCCTGTCTACCCCTATTTTTCCCAGCTCATTGATCAATATCAATCAAACGGCGGCCATGTCGTAGATGATCGCCTTAAAAATAGCGAGTAAACTCGCTAAAATCACATTCTGTTTCTGGCGGAAGCGAAAGGAAAAGGGAACCTCACTTCGCTCGGTAACGAACCTCTTGGTCCCACCCCTGCCAATCTAATCCGCCCAGCCAAAGCTGGGCTGATTAGATTGGCGGAAGCGAAAGGATTCGAACCTTCGGGACTGTTGCCAGCCCACACGATTTCGAGTCGTGCGCCTTCAACCACTCGGCCACGCTTCCGCCTCTTATTCTACCACATCCCCCGCCCCGCCTCAACTCCTACCCCAACCGTTTCGCCTCAATATACGCCCGAATCAGCGGCACCTTGCTCAGATAATTCCGCCACATACATTGCCGCGGTCCCTTCACGTCTGACGGATCCCCATACCCACCCGTCTGCCGCGAATAATCATATAACGGCGTCGTAAAATCACCCATCACCACCCAATCTCGCCTCAGCCCCATCGTCGCCAACCGCGACCGCACCTCCACCTGCCCCACCCAGGCGCGCCCTACTTCATCCCGGAAGAACAGCCAGATCAACTGCCCATCTTGCGACCAAAACCCCTCCGCCCGCACCGCCCCCACCAAACTCACATGCGTCTGAAACTCCGCCATCTTCCGCTCAAAATCCGGCATCTTCGCCCGCGAAATCGCCAGCGTCTGCGGCGCTGCGTGTCCCGTCGTCTGCGTCTCGTGATTAAATGGCTTCGCCGCCACCTCATCATAATAATCTCCTCTAAGACCCCCATTCGCCAGCGCCTCCCGGTAATCCTGTACCGTCTCATACGCCTTCGCCGTCCCTACCAAGAAGAAGTTCGGATTCGTCTCCGCCAGCTGCTTTGCGCCCGCCCGCGCCTCAATCTCCGCCAGCGCCTCCTGTAGCTCCACCGGCAGATTCAGCGACACCTCATTATACCCCTGCCCCAGACACGCAATCCCGCTCGCCTTGCTCGCATCTCGCACGTAATCCGGCACGTATCGCCACAATCCCTGCGGCTGCGCCCGGTAATACGACCCCACCTTCATCACCGTCTTGCCCGCCGCATAATATCCCAACACCGCCAGCCGCCCATTCGCCAGCTTAAACGGCACCGAAAAACTCATCGTAAGCCCCGGCATCTTCACCTCATAAGCCGGCTGCAGCCCTGCCTGTATCAGATGATACGTCCCCAGTTTATACTCCCGCCCGCTCTGTTGCCACGGATCCCCTTCCATCACCGTCCGCGCCAGAATCGCCTCCGCCCGCTCCGAGGTCAGTCGCGTCACCTCCGGCGCCGCCGCCTTCGCTTCCGCCGCTACCTCTGTCGGTTGCGCCACCTCTCGTTTCAACTCTTCAAACCGCTGATAATAATCCAGCCGCCGCCCATACAACACCTTCTCCAAACTCTCCATGGATCGCTCATAAGCTTCCCAGGTCCGCTCCGACGCCCGCGGTCGAATCCGCTCCATAAACCGTCGTTTCGCCTTCTCAAATCCCACCGGCGTCCGGAAATCACCCCGCCCCGGCTGCGCCTTCGTCAGGAATTGCTCTAACGCCGCCACGTCCATCTCTTGCCAGTTCGCCTCCGTAAAGCCTGCCATCACCGCCAAAATCTGCTGTTGCCGAGCGTCGCTCATAATCGCCTGGAAAATCCGCCGCGCCCCAATCCGCGGATTATTCAGCGGATCCCGCACCGCCAGCAGCAGCTCTACCTCGTCCGCCTCTGTCAACTCTCCCGCCGCCAGTTTCTCTCGCACCGCCGCTTCCTGTTCCGGCGATGCCTGCCACTCCGTATCGCTCAAACACTCCGGCGCTCCGCCCTCCAAGAAATAGTGGATAATCTGCTGTCGCTGCACCTCCGCCTTCGTCGTATCCGTCGCTACCGCGCCGCCCCCCACTTCATCCCACGGCAGCAGACTCGCGTCCAATAATTCCTCATCCACCTCCCGTCGGCGCATCCCGTCAATGCTCCGTCCGTCGTTTTCTGATTTAGACCTCCTAAACATATTACTTCCATTATACCACATTCCTCGCCTGTTGTCCCCTTTACTCGCAAAATCCCGCACCATCAACCTTTCACCCACAAAAATCCCTAGCATAAAGCTAGGGATTTCCAAAATATCTATGGTATACCCGGGAGGATTCGAACCTCTGACCTTTGGCTCCGCAAGCCAACGCTCTATCCAGCTGAGCTACGGGTACAAGTGTGGATAAGTCCGCATTGCTGCTTCCATATCCACCCAAAATGAAAATGAACATTGCGATCATTCGCAACATCCATATTTTACCACATTTTTTCATTTTTTAACAGATTTACCGCCCATTTTCTCTTTTTATGCTACAATAATCTCATACGGAGGTATCATGGAAGCAACAACTCAGCCCAAATCTAAGTCCAAGCGGTTCAGTCTCGGCCGCACCAAAACCAAACTTCTTTCCGCCTACTATGGCCACCCCGCTCGTGACCTGCGCCTCATCTGCATCACCGGCTCCACCGGCAAATCCACCGTCGCCCACTACGTCCACGAAATCCTCCTGGCCGCCAGCCAGCCCTCCGCCATTCTCGCTTCCGACGACCCCATCAAAGCCACCCTACTCCACAAGTTCCTCAGCGAAGCCTGGAAAGCCAAAGCCACCTATGCCGTTGTCACCGCCCCCGCTTCCTCCCTTGAACACGACGTTTTCTACAACCTCCCCATCACCGTCGCCGCCCTCACTGACTTTATTCCTGCCGGTCTCACCGACCCCGACCTCTCCACCTTCCTCAGCGCCGAGACCATCCTCTTCCGCCAAAACCCTGCCATCGTCGTTCTGAACCGCGATGACACCCACTATCCCGACTTCTCCACCTTCCATGGCACCAAATCCACCCTCACCTACGGCATCTCTTCCGATTCTGACCTTCGCATTGAGCACTCCCAGCTCTACCGCAAGGGAACTGAAGCCAACCTCAGCCTCGCCCACACCAACTTCACCGTCGCCAGCTTCCTCACCGGCGAGCCCAACGTCTCCTACATGGCCTGCGCCGCCGCCATCGCCTCCGCTCTCAACATCGCCCCCGCCACCATCGCCGAAGGCATCGCCAACTACACCCCCGACCACACCTAAAGCGCCAGACGGACTTAGGAAACGCTAGGCATCTGGCGCCCCACGCCTAGCGCGGAGGACTCTGCTCTTTGTCCGAGTCTATTACTAGGCTGGCGCGGGTCTGAAGCAAAAATGCGCAGCATTTTCGCTGAAGAGAGCGCCACCTACGAGGACAAAGAGCAGGTTCGGAAGCGCAGGGTGGTAGCGCCAGACGCCTAGCGCTCCCTCAGCACTTCTCTCGCCACCTTAATATCCTCAAACGCCACCGCCCCCTCCTTCCTCAAAATCGTCTTCTCATGCCCCTTCCCCAAAATCAGTACCAAATCCCCCTTCCGCGCCATCTTAATCGCTTTCTCAATCGCCTTCCGCCGGTCCAATTCCACAAATAAATCCTCCCCCATCCGCTTTCCCGCCTTCTCCGCCCCCTCCACAAACTGCGCCGCAATCTTCCGCGGATCCTCGTCCCGCGAATCATCTTCCGTAATAATCACCACATCGCTCTCCCGCCCCAGAATCTCCCCCCGAAGCGCCCGTGTTGAACTATCCCGCCGCCCTGCACCCCCATGTACCGCAATAATCCTCCGCCCTGGTCCCAACTGCCCCGACGACTTCCGCCCACTCGCCGCCCTCTGCGCCGGCTTCACCGACCGAAACACCTTCTCTAGCGCATCCGGCGCGTGCGCATAATCCACAATCACCTCAAAATCCTGCCCCTCCCGAATCCGCGTCATCCGCCCTTCCACCGCCGTCAGCGCCGCAATCCCTTGCTCAATCTGCTTCCCAGTCAGCCCCACCTTCAGCCCCACCGCCACCGCCGCCAGGGAATTATACACGTTAAAAATCCCCGGAATCTGCGTCCGAATCTTCAACTCCTTTATATCACCAGACGAATAATCACCAAAACCACTTATATCACCACACGAATAACTAATCCCATTTTCCGCCAATTTTACCGATTTTGCCCGAATTTGCCCATTTTTTATACCATAGGACGAATAATGTCCTGGAGCAAAAACCGCCTCATAGTATATTCCATTCTCATCGTCCGCATTCACCACCCCATATTCCGCCTGCTTGAACAACTTTAGTTTTGCCGCCCGGTACCGTTCCATCGTCTTGTGATAATCCAAGTGTTCATGAGTCAAATTTGTGAACACCGCAATCTCCACCGGCACCCCCCACGTCCGGAACTGGCTCAGCGCGTGCGACGTCACCTCCAGCACCAAAAACTCCGCCTTCGCATCCGCCACCGCTCGCATCCGCTGGTTCAGCACCTCCACCCGCTCCGTCGTCATATGCTCAAACTGCCGGTGTAGATGCCGCGCATCCTCCCCCTCGTCCACCACATCTGTCTCATCACCCCCCACGCCGCCCCAAGCCACCGTCGTCAGCAGCCCCGCCTTCCGCCCCGCTTCGTTCAGCATCTTCCAAATCATAAAGCAAGTCGTCGTTTTCCCATTCGTCCCCGTCACCCCAATCACTCGCAGTTTCTTAGCCGGAAAATCATACTTCGCACTCGCCGCCACTGCCTGCGCCAAATGCCATGGCTTCACCACCTGATTATAAAAGGGAACCTGCTCCACTAAACTCTTCAAACTCATACCCTCATTCTACCATAAAACCACCATAATTTTTTTATTCAAATTAGCACTCAGGGCTTGAAAGTGCCAAAGACCTGTGCTATCATAGATTCACGGAAGGAGTTATTACCAAGATGCAACTAAAACCACTACAAGATCGCATTGTTGCCAAAAAAGAGCAACCTGAGAAAACCACCAAATCCGGCATTTTGCTCGGCGTCGCTGAAGAGGCCCCGGCCTATGCCGTCGTTGAGTCCGTCGGCCCCGACGTCAAGACCGTCAAGCCCGGCGATAAAATCATCACCAAGAACTATTCCTCTACCGACGTCAAACTCGGCGACACCGACTACATCATCGTCAAAGAAGAAGACGTCCTCGCTACCCTCTAAACCCTAATATATTATATAAAGGAGAATTATGGCCAAGAAAATCTTTTACGAAGCCGACGCCCGCGCCAAAGTCCTCGCCGGCGCCAAACAACTTTACGACGCCGTCAAGGTCACCTTCGGCCCCAAAGGTCAGAACGTCGTCATTGAAAAATCCTACGGCGCCCCCACTATCACCCACGACGGTGTCACCGTCGCTGAAGCCGTTGACCTCGGCTCCACCGACGAAAACCTCGGCGAACAAATCGGCGCCAAGCTCATCAAAACCGCCGCTCAAAAACTCAACAAGGTTGCTGGCGATGGCACCACTACCGTCACCGTCCTCACCTACAATATCTTGAACGAGGCCAACAAACTCATCGCCGCCGGTGTCAACCCCATGGAACTCCGTGCCGGCATTGAAGCTGCTGGCGCCGAAATCATCCAAGGCATTGAAAAGACCGCCGAAAAAATCGCCGGTGACGACCAAAAGGTCGCCGAAGTTGCCTCCATCTCTGCTGGCGACTCCGAAATCGGCAAACTCATCGCCGACGTCATTAGCAAAATCGGCAAAGACGGCGTCGTCACCGTTGAGCAGGGTCAGGGCCTTGAGATGCAGCAGGAAATCGTTGAGGGCTTCACCTATGACAAAGGCTATTCCTCACCCTTCTTCATCACCGATACTAACCGCCAAGAAGCCATCTTTGAGAAACCCCTCATCTTGGTCACCGATCAGAAAATCTCCAGCGCCAACGAACTCTTGCCGCTCCTGGAGCAATGCGCCCAAGCCGGTCGCAAAGACCTCGTTATCATCGCCGAAGAAGTTGAAGGCGAAGCCCTCTCGGTCCTCGTCCTCAACAAGCTCAAAGGCGTCTTCAACACCCTCGTCCTCAAAGCTCCGTCCTTCGGTGATCGCCGCAAGGAAATTATGGAAGACATCGCCATCCTCACCGATGCCACCGTTGTCTCCAGCGACAAGGGCATGAAACTTGAAGAAGTTGGTCTAGAAGTACTCGGCTCAGCCGCCAAGGTCATCGCCACCAAGGACGAAACCACCATCATCAAAGGCTCCGGCAACGCCAACGCCGTCAAGGACCGCATCAACCTCATCCAGTCCCAAGCCAAACTCGCCAAATCCGACTACGAACGCGAAGAACTTGAGAAACGTGCCGCTGCTCTCCTTGGCAAAGTCGCCGTCATCAAGGTCGGCGGTGCTTCCGAAACCGAAATTGACGAAAAGAAGTTCCGCGTTGACGACGCTGTAGCTGCCACCAAGGCCGCTCTCGCCGAAGGCATCGTTGCCGGTGGCGGCGTTACTCTCGTCAATCTCGCCGGCACGATTAAAGACACTTCCGCTGGCGCCCAGATTGTCAAGCGCGCTCTCACCACTCCTTTCATCCACATCGTGGAGAACGCCGGCCTCAACTCTCAGGCCCTGCTCGCCGAGGTTGAGAAAGCTAAACCCGGCTACGGCATCAACGTTATGGCTCCCGAACAAGGTCTCATTGACCTCAAGAAGGCCGGCGTAATTGACCCCGCCAAGGTCACCAAAGAAGCCGTCCAAAGCGCCACCAGCATCGCTGCCACCGCTATTACCATGGGCGCCCTCATCGTTGACGTCCCGGAGAAGGCCGCGCCTGCCTCTCCCGATATGGGCGGTATGTACTAAACCCGTGGGCGACCTTCGCCCCTAAGAAAACTGAGCGGCTCACCGCTCAGTTTTTGTTGCCCTACTTAGCTCACGCTAATTCAACTTCTCAATCGTCTCAATCAGACAAACCAACGCATCCGCCCGCGCCTTCTCATCTTTAATCTCTTTCGCCGCCTCGTGCGCCGGCTTCAGGATCGCCTTATCCTTCATCACTTCCATCATCTCGCAATACAGTTCAAACCGTTTCTCCGGCTTCAGCTCAATCCGGTTCATAATCGGGAACAGCTCTTTCAGCGCCGCCTCCTTAATACTTTGCACATCCGCATTGCTCTGTCCCAGCGGCCGCTTCATCTCCGGACGATTATCCCGGTCCCGCTGGTCATCACGCCGCTCAACCTGTTTCACCTGTTCCACTGGCTTCTTAGACGGCTGCGCTCCCGCCACAATTGACGACACCGAAGGTGGCACCGGCGCGCTCACCGGTTTCACTGGCGGCAGGGAATTACCCGCCTTCGCTTCCGGTTTCGCCGGCTCAACTGGCTTCACCGGCTCTACCGGTTTTGCACTGCCCATCGGCGGCATCGGTGGCACCGGCGGCTTCGGTTCTGCTACTGGTAGGACCGGCGGCACTGGTGGCACCGCCCCACTCGCCGGCTTCGGCTCTGCCGCCGGCATTCCCGCCCCTGGCGCCGGCGCCGCCTTCCGCGTGATCTCATCTATCGCCCGCTGTAATTCATTATCCCTAGCTCTGTTTTGGTTCATATTCCCACCTTTACTTAACTTTTTTATAACCTATATGCTTATATTATAGCAACATTCTCTAAATCCGCAAGAACTTTATCAGGCGGTCCAATACATCTAACCGCACTTCCTCCATCGGCAGCCGCGCCCCGAACGCATCCACAATCGCCTCCCCCTGCGCCTCCGGGAAGAACACCGTCACTCGCGGCGAAAACCGTTTCCGCGGCGTCAACACAATCGCAAAATGCTGCCCCTCTTTCAGTACCCCAAACGCCTTAAAATCATCGTAATTATACAGATGCTCCCCCTCACTCAACCCCCGCTCCGTCAGGGAATAATGCAGCATCCGCGGCGGCCGCAGCGTATAAACTAGCAGCGCCACCACGCTTAGCACAATCACCGCCAAGAACGTCCACGCCTGCAACCAGATCGCGAGCGCCGAGAGTAGCAGCCCCACCACCACCATCCCCACATACCAACCGGCATTCTTATCTCGCACAATATACTCTTCCGCCTCCCAGCTGATTTCCGTTTTCGCTGCCCCCCGCATCACCTCGCCCGCATTCTTCGTCTGTGTCGTTTCCGGCGCCGCAACCTTTGCCACCTCTTCTCTCGGCGTCTCCACCACCTCAGCCCCTTTTGCCTTCTTTTTTGCTTGCTCTGCTTCCATCTTTGCCATAATTATATTATAGCATAACCCTTTCCTGATGGCCGAACTTTACCCCCGCAGCGTCAAAAACACCGCCGCTGTATCCTCGCCGGTCACCGTCCCCCCGATTGCATTTAGCACAAAGTTTACAATCGCAAACGCCAACACTGCAATAATCAAACCAATAATCGCATACAAAATCGTGTTCTTCGCATCAGTAATCTTCTTATTGTCGCCCCCCGAAAGAATATATCGCAAACCGCCCCACACCAACATAATCACCGAGATAATCCCTACGATATAGAGAATTGTGTTGGAAATCTCCGTAAACACCCCTTCCGGACCCACCAACTCTGCCGGCATCCCGTCCGCCCGCGCCGCCTCTGCTCCCTCCTGCACCGTCAAGGCCATCGCTTTTCCAGCATACAGCGTCGCCAGCGTGCCAATACCCGTTACGATTTGTAACACATTCTTTGTGAACTTCTTCATTCTTTTCTCGCAGTTAATTGTTATTTGCGCCCCGCCGCAATTTCCACCCCAATTATACCGCAAAACTTATGTTAAGTAAAGTCTCAGCTTTTTTATTCGCCCCCTTTCACTATCCCGAGGTCTCAAAAAAGGCTCACCGAGCCTCTAAACTATGGCGGAGAGTGGGAGATTCGAACTCCCGCTGCAGGTTTCCCCACACTAGCGATTTAGCAAACCGCCCCCTTCAGCCACTTGGGTAACTCTCCAACATTTCTATTGTATCATTTTTGCGCTTTTTGGGCAACCTCCGCCGCTCCATCGCCATAGTCCTTCATCACTCCCTCTTCATCCCCAGCCGCCCCTTCCACTTTCGGCCTCCCCGTCGCCAGCACCACCCCCATCAACCTCGTCGCCCCCGCCATCTTCATCACCTCTGCCGCCGCCCGCATACTCGCCCCCGTCGTCCACACATCATCCGCCAGCAAATACACCCGCCCCGCTTCCAGCCGCTCTGTCACCTCATACGCCTCTCGCGCCTGCGTCTCCCGTACCGCCTGCTTCGCCCCCACCTGTACCGTATCCTTCGCCCGCCTCAACGCCCTCCGACATTCCCAACCCTTCCTGAGCGCCATCTCCCGCGCCAGCCGCCAGGTATGATCCAGCCCCCGCTGCCGCACGTGCCGCCCAATCGTCGGCAAGGGAACTACCACCACATTCTCTCCCACCTCTCCCATCACCGCCAGCGCCAACTCCGCCAACGCCGCGTCCAGCTCCCGCACCCCCTGATATTTATATTCTTCCACTAATCGCTTCAAAAGCCCTTCCCGCCACCCCACCACTCTCAGTCTCCCAAACGGCAGCTCGCACTCTTCGCACACCGCCCGCACCTCCGCCGTGCCCGCGTTCACTTCTCTCCGCTTGTCCCCACACCGCACCGCCGCCTTGTCAAGCCTCTGCTTACAACTTGGACAAATCTCCACCCGCTCCCGCAATATGTTATTTTTACAACACTCGCACAAAACCGTCCCCAAGGCCCCGCAACCCCGACAGGTGTGCGGCGCCACCAAGTCCAACCACCATTTCAGCCTTGTAATTTTTACAACAAAACCCTTCATTCTTCTTGATTTTAATGGAAAAAGTCTTTATAATAAAGCATAACAATATAAATCACGGAGGTAAAGCAATGGCTCGTACTAACAACGATGACATGCTGATGGAAGATGAACTAGCAGCGGCTTTTCTCGACGAACCCGAGTCTACACCACTCGCGGATTCTACCGATAAGTCCAGCCTCGAACAAGAACCATCAGACGGGGACAATGATGGGTGGGATAATACTGACGAATTTCCAGGTCAGCTTGCGGTTGATGTTTACGAAACCGCCGATAAGCTCGTGGTCAAAGCCCGCACCGCTGGCATTTCCAAATCCGACCTCAACGTCACGATTTCTGACAACATTCTGACCATTTCCGGTGTCCTCAGCGGCGGGGAAGATGAAAACACCACCGCTTGGCACATCCAAGAGTGCTACTGGGGCGAATTCTCTCGCACCATCGCGCTTCCGGTCCAGGTCAAGGAAGACGAAAACTCGGTCAAGGCCGAACTCAAGGACGGCGTCCTCACTATCACCTTTGAGAAGGAAAAGGTTGAGGCCCCCATCAAAATCGCCATCCAATAAGCGACCCACCTCACACACTCAGACCACCCTCCCGGGTGGTCTTTTTTCTTCACCACTTTCCACTCCCCAGTTTTATCTCGCCGCCATTCCAGCTCCACTCCACACATCAAAAAACGCCGGATTTCTCCGGCGTCCCCAAATCTCTATTAGACATCCACTGTTTGGCTCGCGTCTGGCGTCCCCGATCCCCCCGTGCCGCCACTGCCGGTGCCACCCGTCCCCCCACCAGAGCCAGAACCACCTCCGAACACCGCCCCCAGCACGAAGTTCACAATCGCAAACGCCAGCAGGGAAATTACCAATCCCACGATTCCATATAGAATCGTATTGCGCGCCCGTGCTACCTTCCCGGCGTCCCCCTGCGAGGTCACAAAGAACACCGCACCGATGATAATCACTGCTACTGCCAGCACCCCGATAATCCCCACGATTACATTCAGAATCTGCGTCACCGTGTCCATCAGATCCGGCTGACCCGCATCATCCAAATTACATTCAGCATAACTTGGCAAGTCCTGCCCTTCTTTCAAGGAACCCGCCGGGCAGGTCACAGCATACGTATCCGCCGTTGCCCCCAACACCCCGAGACATCCCGCTAGAACCATCACCCCCGCCATCCAAATCTTCTTCATCTTGCGCCGCAGTCCTAGACTTAGTTAAAGATGCTACCGAGCACGAAGTTCACAATCGCAAACGCCAGCAGCGCCACGACCAGACCAACCACCCCGTAGAGAATCGTATTCCGAGCTTTCGCCACCTTACCAGAATCGCCCTGTGAAGTCGCAAAACTAATACCGCCAATCACGATCATCACCACTGCCACGAACCCAATCGCACCCACGATCACATTAATCACCGTAGTCAGAGTCGCCATCAGGTCATCATTCTGCGAAATCCCAGAACCACCGCTCCATTCATTACATTGCGAAATATCCGTCACCTCAGTGCCGTCCGCACAAAAGACCACCGCATACGCCGGCGAAATCGTCGCAATTCCGCCCAGCCCCAACACCGTCAACAGAGCGGCTACAGTGTTTAATATGACTTTCTTCATATTCTTCCTTTCAATTATCTAACAATTATTTCTATAATATACCATTCTTCACAAAATGTCTATATCTTTTATGATAATCTAACCTCCCAGCGCCTTGCTCACAAAGAACACAATCGCATACGCGAGTCCTGCCACCACGACCCCCACCACACCATATAATAATATATTCTTCGCTTTCGCAATCTTCGCCGGGTTACCCGTGCTCGTCAAATACGTAAACCCGCCGTAAATCATCACGCACACCGCCACAATCCCCACCAACCCCAGCACCACCTGGATAATCCCCGTCACTACCGGCACCAGCGTCTGATTCGTCGTACAACCCGCCGCTTCTCTCAACTCCTCACTAATGGATGTGTCATTACAAATATCGCCGCCAATTGTCGCCTGATTCCCCCCGCCTGATCCACCCCCCTCGCCTTCATCTTCCGCTTGTGGCTCCGCCTCTCCGTCCTGCTCCGCCTGCGCTTCTTCTTCCGCATCCACATACGGCCGCGCCCA
>CAMMXR010000009.1 GCA_946500965.1 uncultured Candidatus Saccharibacteria bacterium | reverse complement strand
TGAATTGAGCCAGGCGATTAACCGGGTGGAGCTGCTGGAGGGCGAATGGCCGGCGGCAGCAGATGAGGTGATGGTGGAGCGAGCGCTGCTTACGAATAATAATCTCGCGATTGGTGATACGGTGACGACGGTGGATGGAGCAACTTACAAGATTGTAGGGGTGGTGGAAAGCCCGCTGTTCTTGGACCGCGAGCGGGGCGTGACAACGACCGGCGCTAAGGTAAATTATTACGCTTATGCCGGTGCGGAGACGTTTGACGAGGCGGATGCGCGGGATTTATATCTGAAAGCGACGGAGACGGAGGCTGAAACGACTGGGAGTGAAGCGTATCTAGAAGCAGTGGAGCAGACCGAGCAGGCGGTGGCGGAGTTAGCACCGACAGAAGTGGCAGAGCGACTGGAGGGGTTGATGGGGGTGGCGGACGCGGAGCTGGTGGATTTATATGATTGGCAGGTGGCGACCCGGGCGGATAATGCGGCTTATGGCGATTTGCTGAACTCGGTGGACAGTATTGAGAAACTGGGGACGATTTTCCCGATTGTGTTTTACGTGGTGGCGATTTTGGTAAGCTTGATTGCGATGAAGCGGATGGTGGAGGATGATCGGGGCGAGATTGGCACCTTGAAATCGCTGGGGTTTGGGGATTGGCGGATTATTCGAAAATATCTGCGTTATGCGTTTCTGGCGGTGATGATTGGCAGCGCGGTGGGCGTAGCGGCGGGAGCGGTGACCCTGCCGAATGTGGTGTGGGATTTATACGAGAATACTTATGCTTTGCCGGAGTTGGAGCTGGGCTTAAGTCCGGTTTATGCGACGATTGGGGTGGGCGTGGCGCTGATTTGTATTCTGCTGGCGACGCTATACGTGGCGCTCCGGACTTTGAAAGAGGTGCCAGCCAGCTTGCTGCGACCGAAAGCGCCTAGGTCTGGGCGACGGGTGTGGTTGGAGCGGATTACGCCGATTTGGAAGCGGCTGACTTTCTCCAATAAAATCTCCATTCGGAACATTTTCCGGTATAAATCACGGGTATTTGCGATGATTATTGGAATTATGGGGTCAACGGCGCTGATTTTGACGGGATTTGGGCTGCGCGATTCCCTGGTGGATATTTCAGCAACGCAGTTTGGAGAGATTTTTGCTTACGATCGGGCGGTGGCGCTGCTGGACCCGGCTGCGGAGGTGGAAACGGTGCGTGATGAGATGATTGAGGATGGTAATCAAGCTCTGGCGACTGAGGTGGCGGCGGTGGAGGTGATGGGTGAACACAAAGATTATGCAGCGAATTTAGTCGTGATGGAAGATGAGGGGCAGGATTTGTTGCGTTTATTGGATGAAAACGACCAAAAAGTGACCTTAGAGGACGGAAAAGTCATCATTACCGCGAAATTGGCAGAACTTTTGGACGTGCAGGCGGGAGCGCGAATAAAAATTGTGATCAATCAGCAAGAATATGAATACGAGATCCAGGCTTTGGTGCAAAATCACCTGGAACATTACATTTATATGTCGCCGGAGACCTATGCGGAGACGGTGGGCGAAGTGAAATTGAATACAATTTTTGTTCAACTGGGGCAGTCAGAGGAAGACTTTGAGCAATTTTTGGAGGATTTGGCGTGGGGGACGGTGGTGACGAGTGCGGAAGATGCGAAACAGGAGATTGAAGATGTATTGTGGTCGCTGAATTCGGTGGTGGTGATCCTGATTTTGGCTTCGTCAATCCTGGCGTTTGTGGTGATGTACAATCTCGCGGCGATTAATATCAATGAACGGCAGCGCGAACTGGCGACTTTGAAGGTGCTAGGCTTCTATAATAGAGAAGTGGATAATTATATTAACAGCGAAACCAACCTTTTGACGCTGATTGGGGCGGCGTTGGGGCTGGGATTCGGGTATTTCCTCTGCCATTATATTCTGCTGACCTGCGAGATTGATAGTTTGATGTTTGTGCGGCAGATTAACCCTTGGAGCTATCTCTATACGATCTTGATTGTGGCGGTGTTTACGGTGGCGGTGAACTTCTTCACCCACCGGCAGCTCAGGAAGATTAAGATGTTGGAGTCGCTGAAGACGGTGGAATAGACGTTAGAGTGGCAGGGGTACAGAAAACCTCAGAGGTATGTTAAAATGGGAGTTATGAAACAGCAAGAAGCCAAAACCCCGATTAAGGTATCTATTCTAGTACCGATTTGTAACGTAGAGAAATATCTGCGGCAATGCCTGGACAGCCTGGTGAACCAAACGCTGGCGGAGATTGAGATTATTTGTATTGATGATGGTTCAACGGACAGTTCGCCGGAGATCATTCAGGAATACGCCGAGAATGATGCCCGGATTAAGGTGATTACGAAACCAAACTCAGGGTATGGCGATAGTATGAACCAGGGTTTGAAGAAGGCGCGGGGTGAATATATCGGAATTGTGGAGTCGGATGATTATATTGAGACGGACGCGTTTGAGAAGTTATACGCCCTGGCGAAAGAGTTTGATGCGGATGTGGCACGGAGCAACTTCTACCGTTACAAGGGCGGCAAGAATGAGATTTATTGCTGTATTGACCCGCTGGACGTGGGGCGGTTGATTAACCCGAAGGAGCGCACGGGGATTTTTTATCAGCAACCGGCGATTTGGTCGGCGATTTATCGGCGCGAGTTCCTCAAAGCACATAAAATTGAGTTTTTGCCGACGCCGGGAGCCTCGTATCAGGATACGAGCTTTAACTTTAAGGTGTGGGCGACGACGGAACGAGCGGTGTTTACGGAGGAAGCTTTCCTACACTATCGTTTGGACAATGAGAAATCGTCGGTTAATAGCCCCGGCAAGGTGTTTAACGTGGCGATTGAATATGGCGAGATTGAACGGTATTTGCGTGCGAATGGGCTTTATGAACAGCTGAAAGAGTTGTTCCAGATGGCGAAGTTTGGGTCGTATTATTGGAATATCTATCGCCTGACGCCGGATTTGCGGCGGGAGTTTGTGGAGCGCGCGAAGACCGAGTATGAAGCGGCGGCCAAAGAAGGCAGTTTGAATAGTTCCCTGTTTGCGCAGCCGCAGTGGCAGCTTCTAGAGTATATTTTGGCGCACGATACGGATGCGAGCTTGCGCTATATTCGTCGGACGGAGCGGCAGATGAAGCTGAAACAGGCGCTGAAGCGCAATCTGAAGAAGTTTTGGTTGGCGACGCATCCGGGCTATCGGAAACAGCAAGAGATCGCGCGCCTGATTGGTGAAATTGCGAATGAAAATTACGCTTTGCGACAAAAAGTACGAGAATTGGAGAAGCAAAATGGCAAAAACGATTAAGAAGCAGCAAAAATCATCCAAAACCGCGTCGGCGGCGGCAGCGCGGCGGTCGCAGAGCGTCAAGGAGTCTCAGCCGACTGCGATGCCGAAGGTGAGCATTATTGTGACTTGCTATAAGGGAGGTGAGTTCCTGCCGCGCTGTCTAAAATCGCTGACTGAACAAACCCTGAAAGAGATTGAGATTATTTGCGTGAATGACGGCTCTCCCGACAATACACGGGAGGTGCTGGAGGAATGGAGTCAGAAGGACGCGCGGGTGCGAGCAATCCATAATCCGACCAATGTCGGAGTGTCGGCGGCGCGGAATATTGGTTTGCAGGCGGCGCGGGCGGAGTTTGTGACGTTTTGTGATGCGGATGATTATAAGGATCCAACTTTTTGTGCGCAAATGCTGGAGGCGATGACAACGCAGAGAGTGGATTTGGCGATTTGCGGAACGCAGATTATTTATCAAGCTCATCCAGAGATGAAGTTTAGTGACGATAATTATTATTCCTTGAAGTATTCTGGTCGGCAGACGGTTAACGAGGACTTAATTTTGAATGTAGACTTGGCGCCGAGCAATAAGCTGTTTCGGCGAGCGGTGATTGAGCATGTTGGATTGCGGTTTCCAGAGGGGCTTTATTATGAGGACGCATATTTTTGCGTAGCGTATCTTTGTGCGGTGCGAAAGGTGTATTTTTTGAACCGATCACTGCAATTTTACGTGCGCCACGAGAACAGCACCATGTCCAACACCTGGTCGGGCGATAAGTCTAAGGACCATGCAATTGATCACCTCTATGTGGCGTTCCGGCTGTATGATTTTCTGTGTGAGCGGCGACTGCTAGAGCGTTGGGAGAATCTGTATTGGCGGGTGTTTATTGTGTTTGGCTATTTTGCGATTGAGAACAGTAAGTCGCGAGCGCGGATTCGCCAAGTGAAGCGCGAGGCGGCGGAGTTTGTGCGACAGCATCAGGAAAGTTTGGCACAGACGGAGTCTTATGTCCAGGAAGAAGTGAAACTGATGGTCTCGCAGCGTTTGAGTCTAAACCCGACCCGGTTGAAGCGGCGTTTGCTGCCGTTTATGCCGACCTATAAACTGCAGAATTTGAATATTCAGCGGCTGAGGTGGCTGAAGAATGAGATGGAAAAGATGGCGAATGACGAATAGCAAAAAGGCGATGAGCGTCAAGTCTTGGGTGTCTGAGTTAGCGAAGTATCGCTTTTTATTGAAGCCGACTCTGATTTTTGCGGCAATTTTTGCGGTAGGGCTCTTGGCGTTAATTCGGGCGGATTTTAATTATTATGATGACTATGGACGGGCGAATGAGGGGTATCAGTACTGGGAGCAATTCGGACGATATGTTTCAAACTGGGGTGCGACGTTTCTACATACGAATCAATTCCTGGCCGAGATTTCACCCCTGACACAGCTGGTGGCGTGTTTGATTATGGGTCTGGCAAGCACAATTGCGGTCTATGCGATCACGGGCGTTAAAGAGTTCAAGGTACGTCACTATCTAGCGGGTATTCCGATTGGCTTGTCGCCGTATTTTATGGAGTGCTATGCATATAAGTTTGATGCACCCTATATGGCTCTGTCGGTGCTGGCGTCAATCTTGCCATTTTTGTTTTGGGATTGTAAGCATAAGGCGGTCTTCCCAGTGGTAGCTTTTGGCTCGGCGTTGGTAATGTGTATGACCTATCAGGCGGCGAATGGGATTTTCTTTGTGCTGCTGCTTTTAATGGAGTTAAAGTCTTTGCTGGGGAGTTCCGAAAAGCTACGCAAGGTTATCCCGAAGACTCTAAAATCCTTATTATTGCGAGCGTTGCCATATGCAGCGGGGATGCTCTGCTTTAGGTTTTTGATTATGCCATCTTATGATGGTGGTTATGCAGCGACGACTTTGCCGCCGTTGGCGGAATTGCCACAAACGGTTATAGGTCACTTGCAATTTTATGCGGAGCTTATCTGGTCAGACTTTAATATGATTTGGACAATTTTGGTGGGACTAGTGCTAGTGGTTTTTCTAATCTTTCTAGTTGTCCGAGCGCACTGCTCAAAGGTGCTGGCGGCGATAGCGGGATTACTATTCTTACTGTATGTTGCTGTGGGGAGCTTTGGGATTTATCCCGCGCTAGAGGCTCCGTTATTTTCGGCGCACGCGATGTATGGAATTACGGTGGCGTTTGGATTTATTTGTATCGCTACGGTAGAACTGGTGCAGGTTAAGTATGCGACTTTGCTGCGCTTACCAGTTTTTCTACTTGCATGGTGCTTCTTTGTCTATGCTTTCATCTATGGCAATGTGTTGAGCCGACAGCAGGATTATGCGAACTTTCGGTTGGGACAGACGATTACGGCGCTTAATCAAGATAATATTTTGACAGATGAGACTAAGACGGTAAGCGTATTAAACGATCCGGATTTTGCGCCGTCTATTCGTTCTAGTATCGCGCGCTACCCACTGTTGGGGCGTTCAGTCTATAAAGTATATTATGGATTTGACGTGTGGGGGACGTATAAATTGTTGAATTATTATGATTTGGGCGTAGAGGTGTTGATTGGCAATGACGTGACGTCGCCGGAAGATAACCCTTGCTATCAAAACGATGAATGTGAGGTGATTGAAACCTATTATGACAAGATTTATTACAATGACGAGGCGATTTTGGTTGAGATAAAACGCTAGGGTTTGGCGGGGTTTGGTGCTATAATTAGTTTATGTTTAGTTTAATTTTGGGGGAAGGTTTGGCGGTGACACTGTTGGGGAGTTTGCTGCATTTTACTTACGAATGGAGCGGGCGAAAGAAATGGGTGGGGATTTTCTCGGCGACGAACGAGAGCACCTGGGAACACATCAAGCTGGCGTTGTCGGGGCTGTTTGCTTGCACGCTGGTGGACGTGTGGTTTTTGGGCGACAACCCGCATTACTGGCTGGCGCGGGGCGCGTCGTTCCTAGTGCCGATAGTGGCAATCCCGGCGATTTTCTATACCTATCAGCGTTGGACGCATCATCCAGTGCTGTGGGTGGATATTATGACTTTTGCGGTGGCGGCGTTCCTGAGCGCGGCGGTGTTTGCGGGCGTGCTGGCGCTGCCGGAGCTGGGCGCCAGCTGGAATTATCTTGGCATGGGCTTCAGCGTGGCAATTCTTGCTGCTTATCTGCTACTGACCCGGTTCCCGCTGCATAATTTCTTATTCCGAGATCCGAATACACATCGTTACGGGTTTGATGGGCGCCGGCGTCCGCAGCGCAAACGCCGGGCATAGGTTACTTATCCCAGTCAAACCCTTCGCCGAAGTGACCATAGCGGGCGGTGGGTTCGTAAATTGGGCGCAAGAGATCTAGCGAGCGGATGATGCCGCGCGGGGTGAGGTCGTAGCCTTCAATTTGCTCAGCCTGGCCATCAATCACCACCGTGCGTTCCAGCGGCTCGGCGTAGCCGATAGCGTAGGCGAGGCGCACGAACACTTCGTGGGCGTGGCGCTGGCGCAGATAATCAACCGCCACCCGGCGGGCCATATAGGCAGCGGAGCGGTCAACCTTGGAAGCGTCCTTGCCGGAGAAACAGCCACCGCCGATCGGAATGCGAGGACCGTAGTTATCTACGATGAGCTTGCGGCCGGTGAGGCCAGTGCCGGCCTCAAAACCACCCTGATTCCAGTCGCCGGCGGGGTTGAGGTGGAGCGTGATGTCGGCGCCATCCGCGCCTTGGAGCTCTTCGCGGGCGATAAACTCGTGGACGAGTTGATCCAGCTCGGCGCGCGAGGTATTCTGGAAGCTGGCGACAATGGAGCTGACGCGCGGGGTTTGGTCCTCGGCGCCAAGGTCGGGTATGACGAGGGTGATTTGGGTTTTGCCGTCAAAAGGGTGTTTAGCATAGATGAATTGGTTGAGCCGCCGCGCCAGCACGATTTCCAGCGGCAGCAACTCGGGGGTTTCGTCGCAGGCATAGCCAATCATAATTCCCTGGTCGCCGGCGCCACCAGTATCTACGCCCTGGGCGATTTCTGGGCTCTGCTGGACGAGGTTGGTGTAGAGCTTGGGCTGATCATCGCCAGTGATGCGGGTGACGATGGCGGGAATGTCAACGCCCTTGGCGCGGGAGGTAATCTCACCGGTGATAAAGACTTGGCCGTGGCCGCCACAGGTTTCCACGGCGACGCGGGCCTGGGGGTCTTGTTTTAGATGTGCGTCCAGAATAGCATCAGAAATCTGGTCACAGAGTTTGTCGGGGTGCTTGGGCGAAACGCTTTCAGCGGTGCGATAAGTAGTATGTAATTCCATCATAGAATCAGTATAGCACATTTTGGTGTCGGGCCGGAATGCGGTATAATAGGGCTATGAGAATTGCGGTGTTTACCGATATTTATGCGCCCTGGGCGACGGGTGGGATTGTGTCGTCAATCCAGGCGCAGAAGCGCGAGCTGGAGAAGCTGGGGCATACCGTGGTGGTATTTTGTCCGGGGTTTGATTCGGACGACCCGACGGTGGTGACGGTGCCGACTTTTAAGTGGTTGAAGATTAACGAGACCGCGGTGGCGCGGACGCCGCAGGAGATTGAGACGGCGATTTTGGACCAGCGGCCGGAGTTTGGGCGGGAGTTTGATTTGGTGCATGCGCACTATGAGGCGGCGTGCAGCATTGCGGGGATTCGGTTGGCGCGGCGGTTTGGGCTGCCGGTGGTACAGACGATGCATGGGCGGGAAGATATGGCGATTGCGGTGAACGTGGCGCCAGCCCTGCGGTTTGGGGTGGCAGAGGCGCTGGATTTACTGCACGCGCAGTGTTTGGAACATGGGGTGGAAGTGGAACGGGATCAGTTCCAGGCGCCGACGCTGACGCGGGCGCGGATGTGGCGGTTGATGGTGAACCACGCGGAATCGGCCGACATCGTCGTGACGCCGACGCGGCACTTCGCGGAGAAACTGCGGCATTACGGGGTGACGCGGTCGCTACGGGTGGTATCAAACGGGGTGGATGAGGATTTGGTGACGCAGGAGTTCCAGGTGCGGCGGCTGGAGGAAGGGGCGCCGCTTTTGATGTTGTGGAACTCGCGCGTGTCACACGAGAAGCGGATTATGCCGTTCCTGAAGGCGGTGGCGCAGCTGCAGCGTCCGTATCATTTGACGGTGTATGGCGATGGAAACGATTTGAAAAAGGCCCAGCGCTATGCACGGCAGCAGGAGCTGGCGGTGGAGTTCCGGGGGCGGCGGCCACGGACGGAGATTATCCGGCAGATGGGGTCGGCGCAGCTGGCGATTATGGCGTCGTATAATTTTGATACGCAAGGGATGACGCTGCTAGAAGCGAAGGCGACGGGTTTGCCGGTGTTTTTCTGTGATCCGAATATGCGCGAGGTAGTGCCGGAGGGGAGCTATGTGCTGGCGGCGGGACCGGAGCCGGAGACGATGGCGGCGGCGCTGGAGGCTTTGCCGGCGGGGCAGATTGAGAAGATGAGCCGGGTGATGATGGCACATCGCGAGGAAGCGCTGCAATCAGCGCAGATTCAGAAATTGCTAGCGGTATATCAGGAAGCGCTGGCGGGGCGAGGCTAGGTGCGAAGTGGGCGGCTGGGGTGGCGGAGGGGACGCGGGCGAGAAGGGCAAGAAAAAACGACCGTCCGGGGACGGTCGTGGCTTGGAAACGCGGTGAGTAAGGGATTATTTGGCTTTGGGAAGGGGGGTCTTATCCTGGGTGAGGCGGTCGCGCTTGTAGAAAATCAGGAAGATACCAATTGCGACCAGCGCACCGAGCGCGCCAAACTGCAGCGGCTGGGGCCAGCTAGTGCCAAGAATCATACAGATGATAAGCACAGCGATAGCCGCGACGTAGAGGTAGCGGCGAATCAGCACCAGCGCCAGGCAGAGTTTGGGGTGGCGCTCCAGCCAGGTCAAGAGGCGATGAATCGGACGAACGGATTCGTACCAACGCGCCAGGGAGCCTAAGCCCCAATCGGTGAGTGAGCGACGGGCGCTCGGCCATTTGACGGTGAGCTGGATGCTAAAACCGATGACCAGAGCGGTGATTAAAACCACTAAGCCGCAGGTGAGGCTGACGCGCCAGCTGACATAGAGTAAGCAGGCGAGGCCAGCGGCGATGTCGGAGAGCTGGTCTAGCTCTACGGCGTAAATGCGCCACCAGCGGCGTTTGCCGTCGTCCGGATAGGGCCAGCGGCGGGCGCAGATGCCGTCAAAGGCGTCGCAGAGCTCAGCCGCGGCAAAGACCCAGAGTGCATAGTCTACTGGCACATTCCCAATCGCAAAACCAATTAAAATTACCGCACACAGCGTTTCCAAGCTGGTAAGAACGTCAGCAAGATGATATTTTCTCATATAAATCCCTCCCATTCTGAGACACACAACTAGCTGATATTATACATTATATCACAGAGCAAATCAAATGTCAATAGGGCGGGGCGGGGACAGGGGTAGTTTAGGAGTAGAGGCGGTGGTTTAGGCGTAGGTGAGGGCGGCGGTGGTGGCCTCTAGGGGGTGGTTGGGGTTGTAGAGGTTGAGGGCGAGGATGTTGGCGGCGAGCTGACCAGACCAGAGGGTGAGGGGGGAGTAGGTGGTGAGCTCAAGGGGGGTGGTGATGATTTGGCCTTGATGAGCGGTGATGATTTGGCCTTGGTGGAAGGTGCAGAGAGTGACGGGGCAGCTGAGGGTGAACTTGTGGAGGGTTTCCAGGGGGGGGACAAGGGGTTGAGAGAGCATGATCATACGGGGGTAGTAGATAGCGCGCAGGAGTTTTTGGAGTTGAAGCAGGGAGGCGACGATGACGAGGTGGTCACGGTTGAGCCAGTTGCCGGCTTCAGGGGCGAGGGCGTCAAGACTGTCGCGGGCGAGCACGAGCAGGGGTGAGGGAGTGGGACGGATGGCTTCGGCGAGGGCGATGGTGGTGGCGGAGTTCTTGGAGAGGTCGCCGATGAAGAGGGCGGCGTCGGGGTCAGCGAGGGCGGCGCGGAGTGCAGGTGAGCGGTCAAAAGAGCCGCTGGCGGTGGAAGGAAAGAAAGTGAGATTGGGGAGCGGCGGGAGCTTAGGGCGGAGGGCGTCGGGGAGCAGGGTGGCGACGGTTTGGATGGGAAATTGGCGGGCGAGATATTCGGAGATGCGAACGGGGGTGGAGAAACTTTGGCTGTTGCCACCGAGGACGGCGACGCGGCCGGTTTTGCGCTCGGGGAGGTTCCAGGTTAGGTCGGTGAAAAGGGGCTGCTTAGCCTTCTGCCAGTAGGAGAGGTCAAGTTGGGCGGGGGCGAAGGTCATTGGCGGCTCCAAGCTGAGCTAGCGGCGGTCGGGCTCGGGGAGGGGGCAGTGGACACGGGGCTAGAATTCCAGGGTGATGCCGACGGGACAATGGTCGGAGCCGAGGAATTGCTCGTAGATCTCGGCGGATTTGAGGTGGGGCAGGAGGCGGCTGGAGACGAAGAAATAATCAATGCGCCAACCGATGTTGCGTTCACGGGCGTGGGACCAGTGTGACCACCAGGTGTAGCGTTGGATGCTGGGGTAGAAATAGCGGAAAGTGTCAACGAAGCCGGCGGAAAGGAGGTTCTTGATGCCTTGGCGCTCTTCGGGGGTGAAGCCGGCGTTATGCTCGTTGTCTTTGGGGCGAGCAAGGTCAAGCGGGGTGTGGGCGGCGTTAAAATCGCCACAGATGACAACGGGTTTGTGGGCGTCCAGCAGCTGGAGGAAGCGGAGCAGGGCGGGGTCCCAGAGCTGTTCGCGGAGTTGGAGGCGGGAGAGGTCGCGCTTGCTGTTGGGGACGTAAACGTTGACGAGGTAGAAGGGTTGGAACTCAAGGGTCTGAATGCGGCCCTCGGTGAGCAGGTCACCGTAGCGGTCGGGCTGCCAATCGTAGGCTTGGATGATAGAGTCGGGGAAACCGTTGTGGACGGAGAGGGGTTGGAACTTGGAAAAAACGGCGGTGCCGGAGTAGCCGGGGCGGTCGGCGCTGTTCCAGAGCTCAAGATATTCGGGGAGGTCCAGCTCGGCTTGACCGGGCTTGGCTTTGGTTTCCTGGAGGCAGAGCAGGTCGGGATGGGTGGCGTCTAGGAACTCGGTGAGGGCGCCTTTTTTGAGAACGGCGCGGAGACCATTGACGTTCCAGGAAAAGAGTTTCATGGTGGTGGGAGTGGGCTGCGGCGCAGGCTGGGCGCTGGGGGTAGGATTAGTGGGGGTGAGGGGTGGCATCGGGTCCTTTCTAGTAGCGGCCGCGGGCGAGGTCGCGCTGTTTAATGGTTTCGCGTTTGTCGTATTTCTTCTTGCTCTTGCCGGTGGCGATGATGAGTTTGATGTAGCGGCCGCCGGCGAGCAGGCGGACGGGGACGAGCTGGAGACCGTCTTGCTTGGCGCGGGCGAGGGTTTGGAGCTGTTTTTTCGTGGCGAGAAGTTTCAGGGTGCGGGCGGTGTCGGCGCCGAGGGTGAGGTTGTTGAGCCAGAGTTCGCCGTTACGCAGAGTGATGAAGGAACCCTTGAGCTGGACATGGTGGTCGCGGATGAGGCGGACTTCGGGACCGGTGAGGACGAGACCGCAGCTGAGCTCGTCGCCGAGCTGGTAGTCAAAGCGGGCGCGACGGTTAACGGTGACGGTGGCAGGGGTCTTTGACTTTTTCATAGGACAATTGTATCATAAAAACATGAGAATTGCGATTACCTCTGACTTGTATTACCCGATGACGAATGGGGTGGCGGTATTTGCACACAATCTGGCGCAGGGGCTGGCAAAGCAGGGGCACGAGGTGATGGTGCTGTGTCCGAGCTTTACTGGGAAGCCGCACCGGACGCGGGAGGGGCGGGTGACGACGGTCTATCTTCGGTCCATTCGGTTCCCGTTCTATCCGGATCAGATTAATAAGGTGCCGGAGACGAGGGCGATTCTGGGGATGAATCTGCCGCGGCTGGCGTATCGCTATGGGCTATGGATTACGGTGGACCCGTATCCGGAGCTGAAGAAGGCGCTCAAGCGATTTCGGCCGGAGGTGATTCATAATCAGACGGCGGAGATGGTGGCGATTGCGGCGTTTCGGTATGCGCGGAAGTATCAGGTGCCGATGGTATGTACCGGTCACGCTTATCCGGACAATATCACAAGCCAGCTGAAGGTGTTGAAGCCAATTAAGCGGCCGCTGGATGCGATGCTGAGGATGTATATGGCGAGCTTTTTGAAACACGCGGAGTATGCGACCATGCCGACGGAGATGGCGATTGCGGACTTGGTGCCGAAAAACCGGAAGCATTTCCAGGTGCCGGTGGAACCGCTGTCTAACGGGGTGGATTTGGCACAGTTTACGCCGGGAAAGGTGCCGGCGAAGATTTATCGGAAATACCATTTGCCGAGCGATCGGCCACTGGTGCTTTACGTGGGGCGGGTGGATCCGGAGAAGAGTATCGGGAAAGTGGTGACAGCGTTTGCGGGGGTGGTAGAGAAGGTGCCGATGGCGCAGCTGGTGATTGTGGGGGACGGGACGGACCGGCAGCACTTGGCGGATTTGGCGCAGGCGCTGGGGATTAGTAAGCAGGTGCAGTTTTTGGGGCGGGTGATGCCGCCGGATGTGATTGCGATTTATCGGGCGGCGAAGTTATTTGTGACGGCGAGCGAGACAGAGACGCAAGGGATTGTGTTGATTGAGGCGGCGGCGACCGGGCTGCCCCTCATCGCGGTGGATGCGGGGGCGGTACGGGAACTCTGTCAGGATGGATTTAACGGGATTTTGTGTCGTCCAGGGGAGATTCTGGAACTGACGGATGCGATGGTACGGCTGTTGACGGACGAGACGGTGCGGCAAGTGTATGCGCAGAATAGTTTAGAGGTAGCGAAGAAACACGACCTCAACCGGACTTTGCAACGGTTCGTGGAGATTTATGAGGAGGCGGTGTGGCTGAAGGGGGCGAAGCCGCGGAAGTGGTGGCAGCGATAGGGGTTTGGCGCCGAGGGGCTAGCGTTGGGGTGGGACGGGGCTAACGCTCAAGGAAGGCGCAGATGGCGGCGGCGGTGAGATGGGGGAATTCGTAATTATGGAGATGACCGGTGTGGGGGAGAAGCTGGAGCTTAGCGCGAAGTTCCTGGGCGAGCTTTTCGGTGGCGGCACGCGGAATCAGACGGTCATGGTCACCGGCGATGAGGAGGACGTCTTGGGAAAGTTGGAACTCGGCGACGGAATGTTGGGCGGAGAAACGCGCGGCGGCGGTGAGGTCGGAGCGCTGGGGCGGTTGTGTGTGGCTGCAAGTATGGGTGAGGTCAAGGATGTGGCGAAAGTCTGCGCCGCTGTCAGAACGGTGCAGGTAGCTGGTGGTGATGAAATCGGTGAGGCCAGCGGGGAGATAGGCGGGGAGGGTGGTGAGGCGGGCGAAAAAGCGACTGGGGCGGACGGAAATGGGTGAGAGCAGGATGAGCTTATGGTGGATGAGTTCGGGGTAGCGTTCGGCGAGGGCGGCAGCGACGATGGAGCCCATGGAGTGGCCGATGATGACGGGGCGCTGGAACGGCTGCGCCTTTAGATAGTGAGCGAAATAGTCGGCGTAGGTGTCGGGGGTGTAAGCGGAGAGCGCGGGGGCGCCGGCGAAGGGTGGCACGGGTGGGGTCTGCACGGTATAGCCGGCGGCGCGGAGGTCGTCAGCGATGGCGGCAAGGCCCTGGGGAGCGCCGCGAAAACCATGGAGCAGGATGAGGGTGGGGCGAGCAGCAATGGCAGGCATAAGCTTCTCGGTCTACTTGAGATCTTGGAGGGCGCGCTTGATGGCGGGGCGGTCAAAGCCGATGATCTTTTGGTCGCCAATGACGGTGACGGGGACGGCTTCAATGGTGGGGTCGCTGGAGGCGTCAATTTCTTGGTATTTGATCTGCTGCTGATCCAGCCAGTCCATCAGGGCGTGGCAGTAGATACAGGTTGGGGTGGTGTAAACTTTAATCATAGTGATATTATACTATAATTCCAGATCCAGTGCAGCATCAAGTTGGGGGTCGCGGCCATGATTAGTGTCATCGTAGGTGAGTTCAACGGTGATGTCGGGCGTAATTCCCTGACCGTTGATGCTGGTGCCGAGCGGAGTGTACCAGCGGGCAGTGGTGACTTTGAGCAGGGTGCCGCCGGAGAGGTTGAGCAGGGTCTGAACTACGCCTTTGCCGTAGGTGGTTTCGCCGAGGATGGTGGCGGCGTCGTAATCTTGGAGGGCGCCGGCGACGATTTCCGAGGCGGAGGCGGTGGCGCCGTTGACGAGGACGATGGTGGGGGTGTCGGCGAGCAGGGCTTGGTTGCGGTTAGCGTAAGTCGTGGTGTCGCCGGAGGTGCGGCCGGATTGGACAAGAATCTCCTCGCCGTCCAGCCAGAGTGATAACAGGTCCTGGGCGGCAGAGACGTAGCCGCCGCCGTTATTGCGGAGGTCAAGAATGACTTTCTGGACATCGTGGTCGGGGAATTCGTCGCGGACGATTTGCTGGATTTTGGTGCCAGTGTCGTTATCAAAGCGAGTGACGGTGATGATGGCGGTGTGGTCGCGGTATTCAACGTAAGCGGAGACGTTGTTGATGGTTTCGCGGGTTAAAGTGAAGGATTTTTCTTCACCGTCGCGGGCGACCGTGAGGGTAACCTCGGTGCCGGGCTCACCCTTGAGCTTATTTGCGATAGTTTCGGTGTCTTCGGCGTAGACTTCTTCGCCGTCAATTTTATAAATGATGTCGCCAGCCAGGACGCCAGCTTCGCGGGCGGGGTTGTCGGGCAGGGTGCGGAGGACGCGGACGTAGCCGTCACGAAGGGCCATTTCAATGCCGACACCGGCCCCAACTTCGCCGTGGAGTGCGGCTTGGTAGGCTGCGGCTTCGTCGGCGGGCATATAGACGGTGTAGAGGTCGCCGACGGCGGCCACTAGACCCTGTTTGGCGCCTTCAACCAGGAGGTCGCGGTCAATTTCGCCGTCGTAGTTGGTGACGAGGGCAGCATAAACTTCGTCTAAGGCGGACCAGTCGGCAGAGGTGGAAGCGGAGCTAAAACCAAAGAAAGGCAGAATGGAGGCGGAGAGATGGTCCCAGTTCAGCCCGATGAAGAGACCAAGCGCTAGCGTGACGACGCCGCCGATGATGGCGCCACCGAGGCTGACCTGACGTTCTTCCCATTGCTTAGACATATTATATATTATAGCACACTGCGGGCGGCAGAAGCGGATTAGTCAAAGTGGATAAACCAGGTGTCGGCGTAGTTATAAGAGAAGTTGTCCTGGGCACCGAAGGTAGCGCGCTGGCCGGTGGGGCTGGAGCCGGCGTTGTTATATTCGCTGATGCGGAGGGTGCCATCGGCGTGGACCGCTTCTACCCAGTAAACGTGACCGGTGGCGGTACAAGTGCCGTTACAATAAACGTCAACGCCAACCGTGAGTGGAGCGGGGGTCTTATCTACGCGGAAGGTGCGGTAGCCGCCGATGCGGGCGTCATAGGCGGTTTTGGAGGTGACGCCGTTGTTTTTCCAATACATGGCGTTGCCCCAACTGGAGATGCTGACGCCGAAGGTTTCGTAGGCTTTCCAGCCGGCGTAGCTGGTGCATTCGCAGAAAAGTCCGCCGTAGGCACCGGACCAAGTGTTGCCGGTGTAATACCAGTTGATGCCGGGGCACTGGGCGCGGTAGGGATAGGAATCAATGCCGCTGATGATGGTGCCGCCTTGGAAGGAGGTAAGGTTCTCGCGCATGACGGCGAGCGCGGCTTCTTGGTCGCGGGCGTAGGCTTCGGCATCGTTTTCGTATTTGGCTTTGAGAGCGGCTTGTTCGGCGCGCATGGCTGCGACTTCGGCGCGAGAGGACTCAGCACCAGCAATCAGGGCATCCACGTCGGCTTTTTGGGCTTCCAGTTCAGCTTTTAGTTCGCGAACGGCGGTGGCGGAGGCGGCGATCTGGGCCTTGGCGTTGTCCTGGCGGGCCTGGCGTTCGGCGAGCTCACCGATGGAGCTGCTGCTGGCTAGTAATAAGATCGCGTCTGGTTGGTCCTCAAAGTGCATATCTACCAAGAGCTCAGCGAGAGCGGTTTGCTGGAGGTTGAGCTTGACTTCGTTTTCGGAAATCTGGGCGGCGAGGTCGTCGGCGATGGCTTGGTTGGCGGCGATTTGGGCCTCAAGGTTGGCGATTTCGGCGTCGCGACGGGCGATTTCGCCCTCAAGAGTCTGGGCGTTATTGGCGGCCTCAGTGGCAGCCGCGGCGGCGGCTTCGGCTTGGTCGTAGGCGGAGCGGCAAGCTTCGGTGATACAGTTGGCGGGATAGGCCGAAACGGAATGAGACTGGGCGAGAGAGAGCAATGAGCAGACGATCAAGAGACTGGCGACTAAGAGGGCCGGTAAACCGAGGCGGGTTGAATGGATTTTGTTTTTGCTCATGCTTATTATATAGCAGGTTGTGGTGGAAATGTAAAGGGAGGGGCGGGGTTAGCGGAGGTATTTGCGCATGGCGAGGCGGGCGGAGACGGTGCCGACCACGACGCCGAGTAGAATGATGACGCCATAGACGGCGATGATGAGGCTGGAATCCATGAAAGTGGAGATGACGGAGACATCAATGCCGTAGCTTTCCAGGTTGGGCGCGACCATACGGAAGGCGACCAGACCGATGGTACTGGCGAGCAGGCCGGAGATGATACCGCAGATCTGGGCTTCAATCAGGAAGGGACCGCGGATGAAACTGGGGTCGGCGCCGACCAGCTTCATCATATAGATTTCTTCGCGGCGTGAGAAGATGGCCATGCGGATGGTGTTGAAGATGACTAGAATGGAGATGACTAGGAAGACGGCGCCGAGGATGAGGCCGCCGTTTTTGGCGATGCTGGCCCAGGAGTTGATGGTTTCAATCTCGGTCTGGTTGACGTCGTAGGTGGGGGCTTTCTCGTCATCTAGGTTGGCTTGGAAGAGCTGGTCCTGCTCCACGATCTGGCGAATGCTGTCAAGGTTGCTGGGGTCGTGGACTTTGATGCGCATGGTGGCCTGCATGGTATCCAGCATCAGCTGGCGCATGGCTTCGTCCTCCAGAGTGGTGAGCAGCTCGGTATTGCCTTGGTTTTCAGCGAGGAAACTATCGTATTCAGCCTGGCTGTCAGCGGTGGTGATTTCCTTAATGTTGCTGTCGGCGGACATAATCTCGGAAAGCTCAGCCAGGGTTTCTTGGCTGGTGCCGGGGTGGAAGAAGATGGTGATGTCAATCTTGTTGCGCATGGCTTCGGCGGTGGAGCTCAAAATCGCGCTGGCAAAAACGGTGACCATCAGAATGACGAGGGTGACGGTCATTACGAGGGTGGCGGCAATGGAGAGCCAGACATTGCGGGTGAAGCTGGAGGTGCCGTATTTGATGATGCGGCTGGCATTGCGGAACTTATGGACGCTGCTGTTCTTGACCAGGGTCTTGAGGCTTTCCTTGGTTTCGGTGCGCGAAGGATGGCGCTCGGAATGAGCGGCTTGGTGTCCAGATTCTTCAATGGCTTTTTTATCAATCATCTCGGTCGGTCTCCGTTAAATTACGCGCTTAGTGGGTGGTTTGGGGGCGGTGGGTTTCGGACGTGGCTTCGGGGCGGGCTTGAGGCGGACGGTTTCGTTCTGGTGGCCGAAATCGGACAACTTGGGGGCGGTTTTCATGGGGCGATTGGAGGCATACCATTGGTTGGCGGCGTCGTGGTAAGGGGTAGCGTGATGCGCCGGGCGGGAGCCGGGGATGACGATTTTGGGCGGGGTCGCGACCGGTTCGCGGTCTAGTTTATAGACGCCGTGCTGTTTTTGGTCGTCCACGATGCGGCCGTTTTTGAGGGTAACCACGCGCTTGCTGAGGTGGTTGACGATGGTTTCGTCGTGGGTGGTGACGAGGATGGTGGTGCCGAAGTCGTTGATGCGCTGGAGCAGCTCAATGATTTCTTTGCGGGTGAGTTTGTCAAGGTTACCGGTGGGCTCGTCGGCGATGAGGATTTTGGGTTGGCGAGCGACGGAACGGGCGATGGAGACGCGTTGTTGTTCCCCACCGGAGAGGTGGGTGGGAAACTTGTGGGCTTTGTCGGCGAGTCCGACTAGTTCCAGGACCTTGGGGACGGTTTTTTGGATTTCGCGGTTGCTCATACCGGCGATTTCCAAGGCGAAGGCGACGTTCTCGAATACGGTGCGGGTAGGCAGGAGCTTGTAGTCCTGAAAAACCACCCCGAGACGGCGGCGGTAGTGCGGGATGTAGCGTTTCTTGACGTAATCAAGATCAATGCCACCCACGATAATTTTGCCGGAGTCGGGCTGTTCTTCTTTGGTGATCATTTTGATGAGAGTGGATTTGCCAGCGCCGGATTTGCCGACGAGAAAGACGAACTCGTGCGGTTCAATGTGGAGGGAGACGTTGTCAAGCGCGGGTTCTTCGTCGCCGGGGTAGATTTTGGTGACATGATCCAACAATATCATGGTTTTATGATAGCACAAGCGAGAACGGAGGGCAAGGTTTGGGGTTAGTGGGGACTGTCTAGGTAGGCGTCAATAAAATCGTCTAGCTTGCCGTCAAGCACGGCGTCGGGGTCGGTGCTTTCGTGCTTAGTGCGAGTGTCTTTGACGAGTTTATAAGGCTGGAGGACGTAGTTGCGGATTTGCTGGCCCCACTTGGCGGACTCGCCGGCGCGGAGCTCGTTGATGCTGGCGGCGTGTTGTTCTTGCTGCATCTGGGCGAGTTTGCCACGGAGGATTTCCAGGGCTTTGGCCTTGTTTTGCTGTTGGGAACGTTCGTTTTGGATGGCGACGACGGTGCCGGTAGGGAGATGGGTGATACGGACGGCGGAGTTGGTGGTGTTGACGCTCTGGCCGCCGTGACCGCCGGAGTGGTAGACATCAATGCGGAGGTCTTTGTCGTTTAGCTGGACGGCGTCGTCAGTGGTGATGACGGGGAGGATTTCCACGAGGGCGAAGGAAGTTTGGCGGAGGTTGTCGGCGTTGAAGGGAGAGAGGCGGACCAGGCGGTGGACGCCGTGCTCGCTTTTGAGGAGGCCGTAGGCGTGGGGGCCGGAGAGTTCATAGACGGCGGTTTTGATGCCGGCTTCTTCGCCGGTGGTGCGTTCAAGGCAGGTGGTTTTGAAGTGGTGGCGCTCGGCGAAGCGGAGATACATGCGCTCCAGCATACCAGCCCAGTCCATCGCTTCGGTGCCGCCGACGCCGGCGGTGATGCGGAGGATGGCGTCGTTTTGGTCGTAGGGGCCGGTGAAGCGAAGGGATTTTTTGAGGTCTTGGTAGGTTTGCTCTAGAGTAGTGAGCTGGGCGTCAAGTTCGGTCGTGAGATCGCCTTGGTCAAGGGCGAGCAGTTCGCCGAGGTCGTCAAGTTGGGTTTTTAAGAGTACCCAAGGTTCGGTCTCGGTGGTCTGGCGGGCGAGAGCGGTGTGGACGGATTTGGCGCGCTCGGGATTCAGCCAGAGTTCGGGTTCGGCGGCGGCTTGTTCAAGGGAGTGCAGCTCGGCGAGCTGGGCGTCAAGATTGAGCTTTTGCCAGGAGTTTTGGAAATCGGTTTGGAGGGCTTGGAGACGTTTATTGAACATATGATTAGAAGGAGTTTACGAGGTTTTGGAACTTCGCGCCGCGGTCGTAGACGTTTTGGAACATATCAAAGCTGGCGGCAGCGGGCGACATAAGGACGATGGGGGTGACGGCAGGGGCAACGAGAGCTTCAGCGTGCTGGCGGGCGAGGCTGACGGCGGACTGGAGGTCGGGGGCGAGGGTGTAGAGCTCGGTAGGGAGGAGCGGAGCGAGGGCGCGGCCGGATTCACCGATCAGGACGAGGTGGCGGAGGTTGGGGGTGGCAGTGAACAGACGGGCGAGGTCGGGGAGGTCTTGGTTGTCGGTTTTGTCGCGGCCGCCGGCGATGAGGACAAGGGGCTGTTCGGGGAAGGCGGCGAGGGCGACTTGGGTGGAGGAGAGGTTGGTGGAGAAATTATCGTCGTAGTATTTGACGCCGTGGAAATCGCGGAGATACTGGAGGCGGTGCGGCAGGCCCTGGAAGCTGGCAAAAGCGGTGGTAATCTCGGCAGCGTGGGCGGCGAGGAGTTCGGCGAGGGTGAGACCTAACTCGGCGGCGACGGCAAGCAGGGCGGCTTCGGCATTCTCGCGGTTGTGCTGGCCGGGGATGGCGAGGCGGTCCAGGAGTTGGTTTAATTGGACGCGGTCGGTGGTGATGGGGTAGGGGATTTGGTGTCCGGGGGAGGTATGACCGAGCTTCGTGCTGTCGGGATTGAGAGCATAGTAAATGCAGGTGTCGGTGGGTTCTTGGTGGCGGGCGATATTGGACTTGGCGGCAAGGTAATCGGCGTAGTCACGGTGGACGTTGAGATGGTCGGGCTCAATATGGAGAATGACGGCAATGTGCGGCGAGCGCTGGAGATCCCAGAGCTGGAAACTGCTGAGTTCGTAGACGACGAGGTCGTCAGGTTGGATTTGATCGAGGACATCAAGGGCGGGTTGGCCGATGTTGCCGACCAGCCAGACTTTGCGACCGAGGGCGGTGAGTAGGTCGCGGATGAGGGAGCAGGTGGTGCCTTTAC
>CAMMXR010000008.1 GCA_946500965.1 uncultured Candidatus Saccharibacteria bacterium | reverse complement strand
ACCACGAGTCGGCCGCTTGGGAGTTTTCTGTGGGTGGGGCCGGGGGGGGTAGGGAAAACGGAGGGGGCGCGGGTGATTGCGCGGGAAGTGTTCGGGGGTGAGAATAGCTTGATTAAGATTGACATGTCGGAGTTTGGGGAGAAACATAACGTGTCGCGGTTGGTGGGGGCGCCGGCGGGTTATGTGGGATATGAGGACGGGGGGAAGCTGACGGAAGCGGTGCGGCGGCATCCGTATTCGGTGATTTTGTTTGATGAGATTGAGAAGGCACACCCGGATGTGTTTAATATGCTGCTACAGATTTTGGAAGACGGGGTGCTGACGGATGGGCAGGGGAATAAGGTGAAGTTTAATAATACGATTGTGATTTTGACGTCAAATCTGGGGGCGAGTGAGATGTATCACGATAGTGAACTGGGGTTTGTGGCGAAGGGGACGAAGGGGCGGAAGGAGTTGGCGGCGGAATATGAAGAGAGCAAGGTGGTGGCGATGCGGGCGCTGAAGAAGGTGATGAAGCCGGAGCTGATTAACCGGCTGGATGGGATTATTGTGTTCCATCCGCTGACGCAGGAGAACGTGGAGAAGATTTTTGATAACCTGCTAGAGGAACTGCGGAAGCGGCTGGCGACGAAGAAGCTGGGGTTGAAGATTACGCCGGAGGTGAAGCAGGAGCTGATTCGGGAAGGTTATGATCCGAAGAACGGAGCGCGGCCGCTCCGGCGGGTGATGGAGGATAAGCTGGAGGCGATGATCGCGGAGCATCTGCTGGCGGGGGAAGTGCAGGCGGGGGATATGATTGAGATTAGCCGACCGAAGGGGAAGAAGGCGTTACAATTTAAGGTAGTACAGGAGTAGAGATGGAAGAAGCGAAAACGAAGCTGGCGGGGGCGAAGGAGGCGGACTTGAAGCCGGGGCAGGGGACGCAGGGGGCGAAACCGGCGAAGAAGAAGTTCTGGACGCCGGGGGTGGTGGCGCTGACGGTGGTGTGTGCGCTGATAGTGGCGGCGTGGTTTTGGCTGATGGAGCGGCAGATTCCGCAGGATTGGGTGGCAAGCTGGGGGTATGCGCCGACGGAAGAGGTGGCGGAGTTGGAAGAAGCGCTGGATTTGACCTGGCGGGGGCAGCTGATTTGGGCGGCGGTGAATCCGACGCTGGAAGAGGCGGAGGCGTTTAATGAGTATTGTGATAGTCATGATGCGGAAGTGTCGGTGCTGGGGTGCTATGCGCCAAGTGAGGATAAAGTTTATATTTATCTGATTACGGATGAGACGCTGAAGGATGCGAACAAATCAACGGCGGCGCACGAGCTGCTGCACGCGGCGTGGGATCGGATGACGGAGCTGGAGCAGGCGGAAGTGCGGGGATGGCTGGATGAGCTGTATGAGAGCGACCGGGAGTGGTTTGACGAGGAATTGAGTACTTATGAGGATGATGAGTGGACGGAGGAAATGTATACGCGGGCGGCGACGAAGCGGCGAGAGCTGCCGGCGGAGTTAGAGGAGCATTACGGGAAGTATTTTGAGGACCGGGCGCAGGTGGTGCAATATTACGAGAATTATCAGGAGCCGCTCAATGAGCTGAATGCGGACCTGGATGAGCGCTGGGCGGAGCTGGATGAGTTAGATGTGGCGATTGAAGAAGAGCGGGCGGAATATATAGCAGCGGTGGATGAATATAATGGGCGGGTGGAGAGGTTTAACATTTGTGCGGATACGCCGGGGTGTTTTAACGAGACGACGTTTGCGTGGCAGCGACAGCAGCTGACGGCAGAGGGGGATGAGCTGGACGCGTGGCAGGAGGCGCTGAACGAGCGGATTCGGGATTATAACCAGAAGCTGGCGGAGTATAATGAGAAAGAGGCGGTACTGCAAGGGTTATACAACCGGATGAATTCGAATGAAGCGGGGGAAGCGGTGGAAGAAGTGTAAAAATGAGATAAGAAAGGAAGGAAAGATGAAAGCAAGTCAAATGATGAAGGGGGCGGCGCGGGATTACTTAGTGCCGACAGTGGTGGAAGAAACGAACCGGGGGGAGCGGGCGTATGATATTTATTCGCGGCTTCTAAATGACCGGATTGTGTTTTTGGGGGAGGATGTAAATCCGCACACGGCGAACTTGGTGGTGGCGCAGCTGCTCTATCTTGCGAATGAGGATCCGAAGCGGGATATTAAGTTGTATATTAATTCGCCGGGTGGGTCGGTGTATGATGGCCTCGCGATTATTGATACGATGGATTATATTGAGCCGGACGTGCAGACGATTGGGATTGGTTTGCAGGCGTCGATGGGGGCGATGCTGTTGGCGTGCGGGGCGAAGGGGAAGCGGTTTGTGCTGCCGAATGCGCGGGTGATGATTCACCAGCCGTCGTCGGGGACGGAGGGGAAGATTACGGACCAGGAGATTGCGCTCAAGGAGGGGATTTTGCTGAAGAAGAAGCTGGCGGAGATTTTCGCGGAGCGGACGGGGAAGAGTTTGAAGCAGGTGGAACGAGATATGGACCGGGACAACTGGATGTCGGCACAGGAGGCGCTGGAATACGGGATTATTGACGGCGTGATTGAGAAATAAAAACGGAAATGGAGGTAAGATGAGGATTTTTTGGACAGATGGAAGTGCGAGCCCGAACCCGGGACCGGGGGGATTTGCGGTGCTGGAAGCGGGGAAGCCGGTAGTGCTGGGGGGTGAGCCGGAGACGACGAACATCCGGATGGAGGGGCTGGCGCTGCTTGCGGCAATGAAAACGGCAGCGGGGGAAGAGTGTGAGATTCATACGGATTCGGAGTTTTGGGTGAATGTGTTGACAAAGTGGGCGCCGGGGTGGAAGCGGAATGGCTGGAAGAAGAAAACGGGGCCGATTGCGAATTTGGAGTTGGTACAGGAGCTGTATAAGTGGTACACGACGCAGCCGGTGAAGCTGGTGTGGGTGCGGGGACACGTGGGGACGGAGATGAATGAGCTGGCGGACAGTTGGGCGAACCGGGCGCGGGCAGGGGAGAGAGTATAGATTGAGGCGGTGGGGCGCGAAGGCGGGCGGCAGAGATGACGCGAAGGCGGGCGGGCGATATGGTATAATGAGCTTATGAAAAAGCTGATTGTGAAGACGAAGCTGAAGGACCGGAAGAAGTTTTTTCGGCAAGTGGAGGCGATTGGGCTGGAACTCACGCCGGTGATTTGGCAGCACGAGCGGATTTATTGGCCGGCGGAGTATAAGCCGCACCGGAATTATCCGCGACTGGTGATGCGGACGGAGGTGGTGACGACGGAGCAGCCGGCGAAGTATTATCTGTACTTGAAGCGGCACATTGAGGATAGCGGGGTGGATGTGATGAACTTTACGCCGGTGGGGGATTATACGGAGGCGACGGGGATTGTGCATCAGCTGGGGTTTCGGAAGGTGGCGGAAGTGAGTCGGCAGCGACAGCAGGTGGAGCTGGATGCGAAAACGCGGATTTATGTAGATACGGTGGAGGGAGTGCCGGGAACGTTTTTGAAGATTGAGGCGGAGCTGGATGAAGATACGCCGGTGGGGGCGCTAAGGAAGGAAGTGGAGAAGATTATGGGGCTGTTTGGGCAGGATGAGTTCGTGGAAAAGACGTATGCGGAGCTTTTGGACGAGAATTAGTTGAGTGGCGGAGAAAGCGCCCCGGCGGATGGTCGGGGCGTTTTGGTTGAGGGCGAGGTTAGCCGCGGGGTGGTTCGCCTTCGGGCTCGCTCATGAGTTTTTTGGATTTGATTTCGTAGCGGCGGCCGTTGACGGGGGAGATGTAGTAATCTTCGCTGAGAAGGTTGACGAACATGGTAAGGTCTTTATCGTCCATAATGATGATGGAGCCGTCATCGTCGGTCATCAGTTCAAGCTGCATCTGGTCGGCGTAGTCAATGAGCTGGTCCTGGGACATTTCTTCGGCGATGTCCAGGGCTTGGAGCTTCTTGACGAGCGGTTTGCGGTCTTGAAGAAGGGTGTTTAGGGTGAGGCCCTCGGCGAAGGAGAGGTGGTATTTCTCGGTGAGTTCCTTGGCTTTGGAATCGGCGATAACCTGGGATTTGTAGTCGTATTGGAAGAGGTTTTCAAACTTGGATTGGTTGAAGATGACGATGGTGCCGTCAACGATGGCAACTTGGTTGTCTTCGGGCATCTTGAGGGCGACTTCGGCGGAGAAGGGTTCAAAGCCATCGCCGTTCAACTCCCAGGACGAGCCGCCTTTGAGGGCGGAGGAGGCGGAGATGGCTTTGGCAATGTAGAAAGCCTTGGTGCCGCCTTCGCTGCCGGGGTAGGTGAAGCGGGCGATAATGCCTTTGGTTTTCTTGAATTCGTCAAGGTGGTCACTCATAGATTCAATGTTGCGGTACTCGTGTTCAATGAGGTGGATGAGGGTTTCGGCGCGGCCGACCTTGGTGAGCTGGGTGCGATAGATGACCTTGTCTTCGCCGTCGGACTTTTCGTATTCGCGGCATTCTAGACCCTTGTCGGCTTCTTTGATGATGTAGCTGGTGGCTTCCTGAAGGAAGAGGGCTTTGACGCTGGCGGTGAGTTGGTCGGAATAGCGGACGCGGTAGGGGGTGTAGTTTTTGTTGAAGAGAAAGAGCTCAACGGAGACGTTGTTTTTGATTTCGTCAACTTCGTTGGCCCAGTGAAAGACGTCAAAAGTGGTGTCGGTTTTCGGTTCAGGGTTGGTTAGGGAATTGGTTGTGTCCATAGTACCTCGCTTATTTTCTGGTTAGTGGTGAGGGCGGTTGGGTTTGAACCAACGACCAAGCGGTTATGAGCCGCCTGCTCTAACCCCTGAGCTACGCCCTCATGATAGATATTTTAACACAAACGGGGGCGGATATGGTATAATATGGGGAATAATTAGCCAGTGGGAAGGAGTTAACGATGGCAAAAGCACAAGATTTAGTAGAACGCAGTTTGGTGGTATTTAAGCCGGATGCGGTGCAACGGGGGATTGTAGGGGAGCTGTTGCAGCGGTTTGAGCGGGTGGGGCTGAAGATTGTGGGGATGAAGATGGTGATGCCGGATGAGGATCATTACCGGGCGCACTACGAGGAAATCGGGAAGATGATTACGCGGCGGGGCGAGCAGGCTTTCCGGTATAACCTGAACTATATGATGACTGGGCCGGTGATTGCGATGGTGCTGGAAGGGGTGGAAGCGGTGCCGCTGGTGCGGAAGATTGTGGGGCCGACGGAGCCGAAGGCGGCAGAAATGGGGACGATTCGCGGTGACTATTCGCACATGAGCTTTGGTTATTCGGATGCGAAGGGGATGGGGGTGCCGAACCTGGTGCATGCGAGTGGGAATAAGGAAGAAGCGAAGGAAGAGATTGCGCTTTGGTTCAAGCCGGATCAGCTGTATGATTATTCGGATTTGAGCGAGAAGTATACGCGATAATCAGCCACTTACGCCACATCGAGCGCCAGGCATTCATCTACTACGGAACCGGTGAGCCTCTCCTCAGCGAAGCTTCGCCCTGCTTCGGACCCGGCTCAGCCGGGAAACGTTCCTTTAGTAGATAAATGCCTGGCGTCCGGTGTGGTATAATGGCTGTATTGGCTCGGTAGCTCAATGGATAGAGCAGTTCCGTCCTAAGGAAAAGGTTGTGCGTTCAAGTCGCACCCGAGTCACCAAGTTTGGAGGGGAGCTGGCCTGAAAGAATGCTGGCTTGTGGTATAATGGATTTAGAATGAAGAGAAAGAGGCTAAGTGGAGGAAAGTGGGGCGAGCGATGAGCAAGGAAACACGAGCGTTTGAGGGGCAGCGAGAGGGGGAAGTGGTGGAGCTGGTGTTTCGGCGGCATATTTTGACAGCTTGGCGAGGGGCGGCCTGGCTGATTTTTTGGGTGGCAATCGGGGCGGTGCCACATCTGGTGTGGTCGGAAGATGAGCGGATGTGGTGGGTGTGGCTGGGGGCGGCGGTGATTGGGGTGCTGGGGGCAGCATATGTATATATGCTGTGGTATTTTTCGTATTATTTGCTGACGAATCAGCGGATTCGGCAGGTGCGGCAGAAAGGGCTGTTCCGGAAGGCAGTGGTGGATTTGGGGCTGGATAAGATTCAGAGCATTAGCTATGCGGTGGGGATGGGCGGTGGGCTGCTGGGATTTGGGACGCTGCTCTTGCAGACGCAGGTGGGGGATATGCGGATGGGGATGGTAGAGCGGCCGGAAAAGACGTATAATAAATTACAAGATTTAGTGAATAAGGTATAAGATGAAGATCAAGCAACCAAAGCAGAAACCGAAGACTGAGCGCGAGAAGGTGGAGGAGCGCCGCGAGGAAGTGCTGGCGAAGGGGCGGAAGTTTAAGTATCCGCTGCAATATACGAAGCATAAGCTGGTGATTAATACGATTTTGGTGGCGGCGGTGGCGGTAGTGGCGATGGTGGTGGCGGGATGGCTGGCGCTGTATCAGTTCCAGAGCACGGGGGAGATGATGTATCGGGTGACGCAGGTGCTGCCGGTGCCGGTGGCGGAAGTGGACGGGGCGAAGGTGCGGTATAGTGATTATTTGATGATTTACCGGAGTAATTTGCAGACGTCGGAGCAGCAGAGCGGGCAGCTGGGGAATACGGAGGATGATGATTTGGTGCGGGCGGAGTATAAACGGACGGCGCTGGAGGCGGCGGTGGAATATACTTATGCGATGAAGTTGGGGAAGGAGCTGGGGCTTTCAGTAGCGGAGGAAGAAATTGACCAGGCGTTTGATGAACATCGGAAAGTGGGGGGTGTGGAGCGAAGTGAGGAAGCGTTTCTGAAGATTGTGCAGGATAATTTCGGGATGAATCGGCGGGAATATCGGCGGATGCTGGAGCTGACGCTGATGAAGGCGAAGGTGGAGCAGGAGATTGACGAGACGGCGCAGGCGGTGGCGGCGGAGGTGGAGACGATGCTGAACGAAAACGGGGGTGATATGGCGGCGGTGGCGGAGAGTTTGGGGGAACAGGTGGAGTATGAGGCGACGGGGCAGCTGGTGGATAATATGAATGTGGACGGGGGGCGGTCAAATAAGGCGATGACGCTGGAGCCGGGGCAGGTGAGCGAGCGGTTTTTGTCAAATAACGGGGACGGGTATTATTTTGTGAAGCTGGTGGAAAAAACGGAGACGCAGGTGAATTATGAATCAATTAAGGTGAAGTTTACGACTTTTGCGGAGCGGGTGGCGCAACTATACGAAGAGGGGAAGGTGAAGGAACTGATTGAAGTGGGGCTGACGGAATAAGGGGGCGGGGCGAAAAATAGTTGCGTTTTGGTGCGCTTATGCTAAAATGAGAGTATGAGTTTAATTCACGGCGTGGGCGACTTCTTCGCGTTAGATATTGGGACAACGGCAATTCGGTTGGTGCAACTGGCGGGGGATGCGCAGCACGGCTGGACGCTGCAGAAGTTTGCGTATGTGCCGGTGGATCAGAAGGTGCTGGAAGACGGGTCGGCGCTGGGGATGCGGCGGCTGGGGGAGACGATTCTGGGGGCGATGCAGCAGGCGGGGATTACGACGAAGAATATCGCGGTGGGGATGCCGGCGGCGAAAACCTTTACTTCTATTATTAAGGTAGATAATCAGTCGGAGGCGGAGCTGATGAATACGGTGAAGTATCAGCTGGATAAGTATATTCCGATGGCGATTGATGAAGCGACGGTGGATTTTGTGTCGCTGGGGGTGTGTCCGAATGATCCAACGAAAGTGGAAGTGCTGATTTCTTCTACGTCGGTGGATTTTGCGGAATCACGGATGGAGATGATTGAGTCGTTTGGGCTGAATGTGGTTGCGCAGGAGCCGGAGTCGCTGGCGATGGCGCGGGCGCTGATGCCGGTGGGGGCGCAGGATGCGCGGCTGATTATTGATCTGGGTGAGCGTTCAACGGACTTGGTGATGATGTATCGGGGGATGCCGCGACTGGTGCGGTCAATTCCGGGCGGGTTTAGTTTGATGATTAAGACGGTGACGTCGGCGCTGAACGTGCGGGCGGATCAGGCGCGACAATTTATTCTGAAGTTTGGGCTGGCGCAGGATAAGGTGGAGGGGCAGGTGTTCAAGGCGCTGGATTCAACGCTGGAAAGTTATGCGTCGGAGCTGTCAAAGTCAATTCGGTTCTTCAAGTCGGAGTATATGGATGCGCCGGTGGGGGGAATTATCTTGTCAGGTTTTGCGGGGATGATCCCGTTTATCGCGGAGTATATTGAGGCAAAGACGGACGTGCCGACGACGCAGGGAAATCCGTGGCAGTTGGTGCGGGTGACGCCGGAGCAGCAACAGGTGCTGCAACCGGTGGCGAGTGAGTTTGCGGTGGCGATTGGGCTAGCAGAAAGGAGTAATGAGCGATGATGGAGAAGATTAAGAGCTTCTTCACGGACCTGATGGGGACGATTACGGGGAAGAAAAAGAAGGAAGAACCGCAGTTGGTGACGACGGTGGGGACGACGTATGAGATTAATCTGGTGCCGGCGGTGAAGGCGCAGATGATTAAGGCGCTGAAGATGCGGAATTTGGTGCTGTTTATTTGTATTATTGTGTCGGCGGCGTCGGTGGGGGCGGTGTTGATTTTGTTTGGGATTAAGAGCGGGCAGGACATTGCGATGGCGAACCAGGACGGAAAGCTGGAGACGATGTCGGCGAAGCTGCTGGGGTATGAGGAGCTGGGGGATTTGGTGACGATTCAGAGTCAGCTGGATCGGCTGTCGGATATTTCGGAAAATAAGACGGTGCTGTCGCGGGTGTTCGGGGCGCTGGGGGTGATGCTGCCGACTGGGGATGACAGCGTGACGTTGTCGGAGCTGCGGGTAGATTTGACGACGAATACGTTGAGGATGGATGGGCAGGCGGATGCGCGGACGAACCCGCTGATTGATTATCGGGTGCTGGAGTCGTTTAAGAAGGGGGTGGAGTTGACGAAGTATGATTACGGACGGTATGTGGATGTGAATGGGACGGAGATTCCGACTTGGTGTATTGATGAGGCGGGGCTGGACGGCAGCGCCTATCGGGAGGGGGATAGTTATTATGCGTGGTGGGATTTGACGACTGAGGGCTGTGCGGCGCTGCGGCAGGACAAGACGCCGACGGCGGAGGAAAGTGAAATTGAGCTGTTCTATAGTACGGACGCGCAGGTGGAGACGGTGGAAGAGGAAGTGCCGCTGTCGGATTTGGTGGGGCTGAATGTGACGGTGACGACGGATGAGAATGGTAATTCTACGGTGGATCAGGAGAGCTTGGCGGCGGCGGGTCTGGAGATGCGGGTGGAGGGGGATGTGACACGATACATTCGGCAGCGCGTGACGCGGGTGAAGATTTGGCGGACGCCGCAGTTTACGGCTTGGAATAACGGGGGGATGATGGAACTGAACGGAGCGATTACGGGGGTGGAGCATTTTGAGAGTGCGTGTACGAGTTATTCGGGGGTGATGCAGAATAATTCGGTGCGATGGACATCTACAAATAACTGTATGTTGGCGCCGGAAGGTTTGACGATTATTTCGTCGGCGAATGGGCGGGACGAGAGTGATAACTTGGTGCTGCGGTTTACGGCAAGCACGGAAGTGGATCCGGAGTTCTTCGCCTTCAGGAACAAGCATATGATTGCGATCGGGCCGATGGGCCAGAACGTGACGGATTCCTACGTACAGATTGGCGGGATGTTTACGCAGGCGGCGACGGAATGTGAGGACGGGGATACGGAATGTTGGTCTAATTCCGCTAATACGGGTGGAGGAACAAACTAATGGCAAAAGAAGGTCCGGCAACGGGAAAGCGCGAGCGGATTTCTAAAGCGCAGCAATATACGATTCTGGAAGTTTTGGGGGCGTCGCTGGTGCTGGGGGCGTGCGTGGTGCTGTCAATTTTCCTGATTAAATATATTGATTTTAATACGCTGATTATTACGGAGAAGAATGAGGCGATTTCGGAGTATGACCAGACGCTGAGGAACGTGGGGATTTGCGTGGATAGTGATAACAATGGGCGGTTGAATGATACGGAGCTGGAAAGCTGCGATCCGAATGCGACGTCACTGGCGGATGTGGAGGGAAGTCTGCGGTATAACGTGCTGGTGTCGATGGCGGAGAATGATTATTTGGAGTCGGTGGCGCGGCAGCGGACGGAGAATTGCTATGATGACTTGGGCAACCGGATTGATTTTGATGAGTTGTATGAGGAATCTACGAACGAGCTGGATAAGCAGCGCTATTTGCAGTCGGCGAAGATTTGTTCGGCGCTAAGGGTGGTGCCGGATGCGTTGCCGGCACAGAAGAACACGGAGGCTTTGATGGCGAGTTTGAACCAGATTTTTATCCTGACGGGATGGGATCCGGATCGGCTGGCGCCGCTAGAGGATGTGATTGATTCGGAGATTGAAGGGGTGGAGACAATTCCGGTGCAGCTGAGGGTGGAAGGTCCGAGCGAGACGGTGCTGACGGCGCTGAATAACGTGGAGCGGTCAATTCGGGAGTTTGATATTCTGACGGCGACGGTGGAGTGGACGTCGCAGGGGCTGAGCCTGCAAGGGGATGCGAATGCGTTTTACCTGGAGACGGGGATGGAGCTAGAAGAAACGGAAACGTTGTATGCAACGGATAAATAAAAGGAGCAAGCAATGAAGCAATCGGATATTTTCACTTTGATTCTGGTAGCGGGGGTGGGGACGCTGGCTTCGTTTTTCGTGTGTAATACACTGCTGGGCGATCCGGACGAGGCGTCAACGAAGTTTACACGGCTTTCGCAGGTGATTTCGGCGGATTTGACGGATCCGGATCCGGAGATTTTTAATTCGACGGCGATTAATCCGACGATTGAGGTGTATGTGGGGGATTGTGAAGATATTGATCAGAACGGGATTTTGGATATGGCGGAGCTAGTGGCGTGTGGTCGCGAGGAAGCCCCGGAGACGGAGACGGGTGAAGGGGACGCCGAGGGCGGCGCGGAAGGCGGGACGCCAGCAGAGGGGGCGGAAGGAAATACCGAGGGAGCATAGGGTGGCGCTGCTAACGAAGGATGGGCTGGATAGAGTAATACAACTCCTGATTAGCGAGGGGCTGGTTGATCAGGCGGCGGTGCAGGCGGTGCAAGAGGAAGTGGAGCGGACGCATAAGCCGCTGCTGGAAACGTTGACGACGAAAAAGATTGTGACGAATGAGATGATTCAGCACGCGACGGCGGTGATTATGGGGGTGCCGTATGTGGATCTCAAGAACGTGGAGATGGAGCAGGAAGTGCTGGAGCTGCTGTCGTTTGAGGTGGCGGAGCGTTCAATGGTGGTGCCGCTGGGAGAATCAAATGGGCAGCTGGTGGTGGCGATGCTGGACGTGGGGAACGTGCAGGCGGTGGACTATCTGGCGACTTTGACCGGGCGGCCGGTGCGGGCGGTGATGGCGTCGTCGGAGGGGATCCAGGCGGTTTTGAAGCAGTACAAGGGGGACTTCACGGGCGTTGAACAGGCGGTGAAAGCGACGGATGAAGAGGTGGCGCAGCGGCAGGCGGCGAGCAGTAACGTCAAAACGATTACGCAGGACTCGCCGAATTCTAAGGCGCTGACGAGTATTTTGGATTTTGCGGTGCGGAGCAAGGCGTCGGATGTGCACATTGAGCCGCTGGAGAATGCGCTGGTGATTCGGTGTCGGATTGATGGGGTGCTGAGGCGGGTGATGGAGCTGCCGAAAACGATTGAGCCGGCGCTGGTGTCGCGGGTGAAGATTTTGGCGAACTTGAAGATTGATGAACACCGGATTCCGCAGGACGGGCAGTTCGCGGTGATGGTGGGAGATAAGGAGGTAGATCTTCGGATTGCGATTTCGCCGGTGGTGTGGGGGGAGCAGGTGGTGATTCGGTTGCTGGATAAGAGCGGGACGACGATGGAAATTGAGGGGATGGGGATGACGGGGCGGGCGCTCCGGACGGTGCTGGCGGGGCTGAAGCGGCCGAACGGGATGATTCTGACGTCGGGGCCGACGGGTTCAGGTAAAAGCACGACGCTGTATGCGCTGATTAAGCGGATTAAGAGTGAGCGGATTAACATCGTGACGCTGGAGGACCCGGTGGAGTATAAAATGGACGGGGTGAACCAGATTCAAGTGAACGTGGATGCGGGGCTGACGTTTGCGTCGGGGCTTAGGAGTATTCTACGGCAGGATCCGGACGTGGTGATGGTGGGGGAGATTCGTGATTCGGAGACGGCGAACTTGGCGGTGCAGGCGTCGTTGACCGGGCATTTGGTGTTCTCTACGCTGCACACGAACTCGGCGGCGGGGATTTTGCCGCGGCTTCTAGATATGGGAATTGAGCCGTTCCTGCTGGCGTCAACGCTGAACGTGGTGATTGGGCAGCGGCTGGTGCGGCGGGTGGCGCAGAAGCGGACGACGTTCCAGAGCACAGAGATGCAGACAGAGGAGATCAATGAAATCGTGGGGGGCTTGCTGCCGAAGTCGCCGGAAGAAGTGGCGTCGGTGAGCGAAGATTTGGGTTATGCGGGACTGCCGCTCGCGAACCAGGCTTCGTATACACTAGTGAAGGGGATGGACGACCAGGATTCGCCGGGTGGTTACGCGGGGCGGGCGGGGTTATATGAAGCAATTGATGTGGATGAGGACATCCAGAAGCTGATCGTGTCGCACGCGACTTCGGCGGAGGTGATGCGGTTGGCACGGGAGAAGGGAACGGTGACGATGCGGCAGGATGGGATGTTGAAGGCGCTGTCGGGAATTACGACGATGGAGGAAGTGGACCGGGTGGCGAGTGATTTGGCGTAGGTTGGGTGCTGGCGGCGCGGTTGCGCAACGGAAAGGCTTATGGTAATATAAAAATATGGATACGAGTGGAAATCAGATGCCAGCGGGGGGAGCGGCGCAGCCGGTGGCGATGCCGGGAACGGCTGGGGCAGTAGCGCAGCCGGTCGTAGCGACGCAGCCGATAGCTGGGTCAGAGGCGGTGGCGCCGGCGACGACGAATACGGTGGTGAGCGGGGTGACGATTGAGCCGCTGCTGGAGGAATGTATTAAGCGCAATGCGTCGGATTTACACTTGCAGGTGGGGTTGCCGCCGATTCTGCGGCTGGACGGGGTGCTGCACCCGATTACAACTTATGCGGCGCTGACGAATGAAGATGTACAGCGGCTGGTGTTTTCTACGCTAGACGAAGAACAGCAGAAGATTTTGATTAAAGACAAAGAGTTTGATTATTCGTTTGCGTTCGGGGATTTGGGGCGGTTCCGGGTGAACGCGTTTCACGAAAAAGGGAATATGGCGGCGGCGTTCCGGCTGATCCCGAACGTGATCAAGAGTATTGAGGATCTAGGGCTGCCGGGGGTGGTGGCGGACTTCGCGGATCATCCGAACGGGTTGGTGCTGGTGACGGGGCCGACGGGTTCGGGTAAAAGCACGACGCTGGCGGCGTTGGTAGATAAGATCAATACCGAGAAGGCGGTGCATATCATTACGATTGAGGATCCGATTGAGTTTACGCACCGGTCAAAGCGGGCGGTGGTGGCGCAGCGGGAGGTGCACTATGATACGTATTCGTTCGCGGCGGCGCTAAGGAGTATTCTGCGGGAAGATCCGGACGTGGTGCTGATTGGCGAGATGCGGGATCTAGAGACGATTCAGGCGGCGATTACGGTGGCGGAAACGGGGCACCTGGTGTTTGCGACGCTGCACACGAACTCGGCAGCGCAGTCAATTGACCGGATGATTGACGTGTTTCCGGCGCATCAGCAGCCGCAGATCCGGACGCAGTTGTCTAATATCTTGGTGGGGATTTGTTCGCAGCGGCTGGTGCCGGCGATTAACGGCGGACGGATGGCAGTGGCAGAGATTATGGTGGCGAATTCGGCGGTGCGGGCGATTATTCGGGAGGGGAAGACGCATCAGCTGGATATGACGATTCAGACGGGGGCGGATCAGGGGATGCAGACGATGGATCGGGAGCTGGCACGGTATGTGAAGGCAGGGACGATTAATTATGATGATGCGCGGCAATATGCGGTGGACGTAGCCGAGTTTGATAGGTTGGCGAGAGGATAATGAAGCGATTTACATATAGAGCAAAAGAGAGCAAAACCGGTCGGATGGTGACGGGGGACATTCAGGCGGAGAATGAATATACGGCGGGGCAGCTGCTGGTGAGCCAGGGGCTGGTGCCGCTCAAAGTGAGCGAAGAGAAGAAGGGCGGGCTGTTTGCGAAGCTGACGGACCGGGTGTCGCCGAAGCAGCGGATTATCTTCACGCGGCAGTTTGCGACGCTGGTGGCGGCGGGGCTGCCGTTGTCGGACGGGCTGAGAATGGTGGCGGATCAGACCGAGGATAAGCCGACCAAGGCGATGATTGAGGATATTTTGGCGCAGGTGGAAGGCGGGAAGTCGCTACACGAAGCCTTTTCTAAATACCCGAATGTGTTTAACCGGTTGTATCTGTCGCTGATTGAGGCGGGGGAGGCGTCGGGGACGCTGGATCAGTCGCTGAAGCGGTTGGCGGATCAGCAGGAAAAAGACGCGAATATGATGTCTAAGATTCGGGGGGCGATGACGTATCCGGCGATTGTGCTGCTGGTGATTGTGGTGGTGATTGTGTTTATGATGGTGGCGGTGGTGCCGGAAGTGGAGAATCTGTATCACGATCTTGATAAGGAAGTGCCGGTGATGACGCAGATTTTGATCGGGGCATCTAATTTCGTGATGGACTTTTGGTGGCTGATTTTGGTACTGGTGGTGTTGGCGGTGTGGTTCGTGTCGCAGTTCCGGAAGACGGCGGTGGGACAGCGCTGGGGGGCGATGATTAAGCTGAACGTGCCGTTTTTCAAGGGGCTGTTCCAGCGGTTATATAATGCGCGGTTTGCGCGGACGGCGCAGATGCTGCTATCGGCGGGGGTGCCGATGCTGGAGGCGATTCACATTGCTTCAGAAGCGATGAATAACGTGGTGCTGGAAAAGGAAATGGACGAAGTGGCGGAAATGGTGCGCAGCGGGAAGCCGCTGAGCGCGGGGCTTAAAGGCAAGGATTATATTCTGCCGCTACTGCCGCAGATGGCGGCGACGGGGGAACAGTCGGGGAAGATTGATGAGATGCTGGGGAAGGCGGCGAAGGTGTATGAAGATGAGTTGGATGAGCGGATTGCGGCGCTTTCTACGATGATTGAGCCGATTTTGATGGTGGCGCTGGCGCTGGTGGCGGGCGGGATCGTGGGTGCGGTCTTGATGCCGATTTATCAACTGGTGGGCGATATGGGGGTGTAGGAGTAAAAATTGTATGGGAAATTAGGAAAAGCGTGTTATAATTAAGTCAGATTAAAGCGATTAAGGCTAAAAGAAAGGATATTAAAGTGGCAACAGCAAGGAAAACTTCACGCAAAATGCAGGCCAATGAGCGCGGCGGCTTCACCATCATTGAGGTGGTGTTGGTGCTGGCGATCGCGGGTTTGATCTTCTTGATGGTGTTTATCGCTCTGCCGACCCTGCAGCGGTCGCAGCGGGATACGCAACGCCGGAACGATTTGGCGCGGATTTCAACGCAGATTTCGCAATATCAGACGAATAATAACGGGCGGCTGCCGGCGGCAGGGAAGCTGGATCCGCTGAATGGTGATACGACTTTGCCGGAGTGTAGTAGCAGCTCGAGCACAACGTCAAATTCTGCGGCGTGCTTTGTGCGTAACTATATGAACTCGGTGAACGCTTCGGAAAACGAGTTTGTTGATCCGGATGGTTGGGCGTATGGTTTGACGATTGAAGTGCTGACGAACGGGACGCAGGGAACGGCGAATACCTTTGACCACATTGTGTACATCTATGAACACGCGAAGTGTAATGGTGAGGTGGCGGATTATTCCAGCAATGCTCGCGACTATGCGATTATGTACAAGCTGGAGGGGAGCGGTACTTACTGCCAAGATAACCAATAATAAATTGAGGGGAGAACGGCCTGGGGGAGGCCGTTTTTTGGTGGGGTTTGGTGGGGACGCTGGTTGGTGCGAGGCGAGGCGCGGCGCGGAGGTTGTGTTATAATAAGGATATGTTAAGTACAGAAGTTGCATCGGCGTTGGTGCTAGGTTTGATGTTTGTGCTGGGGGCGGTGTTTGGGTCATTTGCATGTTGTCAGGCGTGGCGATGGCGGTGGCGGGTGCTGGGGAAGAAGGACCTCGGGCAATGGTCGGTGTGTATGCATTGTAAGAAGCGGCTGAAGTGGTATGATAACATTCCGCTGGTATCGTGGCTGACTTTGAGGGGGCGATGTCGGTATTGCCACGCGAAGATTGGGGTGGCGGATTTCTTGTCGGAGCTGAGTCTGGCGGTGGCGTTTTTGATGCTGACGTGGGCGTATTTGCTGCCGGTGTTGGAGAATTGGGGGCTGCTGCGGCTGAATCCGGATTATTTGGTGACGCGGCTGGCGATTTTCGTGATGATTTTGGTGCTGCTGATTGTGCTGACGGTGCTGGCGGTGTATGATGCGAAGTGGGGGGAGCTGCCGACGGTGCTGCTGGTGCTGGCGATTGTGTTCGGGGGGATAGTGGCGCTGCTCAAGGTGCACGAGGCGATGATTTTGGGGGAGAGTGTGTGGGGGACGGTGGTGAATCTGGCGATAGGGGTGGCGATTCTGGCGGGGACATGCTTTGTGATTTATAAGGCGTCGCGGGAAAGGTTGATGGGGAGCGGGGATTGGCTGTTGGCGCTGGCGCTGGCGCTGGCGCTGGCGAACTGGTGGCTGGCGCTGTGGACGATTTTCTTGGCGAATCTGCTGGGGGATGTGATTGCGCTGCCGGGGGCGATGAAGACGGGTAAGCACGTGGTGCATTTCGGGCCGTTTTTGGTGGGGGCGTTTGTGATTGTGTTGGTACTGGGGAATTGTTTGCCGCTGCTGCTGGGGTAACGGCGCGGGCTCAGCATCTGCCCAGCGAACGCAAACTTGCGGGGCGGGGGCGGGTGTGGTATACTGGGGGAGTAAGCGGGTGTCGTATAACGGCTATTATGTATCCTTCCCAAGGATGAGACGAGAGTTCGACTCTCTCCACCCGCACCAACGCCTCTCGGAGGTGTTTTTTGTTTGGTGGAACGGAAGGGACGGGTAAGGGTCGGTTGGGACTTGACATCTCCTTCCCGCTTATGTAAACTAAAGCTAACAAGCTTAAGTTAACAAAAGAGGTCTAATTACAATGCGCATCAAACACCAACTGGGGGGGGGGTCACTTATTAGCAACTAGTGGAGCGACATTCGTTCTACTAGTCGGTTTGATGCTGTTTACGCCTTCTATCTCTCAACCGGCAGCCTCGGCTACTGAGAATAATTCTGGCATCTCTACCTATTCCGCCGCGCCCACCGTGGGGATTTCTCTCCCGACCTCCATTGACTTTGACGATGTTTTGCCTACTCCTTCCGGCGCAACTACTACCGCTACTGCCGACCTCACCATTACTACTACCGACAGCGCCGGCTACAGTCTCTACCTCTACTCGTCTGATGGCGATAACAGCCTCAGACCCAAAATCTCTTCTCTTGCCAACATCTCCACTATTAACGCTACCGCAGGAGATGTTGGCCTAACCTTAAGTAGCCTCGAGCCCAACACTTGGGGCTACAACCTCGGTACATCTGCGCCAGATGATAATATAACCTACACCGCCGTTCCCACCAATAACTCCACCCCCATCCAAACCAAAAACACTTCCGATACTAACTCTGCCAACGATACTTACACACTTTCCTTCGGGGCGAAGGTAGATACGACGATAGCTTCCGGGGCTTACTCTGATACATTGACGATTGCGGTGGTGGCGAACCCACCGCTGGTCGCTGATATGACCAGCCTGAGCACGATGCAGGAGATGACTCCTGAAGTGTGCGAGGCGACGGAAGTCGGCACGGTGGCTCGCCTAACTGATGCTCGGGACCAGAAACAATACTGGGTCACCAAGCTCGCCGACGGCAACTGCTGGATGACCCAGAACCTGGACCTGGACCTCACCCATGGCACGCCACTCACTCCCGATGATAGTGATGTCTCATCTAGTTGGGACCCGCCCCGCACTACCGAACAACCCGGCACCATCACTAGCGCCGATACGTACACGGATACTTACTCTTGGGATCTCGGCATGTATGTCAAATCCGACCCAGATGGCTACAGCAACTACTGCGATGGCGTTAAGGGTCTCTCTGACGCCGATTGCACCTCGGCTGGTTGGACTAATGTCTCTAGTATGACACCAATGGAAGATGGAAACGCCACCGACGTCATTTCTGGCAGCACTTACAATGCACACTACCTAGTCGGTAATCTCTATCAATGGAACGCGGCTACCGCTGGGACGGGCGGCACTATTACCAGCGCAGAGGCCACGGATTCGATCTGCCCCAAAGGCTGGCAGCTTCCGACTTCTAACAATTCCAACTCTGGCTCTTTCCAAGCTCTGATGAATGCTTATAGTATCGGTAACGACTCTACTAAGATTACTCAGTCTCCTTTGTACTTCAATCCCAGCGGGTACGTCTACTCGGGGTCGCTGAGGTTCGCAGGCAACCTCGGGTACTATTGGTCGTCTACTGCGTACTCTAGTACTAGCCGCGCCTACTACCTCGCCTTCCTCTCGGGCCTCGTCAATCCGTCCGGCTACGTCAGCCGCTACTTCGGTCAGTCGGTCCGCTGCCTCGCCAGCCAGTAAACCCAGAACCAAGAGCGAGCCAAACAAAGAAAACCCGGCGTCTGCCGGGTTTTCTGGTGGGGGAAGCACCACAAAACTTGGCTCCGACCGCCAAGGCGCGGCGGTGAGGTGCGATGGCGGATGGTGCGAGGGGTGAAATTGGGGGTTGGAGGGGTGGGGGGAGTGTGGTATAATCGGGGGCATATGATTACCAGAGAGAAAAAAGCCGAAGCGATGGCGAAGTTGGCGCGAAGTAAAGCCGATGTTGGTTCGCCGGAAGTGCAAGTGGCGATTTTGACGGAGCGGATCAAAGAAGTGACCGAGCACGTCAAGGAACATAAGCACGATTTTATGGCGAAGCGGGGTCTGATGCAGATGGTGGGTCAGCGGAAAAAACTGCTGAAGTATCTGGAACGGACCGACTTTGACCTCTACAAAAAGACCATTAGCGAACTCGGTTTGCGCAAATAAGAGAAAAGCTCCCCGAGAGGGGAGCTTTTTGGTGGAGCGGGGTAATCTGGATTAGCCCGCGGAAACAGGAGCGTAGTAGTCAGCTTCGTTGCCGCTTTCGAGAGCGGCGTAATAGACGCTGTCCAGGTAAGCGGTGATTTCGTCGGCGCAGGTTTGCGCGAAGAGCTCGGCGAAATGGTTGATTTCGCTCGGAGTCATAGCGCGATGGGCGCCGTTTTTGCCCAGCCAGTAGGAACAATTTTCGGTGTTGCTGATCCAGAAATTGATCTTGACTGACTGGCGTCCATCTATGACTTCACCCAGTTGGGTGGTATAGACGATACAGAGTCGGACCTGTTCGTTCTCCAGGGGCTCACGGTTGCGCTTCTTGCGACGATAGGCTTTCTTGCCGGCGTGATCGCCGTCCTTGAAGAGTTTTTTGACGCCCAAGCAGATGTCAAGCAGGGCAGATTCGCAAAGACGACGGTGGTCAACGACCGGCAGGTCCTGGATGGTCAGAGATTCGCGGCTGACCGCGACAACCTGAGGTTGAATCGGAAAAGTGACAATGGTGGCAGTAGCAGGCTTGATAGTGGTGGCCGGCTGAGACGTAGTAGCAGTTTCCATACTTAATTCGCTCCTTCTTAAAGTGCTAGCCCGATAGGGCTGGGTGGAACAGAGGCAGCACCTCTGTTAGGTAAAATAGTGACGAAGAAGGTGCCAGCACAAAGTGCGAGACACTCCTTCTTCTATATTGTAGCACAAGGGGAGAAAAAAGTCAAGATGTGATATAATAAAGGCATAGTAAATTAACATTGGGAAGACGGCAGATAAGAATTCAGGAAGCGTCAAGGCGTTTGCTGGCTCTTATCTGAGGTTTTCCCGAGAAAGGTAGTATGGATATTATTAATCCGAGTGGAAAACAAATTGTAAGGGTGGAGAAGGAGCTGTTTGGGCGGAAGCTGTCACTGGAAGTGAACCGGGTGGGGTTTCGGACGACGGCGAGCGTGGTGGCGCGGTATGGGGATACCGTGGTGCTGGGGTCGGTAGTGGTGGGGCAGAAGCCGGTGGTGCAGGACTTCTTTCCGCTGACGATTGATTACGAAGAAAAGTTCTATGCGGCGGGGAAGATTTCGGGGTCTAAGTTTATTAAGCGGGAGGGGAAGCCGGCGGATGAGGCGATTCTGGTGGGGCGGTTGATTGACCGACCGATTCGGCCGCTGTTCCCGAAGGGCTACCGGCAGGAAGTGCAGGTGGTGACGACGGTGCTATCTATGGATCCGAGTTTTCGGCCGGATATGGTGGCGATGCTGGCGGCGTCAAGTGCGTTGATGTTGTCGGGGACGCCGTTTGACGGGCCGATTGCGGGGCTGAGGATTGGGCGGCTGAACGGGGAGTTCAAGGCGTTCTTGTCACCGGAAGAGCGGGAGAAGTCAATGCTGGATCTGGTGGTGGCATGTAAAGACGGGAAAGTAATGATGGTGGAAGCGGGGGCGCAGGAAGTACCGGAAGCGATGATTATTGAGGCGATGCACTGGGCGGTGAAGAACGTGCAGCCGATGCTGGATATGCAGCGGGAGTTGGCGGAAAAAGTGGGGGTGACGCCGCAGGAATATGAGCTGGTGCTGCCGGATGAGGCGATTCAGGAGCGGGTGGAAAAATGGTGTGAGGGGAAGCTGGGGGAGAAGGTGCGGGGGAATGTGCTGGAGCGGCAAAAAATCGTGGCGGAGCTGCGTGAGCAGATGGAGGGGGAGCTGGCGCTGGAGGTCGGAGAGGGGGAGACCGAAGAAGAGAAACGGGCGGACTTTGAGGCGCGGCTGAAGGGTGAATACGACCAGGCGTTTGAACTGGCGATTCACCACGAAGTGCGGCGGAGTATTATTGAGGAAGGGGTGCGACCGGACGGGCGGAAGCTGACGGAGGTGCGGCCGCTCTCTAGCCAGGTGGGGATTTTGCCGCGAGTGCACGGGTCGGCGCTGTTTACGCGGGGGCTGACGCAGGCGCTGAACATCGTGACGCTGGCGCCGCTGAGCTTTGCGCAGGTGGTGGATACGATGGAAGTGACCGACGGGAAGCGGCGGTATATGCATCACTATAATTTCCCATCCTACTCTGTAGGAGAGACAAGACCGTCCAGAGGACCGGGACGTCGTGAGATCGGCCATGGGGCTTTAGCAGAGCGCGCCCTTGTTCCTGTACTT
>CAMMXR010000007.1 GCA_946500965.1 uncultured Candidatus Saccharibacteria bacterium | reverse complement strand
ACACGGTGGGGGAGCGGCTGAAGGTTTATATCAAGGGGGTGGAACACGACGATGCGCGGGCGCAACTCTTGCTATCGCGGGAGGCGCCGGAGTTTATTGAGTACCTGTTCCGTCAGGAAGTGCCGGAGCTGGAGAATGGCGCAGTGGAAATTATGGGGATTGCGCGCGAGGCGGGGCGGCGGACGAAGATTGCGGTGCGGTCAACGGTGCCGGGGGTGGATCCGGTGGGGACGTTCGTGGGCGGCCGCGGGGTGCGGGTGCAAGCGATCATGAACGAAGTCGGCGAACGCGAGAAGATTGATATTATTAACTGGAGTGATAATCCTTCGGAGTATATCCGGGAGGCGCTGTCGCCGGCGGAGGTGATGAAGGTGGAGATTGCCGAGGGGGCGGCGAAGGTGTTTGTGGCGGCGGACCAGCAGTCAATCGCGATTGGGCGGCAGGGGCAGAACGTGCGGCTGGCGTCAAAGCTGACGGGGTATGATATTGATATTGAGCTGGCGAAGGCGCCAGAAAAGAAGAAGCGCCAGAACGCGGAGGATGCGCTGCTGAGTGCGTTGAACGAGGCGGAAGAGTAGGAGTCTAGGGGGTTCTGGGGGTCTAAGGGGGTTTAGGATTGGCTCGGGCTGATTGGCCCGAGCTTTTTGGTGGAGTTAGATGTAGCTGGATTGGTGTTGGTGATGGTCGGGGGTGGTTGCCAGGGGTGGTTTTTGATGGGCAATGTTTTTGGGGATTGTCAAATGGGGGTTGGAAATAATTTTGAGATTTGTCAATGGCGGGTGAAGACACTGGGGTGGGCTTGGGCAAGGTTGATTTTCGGCAGGTTGATGATGTGGTATGGTGAGGAAAACCGGTGGGTTTTGCCCAGGATGTGGAAAAGTGCGGGGGCGGATGTTCGGTTTTGGCGGAATGGGCGCGGGAGGGGCGGGTGAGCGGAGGCGGGTCGCGGGGATGAAGTGGGGATGAAAAAACTGGCCGGAGCCAGCAAGAAGCGATAATTCCCTGTTTGGGGATAGCGGAGCGTTGGAGCGTTGGAAACGCCAAACACCAAAATGGCGCCAGATCGGGGGGGCGATACTGACGCCATTTTGGTGGCGGGAGTTGGATTTGAACCAACGACCTTTTGGTTATGAGCCAAACGAGCTACCAGGCTGCTCTATCCCGCGACGTATTTACATTATAGCGCAGGTGGTTAGTTTTGGCAAGGGCTTTTTTAAGACTTTTTTGGATTTTGGAGGATTTTGGGAGTTTTGGGGCGAGCGGGGAGGGGTTGAGAGGAGTTCAGGGAGGCGGAAGGGGCGAAAATGAGGTAAAGGAGAGGCGGTAGGAGGTAGATGTGGAGGGCGTTGGGGAGGCCGGCGAAGAAGTTGAGGGTGACGAGGTAAGCGAGCAGGAGGGCGACGAGCAGCGGAAGGGCGGGGTGCGAGCGGAGGCGGGGGCGGCCATAACGGGAGCAGAAGGCGAGGTAGAAGGCAAAAACGAGCAGGAGAACCCCGATGAGGCCGAGTTCAAGCAGGAGGCTGATAAATTGGTTTTGGACGATTTCTTTGGGGGAGGTGACGAGGTCGGGGTAGAGCGAGTGCATAGCGGTGCCGGCGCCGCCGAGACCGACGCCGAAGAAGATGGTCCAGGGGGAGTGGATCCAGGTGCGGAGGGCGGTGGAGCTGAGACTGAGGCGGACATTGGTGGATTCGGGGACGTAGCCGTCAAAGATGGCGTCGGTGGAGGAGCCGGGGGTGGCTTCGGAGGCTTCGGAGTTTGCGGCGGGGTCGGAGGTCTCGGGGGCGGGATCAGAGGTGGTGGGGCGGAGATCAATCAGACCGAGAGAGAGGTGATGGATGGATTTAGTGACGCCGGTGAGGAAGGTCTCGGAGGTGGGGCTGAGGGCGGCGAAGGTGCCTTGGACGCCGAGGACGGCAAGGAAGGTAGCGATGGGGATGAACAGGAGGCTGGGGCGGAAGGTATGGCGGGCGAGGGCAAAGATAGCCAGGGCGACGAGGGCGACGGCATAGGCGTAGATGGCGCCGCGGGAGAAGGTGAGGAAGAGGGTGGCGGAGAAGAGGCAAACGGCGGCGAGGACGAGGCGGAATTGGCGGCGGGAGAGGATGAAGGAGGGGTTTTGCTGGGTGCGGGCGGAGGAGGAGCGGCGAGGGTGGTGAAAAACTAGGAGATAGAGCGTGGTGAGAGTGGGGGCGAGTAAGAGATTGCCCATAAATTGGGGTTCAATGGCGAGGCCAGAGGGGTGGGGGAAACCGAAGGAGTGGTAGGTACAGCCGAGGCAGAGCAGGGTTTGGTCGCGGGAGAGGCCGGCGAGATCAAGGAAGGATTGGAGCCAGCAGAGGGCGCAGATGACGGTGGTGGAGGTGAAGAAGGCGGTGAGGAATTTGGTGCGGAAGCGGAAGGGGAGGCCGAGGGCGGGGAGCAGGTGGAGCAGGGCGAAGATAGCGAAGAAAACGAGCCAGATGAGGCCGGCGGTGAGCAGGGCGCGGAGGGGGTTGGCGGACCAGAGGATGGAGGCGGTGGCGAAGAAGGGGAAAAGGGAGAAGAGGAAGAACTGGCGGTCGGTGAGACCGGGAAAGTTGAAACCCCAAAAGGACTGCTTGCGGGCGGCGGCGCGGCTACGCGGACGTGAACGGCGGCGTTCACGATCAAGCAGGATGAAGACGAGTAAGAGGGTGGCGTCAAAGAGGACGAGCCAGATGAGGGGGAGAGAGAGCTCAAAGTTCATGGAGCGGTCGCTGCCGAGGGAGATGAGGGGGTAGTAGGAGCAGAAAAGGACGGCGGGGAGAAGATAGATGAGGGCGAAGATAAAGCGGCGGAGGCTGGAGAGGGCGGTGGGGCGGGATTGAGGTTGGGGTTGATGAGGGGTTGAGGTTTTAGGCATGAGGAGCCTCCTTGGTGATCTTGGCGACGGCCCGGGTAATTCCCTGGCGGAAATGGTCAGATGAGAAGTTGGCAGCGGTGGCGGAAACGGTGCGAGAGTTGAAGCGGTGGTGGGAGAAATCACGGAGAGTGCGGGCGAGGGAGGCGGTGGTCTGTTCAGGGAAAAGCAGGCCGTTCTTCCCTGGCTGGATAAAATCGCGGCTGCCGCCCTCGGCGTAGGCGATGACCGGACAGCCGGCGGCGAGGGCTTCTACGGCAGCGATGCCGAAGGGTTCAAGGCTGGGAAAGATGAAAGCGGCGGCGGCATGGAGGTGCTGAGCGAGGACGTCAGGGGTGACCCAGGGGACAAAGGTGATGAGGGGGGAGCCGGCGGCGAGGGCGACGAGGCGGGCGTGCTCGGGGCCGTCGCCGATGACGGTGAGAGGGAGCTGGGCGTCAAGACAGGCGGAAATGGCAAGATCAACGCGTTTCCAGGTGACTTGGCGGCAGGCGATGACGAAGCCGCGGCGGGCGGAGGGTGAGGTGGACTGGGTGGATTTTGCGGCGGGTTTGGTGGATTTGGGGGTTTTGGGGGTGGAACGGGGGGCGAAGCGCTGGACGTCAACGGGAGGGGCGACGATGATAGAGGTGCGGTGGTAATAGCGACGAATGGCGTCGGCGGCGTAGGTGGAGATGGTGAGGAATTGGTCGGGGCGCTGGGCGGCGCGGAAATCAGCGCGGCGGAGTGGGCCAACAAAAAGCTTAAAGAAAAACCGCACGACGGGGTTCAGGAAGCCGAAACCGGGGTTTTTGAGGTAGCTGTCATACATTTGCCAGTAATACTGGGTGGGGACGTGGCAATAACAGAGGTGGCGGCGGGCGCGGACGGCTTTGGCCTCAGCGCCGGTAACAGAGATGACGAGGTCGTAGGCAGTGAGGTCAAGATGGGAGAAATAGAGCTGGCGGAGCGGGCCGAGGATTTTGCGGAGGGCGCTCGGGAAAATCTGGAGCCAGCCGGTGCGGACGGTGGCGTCCTGGAACCAGGTGAGTTTTTTGGGGTTATACTGGGAGGTATAGATGGGGGCGTCGGGGTAGAGACGGTGCAGCTCCAGGAGGACTTGCTCGGCGCCGCCGGGGGTGGTGAGCCAGTCGCAGACGAGGGCGATGCGCACTATTTGGCCCCTCGGTGGGTAAAAACGGTGCCGATGGTGCGAAGAAGGATGCGGAAATCAAGGCCGAGAGACCAGTTTTGGATGTAGTAAATATCAAGGGCGCGGCGCTCTTCAAAGGAGATGTCGCGGCGGCCGGAGACTTGGGCGAGACCGGTGAGACCGGACTTGACGGAGAGCAGGAGCGAGCGGTCGCCGTAGTGTTTCAGCTCGCCGGGGACGAGGGCGCGGGGGCCGACGAGGGAGATGTCGCCCTTCCAGACGTTGAAGAGTTGGGGGAGTTCGTCAAGCGAGGTGACGCGGAGGAAGTGGCCGAGTTTGGTGATGCGGGGGTCGTGCGGGAGTTGGTCGCCGTTTTTGCGGTAGCGCTTGATGAGTTCGGGTTTGCCCATCTTGGTGAAGGCTTCTTCGGGGGTGAGACCGCTGTATTCGGGTTTCATGGAGCGGAACTTGTAGATTTTGACGCGGCGGTTGTAGCGGGAGAGGCGGGTGTCGGTGTAGATGGCGGGGGCGCGGGGGTCGGAGAGTTTTTGGAGCAGCCAGATGATGGCCATGGGGAGGGCGGCGAGGATGAGACCGAGCGAGCTGAGGATGAAGTCGCAGAGGCGCTTGACGACGCGGGCGGCGCCGACCAATGAAGTGGAGCGGACAAGGATGGCGGGAGTGTCGCCGATGAGTTCAAGTTCGCCCATTTGGGAGGAGAGCATAACGGGGCTGGGGACGAAATAATAGAGCAGATGGCGGTTGACAGCTTGGCGATAGACATATTCGGTGTGGCGGTCGTCGGTTTGGAAGATGACGTCGGGGCGGGATTTTTTGAGGGCTTCTTTGAGCGAGGAATACTGTTTGCGGCGGAGGTCCTTGGGGATGAACTTGGCGGCGGCGACGACACCGGCGAGAGAGAAGCCGGATTCGGGGAAGGCGGAGATGTAGTTGGCGAGGGATTCGGTGGTTTTGGTGCTGCCGATGACGAGGGCACGCAGAGTGGTCTTGCGGGATTTCATGGTGAGGTGACGGACGGCGCGGACGGCGGAGCGGAAAAGCAAGAGCAGGAGGAAGTTGGAGATGACAGTGTAGAGCGCCATAATGCGGACGGGAAAGAAATCAAGGTTAAAGCAGAAGCCGTAGGTGATGATGGCCATGACGCCGATGACGGAGACGAGGAAGAGGCGACCGTATTCGGACCAGCGGTTGCGGCTGAGAAAAATGGACTTGCGATAGAGGCCGAAGGCAGCGAGTAGAATTAGATAGACGGGGATGAGCCAGGCGAGTGAGAGGACGAAGCTGACGGGGTTGGATTCAAAATAAAAGGGGCGCTGGTCAAGATGGGTGCGCATAAAATAGGCCACCAAAAAAGAGAGCAACACCGCACAGGCGTCACCAAAAATGAGAAAAAGGTGAAAGATGAGGCCAAAATCTCTCTTCATAAGGTTATTATAACAGATGTATGATAGAATTGAGGTATGAAAGCGAAGATTTTGATTACTGGGGGGACGGGGTATATTGGGTCACACACGGCGGTGGAGCTGATTCAGGCGGGATATGAGGTGGAGATCCTAGATAATTTATATAACAGTAAGCGCGAAGTGCTGGGACGGATTACGGGAATTACGGGGGTGGAGCCGAAGTTCCACGAGGTGGATTTGCGGGATTTGGCGGCGGTGCGGAAGGTGCTGGAAGGGGGAGAGTTCCAGACCGTGATGCACTTTGCGGGGCTGAAGGCGGTGGGGGAGTCGGTGGAACAGCCGCTGCGATACTATGAGAACAACGTGGGCGGGACGATTAACCTGCTGAGGGCGATGGTAGAGACGGGAGTGAAGCAAATTGTGTTCTCGTCGTCGGCCACAGTTTACGGGGAGCAGGAAGTAGCGGAATACGACGAGACGATGACGACGGGGATGAAGTTATCAAATCCGTACGGGCGAACGAAGTATATGATTGAGGAGATTTTGAAGGATGTGGCGACAAGCGACCCGGAGTTTCGGGCGACGATTCTGCGGTATTTTAACCCGATTGGGGCGCATCCGTCAGGGCTCTTGGGTGAAGACCCGAACGATAAACCGAATAATTTGATGCCGATTGTGATGAAGGTGGCAGCGGGAGAGATTCCGGAGCTGTCGGTGTATGGGAATGATTATCCGACCGAGGATGGGACGTGCGTGCGGGATTACATTCACGTGGTGGACCTGGCGAAGGGGCATATCGCGGCGATGGAAAAGATGGGGGGCGAGCAAATCCAGATTTATAACCTGGGCTCGGGGCGCGGGACGTCGGTGCTGGAGATGGTGCGGGCGTTCTCGGAGGCGTCGGGGCGGGCGCTGCCGTATAAAATCGCGGGGCGGCGGGCAGGTGATTTGCCGGAGTTTTATGCCAATCCGGGTAAGGCGGAACGTGAGCTGGGGTGGAAGACGGAGCTGACGGTGGCGGACGCGATGAATGACACGCTGAATTACCTACGGAAGAGCTGTGGGGTGGAGATTTAGCGGAGAGCGAGATTGTTCCGAGAGGATCACCGCCGTGAGGGGACGGCGGTTTTTGGTAGGGATGGGGACTGAAGCTAGTAAGAGCTAGGACTTGTAGCGCCAGGCGTAGAGCTGCCAGGCGGCGGTGAAGGCGGGGAGGCCGAGTAAGAGGCTGCGCATCGCCAGGCGGTCGCGACGAGTGGCGATGGGGTTCTTTAGGATGTCGTTTTGATGGTCGCGAAGGTAGCACACGAGGTCTTGGCGGAGATGGTAAAACTCGTCGGGAGAGAGGCCGGTTTGGCGGGTGAATTCGGCGGCGGGTTGGCGGCGGGGCGAGATGAGGACGAGCTGACGCAGGATGCTGAAGCGGGCATGGCAGCGGCGGCGGCGCAGGTCGGGATTAAGATCGGGGAAACTAACTTGGAGTTCGTCGCACATTTGGTCGGTGAGGGCAATGAGGTCAAGTTTTTGGCGGCGGAAGGATTGGTGAGTGATAGAGGCGGGGTTCTGGTGGTAATAATAGAGAGGGCGGGCGGTGTAAGAAATCTCGGGGCAGGCGAGAATGAGGCGATAGGTGGTGCCGACATCTTCGTGGAGTTTGCCGAGCGGAAATTCAATGTGGCGGAAGAGGGAGCGAGCGAAGAGCTTGCCGCCCATAGCCATGGTGAAACCGTCCTCGGCGAGCATGGCCTTCAGGGCGCGCTCGGTGGAGAGGCGGGTGGGGAGATGAGGGTTCGCGACGAGATGTTCGCGACCGTCGGGGTAAACTTCGCTGATAGCGCTGAAGGCGGCTTTGGTGTGGTGGCGCTGGATGAGGCGGTAGAGGTCGGCGAGTAGATAGGGAGAGACAGTGTCGTCGGCGTCAACGAAGGTGACGAATTGGCCGTGACAGAGGGCGAGACCGGCGTTGCGGGCACCGGAAAGACCTTGGTTGGGCTGGTGGAGGACGCGGGTGCGGGGGTCGCGGGCAGAGAGGCGGTCGCAGATGTCGCCGCTAATGTCGGTGGAACCGTCGTCAACGAGGATGATTTCTAGTTGGGAATAGGTTTGGGCCCAGACTGAAAGCAGGCAGCGTTCAATGGTTTTGGGGGTGTTATAGACGGGGATGATAACGGAGATGAGGGGGAGATTCGGGTCAGGCTGCGGGGCAGGGAGCTTGGGAGATTTGGGCTTGGGAGACTTGGGGCGCCTGGCAGGACGCGAGAGTTTAGGGAGCTTGGGGAGCTGGGGGAGTTTTTTAGGCATTGAAGCGGGACTTTAGGGTTTCAAACTGGGCGAGGGCAGCAGCGATGGTTTGGTCCATGTCAAGATAAGCGTAGGCACCGAGGCGACCACCGAAGATGAGGTTGGGGGTTTCGGCGGCGAGGGCTTGATACTGGGCGAGTTTGGCGCGGTCATCAGCGGTATTGACGGGGTAGTAGGGCTCGTCGCCGCGGTGCCAGGTCTTGCTGTACTCGCGGACGATGACGGTTTTGCCGGAACCGGGGGCATAACAGTCGGTGTGGCGTTCGGGGTGGAAATGTTTGAACTCGTGGATGCGGGTGTAGGTCGGCTCCAGATCGGCGTAGTTCATAACGGGGCAGCCTTGGAAATCGTCAACGTCTAGGACCTCTTTCTCAAGGGTGAGGCTGCGCCATTTAAGTTCGCCGAAGCGGTAGTCAAAGTATTGGTCAATGGGGCCGGTGAAGATGGTGAGAGGCTGGGTGGCGCGGAGAGTCTGGATGGCAGGGTCGGTGAAGTAGTCAGTATCAAGGCGGACTTCAACCAGATCGCCGCCGGCTCTTAGCATATTCTTAAACCAGGCTTCGTAGCCGTCGGTGGGGAGACCTTCGTGGGTGTTGTTGAAGTAGCGGTTGTCGTAGGTGTAGCGGACGGGGAGGCGTTTGATGATGTCGGGGGAGAGTTCTTCGGCGGGAGTTTGCCATTGCTTGGCGGTATAGTTCTTGATGAAGGCATCAAAGAGTGGCTGACCAATGAGGGAGATCCCCTGCTCGGCAAGGTTCTGGGGCTCGGCGGGAGCGGACTGGGCCTGCTCGGTAATGAGAGCACGGGCTTCGGCGGGAGTATAGGCGGCGTGGAAGAATTGGTTGATGGTGCCGAGGTTGATGGGGAGCGGGAAAACTTCGCCGTGGTGGGTGGTATAGACTTTGTGGACGTAGTTTGTGAAGGTGGTGAATTGGTTGGCATAGGCCCAAACGGTTTCGTCGGAGGTGTGGAAGAGATGGGCGCCGTACTGGTGGCATTCAATGCCGGTCTCGGGATCAAAGGCGGAGTAGCAGTTGCCACCGATATGGGAGCGGCGATCAATCAAAAGGACCCGGCGACGCAGCTGGGTGGCGATGCGCTCGGCGAGGGTGAGACCATAGAGGCCGGCGCCGACGATGAGGACGTCGGGGGCTGGAGCGGTTGGGGTGGTTTTAGTGGCTTGAGCGGTTTTGGCGGTGGACATTAGTTTTCCTCCTGTTTCCATAGGTTTTCGTAGGCCTTGGCAACGGTTTCGGGGTCGCCAGAGGTAGCGATTTTGCCATCTTCAATTAAAATTGCGCGACCACAGAAGCGACGGACATTTTCCATAGAGTGGGTGACGAGAATGACGGTTTGCTTGCCGTGGAGACTGGCGAAGTATTGGTTACATTTTTGCTGGAAGGCGGCGTCGCCGACGGCGAGAACTTCATCAAGAATGAGGATGTCGCCCTTGGCGCGAATGGCAATGGAGAAGGCGAGGCGGACTTGCATACCAGAGGAGTAGTTTTTGAGTTTGGCGTCCATGAATGGTTCAAGTTCAGCGAAGCGGACGATTTCGTCATACATGGCGTCCATTTGCTTGTTGGAGAAGCCGAGGAGGGCGCCGTTTAGATAGACGTTTTCGCGGCCGGTGAGTTCGGGGTTGAAGCCGACGCCGAGTTCAATGAAGGGGACGAGGTTGCCGTGGACAGTGATGGTCCCCTGGTCGGGGTAGTAGATGCCGGCAAGGAGTTTTAGGAGGGTGGATTTGCCGGAGCCGTTGCGACCGACGATGCCGACGAACTCACCGCGCTGGATTTCAAAGCTGATGCCGCGGAGGACGGGTTGTTCGGTGTAGCCTTTGATGCCTTTGAACCAGTTCAGAATGGCTTGCTTGAGGCCGGAGGCGCGCTCGGTGGGGAGGCGAAAACTTTTATAGAGGTTGGTGACTTGGATGGCGGGGTTTGACATGTTAGACCTCCTCGGCGAAGCGCCGGGACTTACGACGGAAGAAAATAGCGGCGAGGGCAAGTACGATGACGACGATGAGAATGGAGAGCAGGCCGTAGGCGCCGATCATACTCCAGGTGGTGACGGTGGTGTCGGTGATGAGGTTGAAACGGACGTCTTGGATGACTTGGGCGATGGGGTTTAAGAGGATGACCTTGGCGGCGAGGGTGCCGAAGGCGCCGGAGCTGACGACAAGGGAGATGGGGTAAATAATGGGGACGGCGTAGAAGAGGGCTTGGGTGAGGACGTCCCAGATAGAGGTGACGTCGCGATATTTGACGTTGATGGCGCCGAGCAGGAAGGAGATGCCGAGGGCGAAGGCGTAGAGCTCAATGATGGAGAGCGGGACGAGCAGCCAGGAGAGGCTAGGGGCGACGCCGTTGATGAGGGCGAAGATGATGATGACGCAGAGGTTGATGGCGAGATTGATGAGGGCGGTGGCGGTGGCGGAAACGACGACGATGTATTTCGGGAAGCTGATCTTGCGAAGGAGATCGCCGCGGTTGACGATGGCTTGGATGCCCTGACCGGTACATTCGGTGAAGAAGTTCCAGAGGACGGTGCCGGTTAAGAGATAGACGGGGTAGTGGGGGATGTCGTCGCCAAAGCGCAGGAGTTTGGCGAAAACGAGATAGAGGATGGCGAACATCAAAAGCGGACGGAGGACGGCCCAGAGGTAGCCGAGAAACGACCCCTGATAGCGGAGCTTGAAATCGGTCTTGATGAGCTCCTTTAAGAGGATGCGATTTTTGCGACAGAGGATGTGAGGTGGGCGTTTCATCTGGGGATTATTATAGCATAGGTGAGGGGGTTTGGCTATGCGGGGGTTGGCTCCGGGGCGTGGTGGGAGCGGACGGAGGGTGTGGGCGCGGGGCTGGGGCGGAGTTAGGATTTGAGGCGAGAACGGAGGCGGAGCAGACGGTAGGCGAGGTCAGGGTTCTTAAGGATGAGTTGGAGGGCGGTCCAGTGGGCGGGCGAGAAGTCGGCGCGATGAAGAAAGCCGGCGGCAGCGGCGGCCTTGAGTTCGGAATACATGGTGCGGTAGAACGGTTGGGCGAGGTCGGGAGAGAGGCGCTGGAGGTTCCAGTGATAGTTGCGGAATTTGGCGGCGGCAGCGGTGTGGCCGAATTCGGTGAGCAGGTGGTGGTCGGTGAGGAATTGGTGAATAGAGGCGTATTCTTCCACGACACAGTTGGCTTTGCCGGGGCTATGGACGGAGGAATTGACGTTGTCAAGGCGGTAGTGATAATAGGCGGCGTCGGTAAGGACAACGCGGCGGGCAAGGGCCCAGACTTTGAAAGAGAAGCCAAGGTCTTGGTAGGAGGCGCCGGGGGTGGGGAGGAATTCAAGGTGGTGATCCAGCAGGAAGTCGTGGCGATAGATAGCGGACCAGATGGCGGGAGCGAAAGTGAAGACGCGGCGGTCGTGGCGAGGGTCAATGAGTTTGCCGGTGTCGCGGGGGCGGATTTCGGAGGTTTTGAGGGTTTTGGAGGGTTTGGGAGCTGGGGCGGTGGTTTGGGCGGTTTGGGGAGCGGTGGTTGAAGTGGTGGCGAACTCTTTGAAATAATTAGCCTTGACGACCTCGGCGCGGTGCCATTCGGCGAGCTGAGTGAGGCGGGAGAAGGCGTCAAGTTCAAGCCAGTCGTCGGGTTCAAGGATGCCGATGTAGCGACCGCGGGCGAGCTTGATGCCCTGGTTCATACTGTCACCATAGCCGGTATTGGGCTTATCAAGGAGGCGAAAACGGGGGTCGGAGGCTTGGTAGGATTTGATGATGGCGAGGGAGTCGTCGGTGGAGCCGTCGTTGATGCAGAGAATCTCAAGGTCGCGAAGGGTTTGGTGGGCGAGGGAGTCAAGGGCCTGACGGAGGTAGGGAGAGGCGTTGTAGATGGGAACGAGGACGGTGAGAAGGGGGGCAGATGGAGACTGAGCAGTAGATTGGGAATTAAGCTGGTTCATTTGGGATTATTATATCACATGGTAAAAGCGGGTAGGAAAGAGGGGGCGAGATGTTATAATTGGGAAAAGAGAGTAAAGGAGGAGCCATGCGACTACGAATTCAGAACTTGATCTTGCCAACGGAGACGAAGCACAAGGCGTGCCGGAAGCTGTTTTACCGGCAGGCGGCGGGAGTGGTGGATGAAGAAAAGAAAAGCTTATGGCTAGGGTTTGCGCAGACGGTGGATTTTGTGACTTATATGAATGCGTGTTCGTGGCGGAAGTGGCAGAAATATACAGGGGCGCGGCGGTTGAAGCTGCATTTAGTGCTGGGAGGGGGCAAAGCGAAAATTAGCTTGCTGGGATACCACCAGGCCGGGTTGGACACGGTGCGACAGGAGTTTGGGACTGAGGCCATAGAATTAGAGCAAGGGGGTGAGTGGGAGTATGAGTTTCCGGAGAACGATGAACAGATGGTAGGGTTTGAGTTGGCGGCGCTGTCACCGGAATTGGAGATTAGGGCTGGGTACTTCACGGTAGAGGTGGATGAGAAGAAGTTGCAGCCGGTGAGGCTGGCGATCGCAACGACGACCTGTCGGAAGGAGGACTTTATTCGGAAGAATGTGGGGTTGATCCGGCAGGAGCTGCTGGAGCAAGATACGGAGGTGGCGCAGAATCTGTTTCTGCACGTGGTGGATAATGGGCAGACGCTAACAGAGAAGGAGATTAAGGGGCGGCACGTGTATCTGCATCCGAATCGGAATACGGGTGGTTCGGGAGGGTTCTCGCGGGGGATGATTGAGGCGATGCGACAAAAGCCGGTGGCGACGCACGTGCTATTGATGGATGACGATGTTTTGGTGCTGCCAGAGAGTATTTACCGGACTTATATGCTACTGAGGGCATTGAAGCCGGAGTACCGGGAGTGTTTTGTGGAAGGAGCGATGCTGCATTACGAGGAGCCGCATTTACAGCATGAGGATATTGGGACGGTTAAATATAACGAGCGGGGCGTTAAGCCGCTGAAGGGGATACTTGACCAGACGTTGCTAGCCAATAATTTGCAGACTGAGACGATTGAACCACCGGAGACGGGTGGCTATGGAGCATGGTGGTTCTGCTGTATTCCGGTGTCTCATATTAAGGAATGTGGGTTGTCGCTGCCGTTGTTCTTGCGCTATGATGATGTGGAGTTTGGTCTGAGAAAACCAGTACAAATCATCACGCTTATTGGGATTTGCGTATGGCATCAGCTGTTCTTTACGAAGCATAGTAATATGACTAAGTACTTTGACGCACGTAATGCTCTGGTCGTAACGGCAGCAGGCGGGCTTTATGATTGGAATGTGGTGAGAAACCACTATGAAGGCGAGGTGCGTACTCTACTCATGAGTTTTCGGTATGATGCAGCGGAAGCGGTGGTGAGCGCGTTGGAGGATTTCCTGAAGGGGCCAGAAATGCTGAAGCGTGGGAACGAGGAGGAGCTGTTAGCCAGCAAGGGCAAATTGAATGAGTCGCTGCGACCGTTGTCGGAGTTTGGGGAGGGAGCGGAGTTAATACAGCCTAATCAGCTTTGGGAGAATCCGCCAATGGCGCCGAAGACACGGGTGTTTTTGAAACTGACCTGGAATGGGCAAGTGGGGCATCTGCCGTATCGGCCGCGGGCGGGGAGAGGAGTGACGATTTACGACTTGGATTTTCAGCCGGAAAAAGTGGCATATTATGATGAAGTGCTAGCAGTAGACCCGTATACGATGCAGGGGGTGTTATACCGGAAGGATCGGCAACGATTTGCGGAACTATACGAACGCTATCAGAAGGCGATGACGGAATGGAAGCAGCGTCAGGATGAGCTGGCGAATGAATACCGGGCGGCGCGAGACGAGCTTGTATCGGTGGAGTTCTGGAAAAAGTATTTGGGGCTGGAGTAGTCTGGTCGTTCCCTGCCGCCTGAGCGGCAGGGGCGGTGAGATGTTGCTGGGGCGCGGGGTTTAACGCGGGAGAAGGTGCCACTTTTGGGCAGAGGTGCCGTTGGTGGGCCAGAGCTGGATGTTGGTGCCGTTCCGAGTTTCACGGTTGGCGACGTCAACGACATAGCCGGTATTACAAGTAGAGGCGAAGGTATAGGTACCGTCGGAGTTTTGGGTGATGCGCCAGAGCTGGGCACAGGTGTCGTTGGCGGCGTAGAGGTGGATGTTGGTGCCGTTAGCGATGGCGGCATTAGAGAGATCTAAGCGTTTACCAGAACCGGGGTTGGTGAGAGTGTAGGCGTCCCGATCGGCGTGGTAGGCAAGGGTCCAGGCCTGAGCGTTGGTCCCGTTTGAGGTGTAGAGCTGGATGTTGGTGCCATCAGCGGAACGGTTGTCCCAAATATCAATCACCATTTGGGAATTGAGGGCAGAGACGATAGTATAGGTGCCCTCCAGACTAATGGAATTATCGGGCGGGACGGAGCCGGAGCCGCCGGTGGATGGCGAATGGAATTGCCAGCGTTGAGCGGCGGTGTTGTTGGAGGACCAGAGCTGGACGTTGGTGCCAGCGGCGGTGTCGCCGTTATAGAGGTCAACAACATACTCGGTTGAGCAGGCAGAGATGAGGGTGTAGGAGCCGTCAAGATCAGCCACGATGCGCCAGAGCTGGGCACAGGTGTCGTTGGCGGCGTAGAGGTGGATGTTGGTGCCGTTAGCGATGGCGGCATTAGAGAGATCTAAGCGCTTACCAGAACCGGGGTTGGTGAGAGTGTAGGCGTCCCGATCGGCGTGGTAGGTAAGGGTCCAATCTTGGGGCCACTCATGGTTGACGTGCCAGACTTGGATATTGGTACCATCAGCGGTGCGCCCACCAGAGATGTCTATGGCTTGATCGGAAGCGGCGTTGGCGGTGATGGTGTAGGTGCCGTTAGTAAGCTGGCTGCCAGTATGGAGCTGCCATTTTTGAGCGGCGGTATTGTTGGAGGACCAGAGCTGGACGTTAGTGCCGAGAGCGCTCGCGGCACTATCAACGTCAAGTGCCATACCAGTATGACAGGCGGAGAGGAAGGTGTAGGTACCGTCGGAGTTTTGGAGAATCTGCCAACGTTCGGCGCAGGCGTCGTTTTGCTCCCAGAGTTGGATGTTGGTCCCCTGCTTGGTGTTCGCGCCGCTTAGATCAAGATAGCGTCCAGAGGCAACGTGGCGGAAGGTATAGAAGCCAGAATCCTCACGGTAGATATACCATTGGTTAGCGTTGGTATCGGCAGCGGCAGTCAGCTCAACGTTGGAATGGTTAGCGGTGCCGTCGGCGCCGAGGCGAACAGCGTCAGAGAGCGCGGAGGTAAACTGGTAAATGCCGTTGGGAAGATTGGCGGAGTCAACGTGGGCGGGGAGTGGGTCGGGCTGGACGGGGAGCTGGGTGCTGCCGAACCAGTCGGTGAAGTAGAGGTAGAAGTTGCGGTTGCCGTAGGCAGAACAGACATCGCCAGTGCCGTAGCCGGCGGCAAGGGCGGCAGCGTTGGGCTGGTAAGGCGTGTAGCGATAAAGAGCGGAGGTGGCGCGGTTCTCAATGAAGACCTCGGAGCTGCCGCAGCTGGCATCGGGGCTGAAGCGGATATAAACACCGGAGGTTTGTTCGGGATAGGGAGCGTAGCCGTTGTCTAGGACGTGGCGGAAGAGAGCGGCGGCGTTGCGGACCTGATTCTTGAAACCGTAATACTTGGTGTCGCAGGCGGCGGTGTCAGGGCAGCCATAACCGGTAGCGCTGCGATACTGACCGCTGTGGGGATAGGTGTCGGTGATGAGACCCTGTTCCTTCTCAAGCAGGACGATGAGGACTTGGGGGTTGATCTGGTAATCCTGGGCGGCTTGATAAATAATCTCCGCGGCGGTTTGGCCGGAGCCAATGGTGACACCATCACCGAAACGTTCTTCGGAAAGGCAGACAAAGTGACCGTCGGAGCCGCCTTCCCAATGCCAGGTAACGCCTGGATAAAGCGAGGATTGTTCTTGGTAGAGAGCGTAGTTATGGTTGTTGCAGGGGTTTTTCTCGGTGAGGAAGGCTTGGATTTCGTCTACGGTCATAGAGTCATAGTCGCTCATCACCGCGTCACTCATGATGTTGCCGGGGTTGAAGCTGGCGGCAGAGGTGAAGCTAAGACTACGCATCATGAGAAAAGTCAGGGTAGCAACCATACAAAAGAAGAAGATGGCACAGAGAAAGGTGCGGGTGGAACGAAGAATATGCATTATTTGACCTCCAATTCGTCAGAAATTAAACCAGTTTTGTCGTCGCCGGACAGTTCAATTTGGATTTGGTAGGTGCCGGCGGGGATGTGAGCGAGTGAGACTATGAAGGTACCACAGATAGACGTGGTGACGTCGGCGGTGGCATCTTCGGAAGCGGTGTAGATGACTTCACCAGTGTCGCGGGAGATGAGGCGCAAGGTGCAGAGACCGGTGGAGTGAAGATATTGGTCAATCATCGCTACGATGGTGGCGGTGTCGCCTTGGATGGTCTTGCGGGCGATGGAGCCGGTGAGACCAGCGAGGGTGTTGGGGTCGTCAGCTTCGTATTGGGGGACTTTCTGGTCGGGCTCGGTGGGCGTAGTGGTTTCGCCGCCAGTATCAAGCGGCCGATCGGCGGTGTCGTCAGCTTCTGATTCGTCTTCTCCGACTATCGGGGTATCGTCGGGGGGCGTCTCGGAAGTGGGCGCCAGCCAAAAGCGCCAGATACAGAAGCCGCCCAGCGCCAAGAGTAGAATGATGGCGACGGCGATGAGGACCCGGCGCAGGGGGTGAGTTTGAGATTTGGTAGTGGTGTGAGGTGATTTTGATATGTTCATATTTTAAGCCTATGCTCCTAGTATAAAAGTAGCAAGCACAAGCGTTAAAGTCAAGTCTGTGAGGCGAAAAAAATGCGGGCGAGGACTAACACGACGGAGATGAAACTAGAAGTCGGGGCGAGGTTAGAGATCAAGACCAAGCAAGGCGGCGGCGGCGCGGAGCGTGGCGGCCTCATCGGGGGTGGCGGTTTGGAGACGGGCAAGGAAGAGCTCGTAGGTCTCGGGGTGGTCGGGAGTGACAATTTCTAGAGAACGGGCAGTGCCAGGGAGTTTACGAAGGGCGCCTTTGGCGACGAGGTTATCAATATGTTCAGCGACGGCCGAGACTGAGGAAAGACCGAGTGCAGTCATAATCTCGCGGTAAGTGGGGGAGACGCCGTGCGCGGACAGATAGTCACGGATGAACTCCATGATTAGGGCTTGTTTTTTGGTAAGTTTGGCGGGCATATGTTATAATAGATTATAGAATAGTTGTTAAAATAGGTCAAACAGAATAAATGGTACAAAGAACGATTGATGGTTTAGTGGTGCGCTCAGCGCGAGAACGAGTGGGCGGGGGGCAGAGCGGTCGCAGCAACGGGCGGCGTCAAGGGGAGACGCTGACTTTGAGGACGGCGCGCCCGGCCACCACGAAGACTACGCGAACTGCGAAAGCGACCCGGCAGGCGGCGCGGGATGAGTTTTTGCAGCCGGTAAGAAGTTTTGACCTGCCGGTGGAGACAACCGAGAAGGCGACGGGGCGGAAGGTGAAGGATGAGGCAGATTGGTCGGACCTCTTGGACCAGCTAGAGCAACATTCAGGGCCGGATGATTTGGGGCTGGAGCGCCAGGAGGAATGGCTGGATGAAGATGATTTGAAGGGTGAGACCACCGGAGAGCAGAAGGCAGGACGTGGCAGCCGAAAGACCGCACGAGTGGAACGCCGGCAGTCAGGGCGGAAACGTGGCAAGTCGGCCGGGACGGAGGGAGACGCAAAGGCGCCACGAAAGAAGCACAAGGGGCTGAGAATTGCGCTGATTGTGATTTTGGTGTTACTACTGGGGGGCGGGGCGGTGCTGCTGATTTGGGGGGATGCGATTATTTCGCGGCTGACGAATGGTAACTCGGGGATTTGGGACACGATTGCGGCGGTGGTGTCGGAGGAAGTGCCGTTTGAGACGGACGAGAATGGGCGGACGAATGTGCTGGTGTTCGGGACGGAAGGCTATGATATGAACGGAACGGTGGCAGGCGGTCAACATGATGGGGCGCAGCTGACGGATTCCATTATGGTGGTAAGTTTTGATCAGGAGACGAAGGATGTAGCGATGGTGAGCCTGCCGCGGGATTTGAAGGTGGGGGCGTGTATGGTGGGGAAAATTAATGAGGTGTTCTCGTGTAATAATGCGGATGGGACGAATGAGGAAGCGGGGGCGCTGGCGCTGGCAGAGACGGTGGAGGAAGTGCTGGGGCTGCAGATCCAATACTGGGCGCACGTGAACTGGGCGTCACTGATTGAGATTGTGGATACGTTGGGCGGGATTACGGTGACGTTTGATGAAGATATTTATGATCCGGGCTATACGGGAGTGTCGGCGACGGCAGGGGTGCCGATTACGCTGAACGGGGAGCAGGCGTTGGCGTTCGCGCGGGCGCGGCACGGCACGCAGGGCGGAGATTTCACGCGCGGGAATACCCAGCAGAAAATTGTGATGGCGATTGTGCAAAAGGTGATTGATAACGGAGTGGGGGTGACGGAAGCATTTAGCCTGTTGAATATCTTGGGGGACAATCTGCGGACCAATTTCTCGGCGGAGAATATCAAGAGCGGGGTGAAGCTGGCGTCGGGGTTTGAGGTGGGGGCGATGCGGCAGATTAAGCTGGTGGATTATGAGAATCAAGTGTATTATCTGACGACGCCGACGATTAACGGGATTTCTTACGTGACGCCAACGGCAGGAGATGGTAATTACAGCGAGATTCAGGAGCTAGTGGCACAGCAGACCAGCAGCGATCCGGTAGTGCGCGAAGGGGCGGTGCTGGCGGTTTATAACGGCACGGAAGGCTATGGCGTGGCAGGGGCGGAGCGGGAAGCGCTGGAAGCGGCGGGGTTCACGGTGGAAACGGTGGGAGATACGGCGGTGGGTAACTGTACAGAGCGATATTGTGTGTATGTGTTGAACAATGAAAAAGCGGGGACACGGGCGGCATTAGAGGAACGTTATGGAGTGACGGCGCGACCGGGGGCGGAGCTGCCGGCAGATATTTGGGCGGGGACGGCGGATTTCGTAGTGATTGTAGGGCCGGAGCCGGTGACGGAGGAAGGCGCAGAATAGGCGAAGCTGGTCGTTGGTGGGGTGCGGGTTTATTGTGGAGTTTATACGTGGGGTGAGATAGTGATTTTAGGGCTTATGCGTCTGGTGAGATAAAAATTACGTAGAAAAGCCGCCAATTGGGGGATTTTGGCGGTTTTTGGATGGATTTTATATCACGGGGAGAATAAGGGATTTTGGAGATATTCGGCTGGTGATATATTGTTCGGAGCTGGGCAGCAGCGGCTAAATGGTTTTCTCAATGATGAGGACGCGGTCCTTCCCTTCCCCTTCGGAGTGAGTGGTGACGTCGGAGTAGTCTTGGGCGACTTTGTGGACGATACGACGATCGGCGGCGTTCAAGTTGAGCTGTTTGGGGCGACCAGTTTGGCGAACTTCGCGAATCCAGCCCTCGGCCTGCTCGGCGATACGGTCGGCGCGCTGGCGCTTGTAGTCGGCGACATCAACGTTGACGCGGGTAAGTTCGGCGCTATGGCTGACGAGGGCCATAGAGACAACGTGCTGGAGGGCGCGGAGATTGTTGGCTTCGCGGCCGATGAGCAGGGAGTTCATAGAGGTGGAAGGGATGGAAAGCTGGATGACGTCATCTTCCAGGGTGGAATCAACGGCGACATTGATGCCAAAGAAGGATAAGAGGTCTTCCAGGTATTTGGTGGCGAAACGAATGGACTCGTCTTTGTTCATATAATTCTCCTATTTACGGTTTTTGAACCAACGTTTTTTACTCTTGGCAGTGATGTGGGTGACTTTGGCGCCGCCCGGGGACTTGGATTTCGGCGCGACAACTTGGCCTTCCTCAATGCGATTGAGTTCGCGGATGACTTTTTTGTCGGCAGCGAGTTCCATCTCGTTACCACTGCGCGCTAAAATGAATTTTTGCTGGACGCCGGTCATAAGGTTGCTGATGAGGTAGTAGAAGACGAGGGCGCCGGGGAGGTTGATCATAATTAGGAGCATCATCAGGGGCATAATTTTGGACATTTGGCCGGTCATCACGGTGTTGAGCTCGGCCTGGTCGGGTTCCTTGCCGTCGGCGGCGTCCTTCATAATCTGGCGGAAGGTGCGGGATTTCTGGGATTTTTTGGAAGGGAGCTGCTGACGGGAAATCCAATACTGAGAGAAGGCGGCGGCAATGGCGAAGGCGAGCAGGATGAGGGCGCTAACTGAGGTGAAGCCGGGCTTGACGTCTAGCTCAACGAGGCCGAAGAGCTTGGGGTGAAAGTCGTAGGTGCTTTGGCCGGGGGCGGCGAGGTAGGTGTCTTGGAGCTGGATGACTTCGTTGATGTCGCCGATTTCGCGGACGAAGGGGTAGGCGCGGATGCCGAGGTTGTCGCTGGTGGTGGGGAGGACCATAACGCGGACGGCGGTGTAGAGGGCGATGAAGATGGGAAGCTGGATGATGAGGGTGAGCATGGAGCGGAAGGGCTTGATGTTGTTGCGCTTGTAGAGGTCCATCATCTGGAGGGATTCAAGCTGGCGGTTGCCGTTGCAGTTTTTCTTGATTTCGGCGAGCTCGGGCTGGATTTTGCGCATGAGGCGGGTTTGGTGGAGCTGGCGCTTCATGAGGGGCCAGAGGCAGATTTTGACGAGGATGGTGAAGAGGATGATGGCAAGGCCAAAGTCGCCGACAAAGCCGTAGATGACGAAGAGGATGTTGGTAATCGGGCGGACGATCACCATGTCAATTAACTCAAACATAGGGTTATTATACCATAGATGGGTGATTGCGGCTAGCGCGGCGATTAGAGTTCGGTGAGGGCGCGGTCGAGGAGGGTGCGGAGTTCGCGGCGGAGGTCAGTGAAGGGGAGTTTGAGGATGCTGCGGTTATAGATGACGAAGATGCAGTCAAGGTGGGCGGTGAAGGTGGGGAGCTCAAGACGGAGGGCTTCGTAAACGCGGCGGCGGATGCGGTTGCGGCCGACGGCGGACTTCAGGACTTTTTTAGAGACGACGACGCCGAAGCGCTGGTGGTGTTTGGTGTTGGGGGCAAAAACCAGGCTCATCAGCGGGGTACGGATGGTTTTGCCGTGTTGGTAGGTGTAGCGGACGCCACCACGGGAATGAAAACGGTATTTTTGGGCAATCATAGTGTTATTTTAGCACAAAAAGGAGGCTGCCGGGGCAGCCCCCCTAGGGTGGTTAGGCGGTGAGGCGAGCGCGGCCTTTGATGCGGCGGCGCTTCAGGACCTGGCGGCCGGACTTGGTGGCGTTGCGCTTCATAAAGCCATGCTCGACTTTGCGTTGGCGTTTGTGGGGTTGATAAGTTCGCTTAGGCATAATTCTCTTTTCTCTGGTTAGGTTGTTATAACAATACTGGACATAAGTATAACGCAGTTTTCCACTTTTTTCAAGAAGTTTTCCACAGGAAAAACAGAAGTAGGGGGCGAGTTGTGGAAAAGTGCTTCCCTGTTGGTGGGGAGGGGTGGGGTAGGAAAAGGAAAATGTGGGGGAGGGGGTGTGGAAAAGTCGGGGGAGATGTGGTATATTGGGGGTAGAAAGTAAGGAGGTTAATAGAGGTCATGTTTGACGTGTGGAAAAGTGTGCTGGCTGAGGTAGAGCAGACGATTCCGCGCGAGCAGTTCTCAACTTGGTTTACGGGGACAGAACTGATGGGGGCGGACCGGGGGGTGGTGACGGTGGGGGTGCCGAATGTATTTAAGATTAAACAGCTGCAGGTGAAATATACAGAAGTGCTGCGGCGGGCGCTGGAGCATAATCAGGTGCCGGTGACAGAGATAAAATACGTGGTGCAGTCGGGGGTGAAGCCGCGGGTGCGGTCGCGGGAGATTACGGAGGTGGCACGGCCGGTGATGTCGGTGGGGCAGGCGGCGGCAACGGCGCGGACGGCCCGGCGGGAGCGTGGGACAGGATTGAATGTCCGTCATACGGTGGATAATTTTGTGTTTGGGTTTA
>CAMMXR010000006.1 GCA_946500965.1 uncultured Candidatus Saccharibacteria bacterium | reverse complement strand
CCGGGACGGAGGTCGCGATCGTCGTAGAAGAAGAGTTCGGGATATTCGGCATAGAGGGCGTCGGCGGCCTTTGTTCCCTGTTCGCCGATGGCAATGAGGTGGTAGCGGAAGGGGGCGATGGCGGCGGGCCAGACCAGACCTTTGTCATCGGCCCATTTCTCGGCGATTACGCCCATGACGCGGGAGACGCCGATACCGTAACAGCCCATGAGGACGGTTTGGCGGGTGCCAGCTTGGTCGGTGAACTCAAGGCCAAGTGGGGCAGAGTATTTGGTGCCGAGGGTGAAGATGTTGCCAACTTCGGCGGCGCGGGCGGAGGTGAGCTGGTCGCGGGTGACGCCAAGTTCGGCGAGGACCTCGTCGTTTAGGACTTCTTCGTTCAGGACGACGGATTTGTCTTGGTTGAAATAAATCGTATCTTCACCGACAGGGGTGAGGGTTTGGAATTCGTGACTGAACTTGGAGAAGACGCCGCCACTGGCGAAGGTCTGGAAGGTGTCGTCGCCGATGCCGAGGCGCTGGTAGATGCGGGCGTAGGCTTGTTCAACTTGGTGATAGAAGGCGTCGTGCTGTGCTTGGGTGGCGGAGAAGCTGTAGAGGTCCTTCATGAGGAACTCGCGGGTGCGGAGGATGCCGGACTTGGCGCGGAGCTCGTTGCGGAACTTGGTTTGGAACTGGTAGGCGGCGAAGGGGAGGTCTTTGTAGCTGGAGACGTAGGTGTGCATGAGGCTGGTGATTGGCTCTTCGTGGGTGGGAGCGAGACCGAGTTCGCCACCGGCGGCAAGGTTGGTGCGGAACCAGATGTCCATCTTCTTGATGTCCCAGCGGTTGGTTTTCTGCCAAGGGGCGGGGTTCTGGAGGGTGGTCAAGAGCATTTCTTGGCAGCCGATACGGTTCAGCTCGTCGCGGATGATGGATTTAATGTTTTCCAGGACGCGGAGACCGAGCGGCAGATAATCGTAAACTCCGGCGAGTTCTTTGTGGATGTAGCCGGCGCGAATCAGCAGCTGAGCGCCACGGGCCGCTTCGTCCTTAGGGGCGGTGCGGAGGGTTTTAACGAAGGTTTCACTAAATCGCATAATAATTATATTTTAGCAAAAATTGGGCGGCTTGACCAGGATAAGCGGGATAAAAGTCGGCGATCGCGGGTGGGATAGGGGTGGTTTGGGCCCCTGGGCGGTTTCGGTGGTCTATCCGGTCTAGACGGCCTAGACGGCGACGTAGAGTAGGTAGAAGGCGATGCCATTGGAAAGCATATGGAGAATGATGCCACTCCAGATGGTGCCGGTGATTTCGCGCATGGTGCAAAGGACGAGGCTGAGGGAGAAGACGGTGACGCCAACGTTCCACTGACCGTGCAGGAGGGCAAAGACCAGTGAGACTAAGAGGATGGCGAGTGGGGCCTTGAGCTTGGTGCGGAGTTTGCCATAGAGCCAGCCGCGCATGAGGATTTCTTCGGCGAGGGGGGCAATGAAGACGAGCGCAATCATGGCGACGAAGCGGTCACCGCCGGTGATGAAGTAGCTGAAACCGGTGTCTTGGGTTTCGGTGGCGTTGAACCAGGTAAAGAGGCTCATGAGCGAGGTGAGAGCGGTGGCGAGCACGAGGTGGACGATGTAGCCGATGGGGGCGAGGCCGAGGTCAACGAAGGTGGGGAGGTGTTTGAAGCCGAGTTCGGTGCGGTTGGTGGCGAAGGGGTTGGTGGTGGCTGGCGCAGTGTCGGCGGAGGCGGTTGAAGTTTTGGTGGCGGTTTGCTCGGCGGTGGTTTTGCTGGATGAGGTGGGCTTGGCGGTGCGGCGGCGCTGGTAGAGTTGATAAAGCCGGGGCGGCACCAAGATGACGAGGACGAGGGTGAGGAGATAAACGAGAGCATTATAGATGGCGGTCCAGAGGGGCTGGAGGACGGCGTCGCCGAGCAGCCAGGCCATGGGATAGGCGATGATGAATTGGCTGGCGATGAGGGCGACCGCGGTCCAGAGCAGGAGAAAAATCACGTACCAGATGGTCTGGGGATTGGGCTTGGTCATTAGAAGAACCTCATGACGTCTAGGACGGAGATGAGAATGATCAGGAGGAGGAGGACCATAAAGGCGCGGGAGACGATTTTCTCTTCGGTGGCCTGGTCAAGGGTTTTGTGACGGAGGCGGTAAATGGCGATGAGCAGCCAGCGGCCGCCGTCCAGCGCGGGGATAGGCAGGACGTTCATACAGGCTAGTGATACGGAGATGAGGGCGGCGAGAAAGGCGAGGTTGGCGGCGCCGGCGCTAGCGAAGGCGGGAAAGAGAACGCCAATGATGCCGATGGGGCCGGAGACGGAGTCTCCGGCGGTGGAGAGAGCGGCTTGGCCGGATTCACGGATGGCGGCGTCGGGGCTGAACTGGCTGGCGACGCCAGAGATGAGATTCCAGACGATCATACCAAGTCCACGGAAGGTTTCGCCGGTGAGCTGGATGGTGGTGCCGAGGCCGACCAGCGGGGCGGACCAAGTGGAACGAATGAAGGTTTGACCGTAGGTCATGGAGACGCCAAGGGCGTATTCGGCGTCGGCTGGATTAAGCTGGACGGGGATTTCCAGGGTTTGATCGTCGCGGGTGATAGTGTAGGTGATAGTTTCGCCAGCGTGGGTGGAGTTGTATTCAGTAATGTCGTCGGGATAAATGATGGTTTCGCCGTCCACGGCGGTGATTTGGTCGCCAGTGGTCAGGCCGGCGCCGGCGGCGGGAGAGTCCGCCATGACTTCCTGAACGGTGACGCCGCCACCGATAATCTCCGCGTCCTGTCCGAGGTAGAATTGGTTATTGATGAACTGGGGCATTCCCACGAAGGCCAGGACAGTAAGAATGACAAAAGCGGCGAGCCAGTTCATCAGCACGCCGCCGAAGAGGATTTGAGTCTTGCCCCAGAAGCTGGCAGCGCCAAAAGTGCCTTTACGGGTGTCGGAGTCGGATTCACCGTCCATGGCGCAGAAGCCGCCGATTGGGAGCCAGTTGAGGCTGAAGATGAGGGTTTTCTGGGGCTTATCCCACTCGGATTTGGGCAGGCGCAGCCATTTTTTCTCGCCGTTTTTGGTTCCCTTCTGCCATTTGGGATTGCGGACCCAGGCGATGGCGCGCGGCGGGAAGCCGATGCCAAATTCGTTGACCTTGACGCCGTTCTTGCGTGCCAACAAGAAATGACCCAGCTCGTGGATGACGACCAAGGCCATTAAAATTAGCAGTCCGATGATGATCCCAAATACGATATTCATAGTGTTTATTGTAGCACAGTTTGGTTAAGAAAAGCTAAAAGCTGGTGGTTATTTACCGAAGCGGCGTCCCCGCTGGTGGAAGTTGTCCAGGAACTCCGCACAGTCGCCCTGTTCAATCTCGGGGAAATGCTTATCAATGAACAGCATCTCGGCGTAGGCGGCGCGCCAGAGCTGGAAGCCGGAGATGCGTTCTTCGCCGGAAGTGCGGACGACTAAGTCTAGGTCGGGGACTTCGGGATGATAGAGGTATTGGCGGAAGGTTTCGGGGGTGAGTGCGGTCTCGCCGGCGGCAAGCGCCCGGGTGGCGGCATCGGCAATTTCCCATTGACCGCCGTAGTTGAAGCAAACGCAGACGGTGAGACCGGTGTTGTCTTTGGTGTCAGCTTCGGCCTTCATCAGCTTAGCCCAGAGGTCGGGCGCAACCGGCTCAGGCCGACCGCAAATGACGATGCGGACGTTTTCCTTGGCGTAGCGCTTGGTGAGCTGGTCAATTTTGCTGCGGACGAGGTCCATCAAGTAGGCAACTTCTTCGGGTGAGCGACCCCAGTTTTCGGTGCTGAAGAGGAAGAAGGAGACGTATTTGACTTCGGTGTCCTTGAGTTCGTCAATGATGAGTTCAACTTTATTGAAGCCGCGACGGTGCCCTTCTAAGGTGGGGAGACCGCGGCTTCTGGCCCAACGGCGGTTGCCGTCGGCGATAAATCCGATGTGAGTGAGTGGTGTGTCCGCCATTAGATTGTCATAATCTCCGCAGATTTGGTCTTGAAGGCGGCGTCAATCTGATCGGTGAAGGTTTTGGTGAGCTCGTCCACGGTTTTCTCGGCTTTTTTGGTGATGTCTTCAGGGAGTTCGGCGGTTTTCAGTTCTTTGCGAGCGGCCTCGCGGACGTTCCTGATGGCGATTTTGGCTTCCTCAACCTTGGCGGAGGCAGTTTTGACGATTTCCTTGCGGCGTTCTTCGGTCAGAGGTGGAACCGGTACGCGTACCACGCGACCATCGTCGGCCGGATTCAGGCCGAGCGCGGCGTCATTGCGGATAGCGGTGGCAATGGGTTGAAGGTTGGCCGGATCAAACGGGGTAACCAGAAGCAGGGTGCCGCCCGAGGCGGTGACATTGGCGACTTGGTTTAGGGGCATAAATTGACCGTAAGCTTCAACTTTGATATTGGCCAGCATATCGGGATGCGCACGTCCGGTACGGACTTTCTTCATCTCCGACTGGAAGCGGGCGATCACCTCTTCCATTGCTTTGCGATATTCGCGGTCGTCAAACATATTACCTCTCTTTGCCGCAGGGCGGCGTTAAGTTGATGGGGTGGCGGATGAGCCAGAAGGCTCTTTCCGCCACGGCGTTAGGTGCAATTACTCGGTGACGCCCAGTTCCAGGCGTTTGAACTGGCGCACGGTGATGTTCTCGCCGGTTTTGGCAATGGCTTCCTTAATAAATCCGGCCACGGTCAGGCTGTCGTCCAGAATGTAAGGCTGCTCCAGCAGGACCTGGTCAGAGAAAGCCTTTTTGATTTGACCGCCGATGATCTGGTCTTTCATGTTTTCGGGGCCGTGGAAGTTGGCTTCAAATTCTTTGCGCTTTGCGGCGAGTACATCGGCTGGGATGTCCTCCAGACTGACGTAACGGGGGTTCATAGAGGCAACCTGCATCGCGAGTTTGTGGGCGAGGTCTTTGAACTCTTCGGTTTTGGCCACGAAGCTGGTTTCGCAGTTGACTTCAATGATGGCGCCGAGCCGGCCATCGTGGACATAGGCTTCAATCAAACCTTCGCGGGTTTCGCGGTCGCCGCGCTTCTCGGCCTTGGTGAGACCTTTCTTGCGCATAGCGTCCAGGGCCTTATCAAAATCGCCCTTCGCCTCTACCAGGGCTTTCTTGGCGTCGGTGAGACCGACACCTGAGAGTTCTTTGAGTTTTTTGATCAGCTCAATAGAGATGGTTTTCACCTCTTCGGCTTTGTCTTTGAGTTCTTGGCTCATATGCCTCCTTTTTAATTAGTTGTGTGAGGGTGATAGTGCGAGGGTTATTTAGCTGCGGGTTGGTCCGCTGCGGCTGGAGCGGTTGGTTTCGCCAGACCTTCCTTGATTGCGGCGACACAGTAGTCCAGAATCAGCTGGACGGCCTTAATAGCGTCGTCGTTAGCCGGGATGACGTAGGAGATGTTGGTGGGGTCAACGTTGGTATCGGTGATAGCGAAGACCGGGATGTGAAGGCTGGCCGCCTCTTTGATGGCGTTCTTGTCCTGAACGGCGTCGGTGACAATCAGGGCCGCCGGCTGCTCGGTCATCTCTTTGATGCCGCCATAGCGTTCGTTCAGAAGATCAATCTCTTCTTGGTAGCGCTGAACCTCCAGCTTGGAGTAGCGGGCTTCCAGTTCACCTGAAGCCATCCGGCGTTCAAGGTCTTTGAGCTTCTTGATCTGGCGGTTGACCGTGGTGACGTTGGTCAGAGTGCCGCCGACCCAGCGCACGGTGACGTAGGGCATCTCAACGCTTTCGGCCGCGGATTTGGTGATGTCTTTGAGGGATTTTTTGGTGCCGACAAAGAGGATTTTCTTGCCACTGGCGGCGATTTTGGTGAGCTCAGGGAGAGCTTGGTCTAGTGCCGTCACAGTTTTCTCAAGGTTGATAATGTGGCCGCCTTGGCGTTTGCTGTGGATGTAGGGCGCCATCTTGGGGTGCCAGCGGCTGGTTTTGTGTCCGAAATGGGCACCGGCTTCCAGCAAGGCCTTGATATCGGCTGATACAGTCATTGGTTGTCCTTTCGCTTAGCTACGGGGTGGGACTTTGGTTTTTAGAGGCGCCGGGCCGCTTTGTGACCAAAATCAGGAAACCTCCCGTAGTTGAGTCGTTAATTTGGTTTATGATACCATTGTAGCACAGATTAGTCAATATGTCAAGGTGGTCGGAGCTGATAGTGGGGTCAAAAAAGTCGCCCCTGGGTGGGGCGACTGAGAGGTTCGTAGATTACTCGGCCTTAGCGTCAGCCTGGGCTTCGGACTTAGCGGCCTTCTTCTCGGCGGCGCGCTCGGCTTTCTTGGCCTTGTTGGCGAGGCTGGCGCGGAGGGCGGCAGCTTTCTCGGCGCGGGCTTTGAAGCGGTCAACGCGACCTTCGGTGTCAATAATCTTCTCTTCGCCGGTGAAGAAGGGGTGGGAGGCGGAGGAGATCTGGACCTTGATCAGGGGGTATTCTTGGCCATCTTCCCAGGTGATGGTCTCGTCGCTCTGGGCGGTTGAGCGGGTGAGGAAGGAGAAGTTCGCGGCCTCATCCATAAAGACGACAGGGCGATAATCTTGCGGTTGTGAAACTTTTTTACTCATAATTGTTGTTTATTGTAGCAGAGTTGGGGCGGAAAGTAAAGGGCTAGTTTGAGGGTGGCTTGGCTTTGGTCGGCGAGTTGCTGTGGTAAGGTGGCGGTTAGCGGTCGGTGGGGCGGGGATAGCGCTCGGTGAGGGTGGCGGCGAAGGCGCGGAGATGGCGCATAGTGTGGGATTTGTCGGCCGGAAGGAAGAGCTCGGGGTCGTCAATGAAGTCCAGCGAGGTGATGGCGTGATAAACGGCGTAAATCAGGTCAAGCAGCTCGGATTCGGTCTCGGGGGTAAACTCAAAGGCGCGGTCGTGGACGTAGCCGTCGGGATCGGGGGCGACAAAGAGAATGTGACCTTCGGTGACTTGATAGTTACGGTATTCGCGGGAGGCGGCGAGCAGCAGCTTATAGAAGCCGAGCTGGAGCGAGTAGCGGTAGAGAGTGGGGTGGCTGGACCACTTTTCGGGATGGTAATTGCCGGTCTTAAAATCGTAAACGGTGAGAGATTTGGTGTCGGGGTAGAGATTAATGTGGTCAATCTTGCCGCCAATCGGGACGCCGGCGGCGGTGAGGGATTCGCCGGGGAAATTGACCTCTGCGCGGGCCGGGTCAGCGCGCAAAATCTCACGGAAGCTCTGGAGGGCAATGGGGAGGTCGTGGCTGCCGCGCTCTTGGAGCTCGCGCAGTTCGGCGCTAATCAGGGGCTGGGTCTTAGCTTGGTCGTGGAAGTAGGCGAGAGCGTCGTCGTCGCTGAGGTCATCACGGGTGATGCGTTCAAAGGTCTGATGGATGAGGTTGCCGTAGGCGAGGTTGAGGTTGAGTGGTTCGTCGGGGGCGCGCAGGAGCAGGCGGCGGTAGATGGCTTCGGGGCCGGCGTTGATGAGGTCCAGGAAGGTGGTGAGGTCGGTGGCGGTGAGGCGGTAATGCTCTAGGCGCTGACGGAAAAGCTGGCGCAGTTCGGGATCGGGGGTGCGGAAGGCGGCGGTCCAGCTTTGTTCGGCGGCGGTGAGGCGAGTAGTAGGGTCGGATTCGGAATGGAGCGTGATGCACTGAAGGTCGGGGGGCAGAAGCGGGGAGAGTTGGGGCTCTTTGGGATCGGTGCGGATTTCGTTGAGGAAGCTGAGGCGGGCGGGAGTCTTGCCGAAGAAGTCGGTGACCGAGTTAGTCATAATCAGGTGTTGCTTGGCACGGGTGGCGGCGACGAAGAGTAGGCGGAGACGCTCGTCGTCGGTGGTGCCGGTGTGGCGGATGCGGAGCAGGTTACTGGGGAGCGCAAAGAGGTTATTGTTGCCCTTGGCGCGGCCCCAGGCGAGCTCGTCCACCGCGACCATGAAGACGTATTCAAACTCTAGACCCTTGGACTTGTGGGCGGACATCACCTGGACCGCGTTGCTGCCCTCGGCGTAGAGGTCGGTGTGTTTAATGGGGGTGGCGGCGGCGCGGTAATCGTTGATGGTGGCGATGAAGTCCTGGAGGGTGGCGGGAGATTGGGCGCGGGGCTGGCTGGAGGCGAGATGATCGCGGACGGTGCGGCGCAGAGTATTGAGATTCTGATAGAGTTCAACTAGGGAGGCTTCAGAAGTGTGGTCAGCGTAGTAGGTGAGGAAGGGGGAGGTGAAGCCATTTAGCTCGGTCTGACCGATGAGGTAGCTGAGCCAGAGGTCAAGGGGAGTATCATAGCTGGCGGCGACCAGGTCGGCGAACCAGTCAGCCAGGCGGGTAAGCTCGGGACGGTCAGCCGAGCGGAGGAAATCAAGCGGGGCGCGGTGGTTATAGCGGGCGCCGTCAAAAATACTGAGGGCGTCGGCGGGCTTAATACCGAAGAAGGGATAGGTGAGGATTTCTAGGAGCAGGTGGGAGGGGGTGCGTTCTTGACTGAGTTCGTAGACGAATTCGGCGATGGTGATGAGTTGGCTGAGGACGGGGTCGGTGAGCAGATCGGAGCTTTTTTCGTAGGCGAGGGTGAGGTGCTGGCCGCGGAGATAGGGGAGGATGGGGGCGATGTATTTGTGCTTGGGGGCAATGACGGCAATTTCGGGACCGGGAACACCTTGGTCAATCAGCTGGCGGATTTGCCGGGCGATCCAGTGGTATTCGTCGCTGGCGGTGGGAAATTCGTGGCGGGCGAGGGCGGGAAAAGTGAGAGTTATGGTGTTGGCGGCGGAGGTGGGAGATTGGGTGGAGGTAGAGGTTTCGGATTGGGCGGCGGTAGATTGTTCGGCGCGCCAGAGATCCGGCATGGAGCGGAGGACCTTGTTGATTTGGTGCTTCTTGGCGAAGCTTTCGTCCAGCTGGTCGGCGAGCTGGTGGGAGAAGTCCAGAATGGCACCGGTGCTGCGGTAGTTGTCGGTGAGGGTGATGACGTGGGCGTCGTAATAATCGCGGAAATCAATCAGATTGGAAGCGTTAGCGCCTTGGAAAGCAAAGATGGCTTGGTCGTCGTCACCCACCGCCATGACTTGGGGTTGGTCGTAGTCGGTGAGCAGCTTAATCAGCTCAAACTGGGAGGGGTTGGTGTCCTGAAACTCGTCTAACAGGATGTATTGGTATTGCTCGGAGAGGGTGAGGCGGAAACCGCGGTCGGTTTTGAGGGCGGTGATGGCTTCTTCAATCATATCAGCGAAATCGTATTGACCGGACTCGCGGAGCTTGGCGTCGTAGGCAGCCATCAGGCGGGCGAGGGAGGCGAGCTTGCGGTTGGCGATGTAATCTTTGAGGCGGTAGTCGCCGGAGGCGGTGCGCTCAAAGCGGCGGTTGCGCCACTTGGTGAAAGGGGCGACGGAAGGTTTGTCAGTGGCGGATTGCTCGTCAATCAGGGCGCTGAGTTCACGGGCGAGCAGGTTGGCGGTGCGTTCAATGGAGCCGGTGATGGGTTTCTCGGAGGTGAACTTGACCAGGTCGGCAAGCAGAGGTTCGTAGACGGTGGCGAGGGCGTGGTCGTAGCGGTCGCGCGGAATGAGGGCGGCGAAGTCCTCGCTGGCGAGTTGACTGATGGCGTCGCTGTCCTGTTGGTTGATTTTGGCAATCTTGGCGAGATCTTCAGCAGAGAGGCGAGCGGTTTTGGCTTCTTGGATGGTTTCGCGGAGGGAGGAGATCTCAACGTTTTTCAGGATGTCGCGGGCGGGCAGGTCGGCGACGAGGTCACGGAGGATCTTGTGCTGAGTGACTTCGTCAATGGCGCGGTCTAGGGTGCGCTCGGGGACTGCGGCGTAATTGCGGTAGCGGGCGAGCAGGTCGGTGCCGAAGGCGTGGTAGGTGAAAATGTTGACCTCATCGGCGGCGTGGCCAATGATGGTTTTGAGGCGGCTGCGCATATTATCGGCGCCGGAGTCGGTGAAGGTGATACAGAGGATGTTGCTGGGGTCGGCGTCGGTGTGTTCTAAGATATAGGCGACCTTGGAAGAAAGCAGCTGGGTTTTGCCGGTACCGGGACCAGCGAGGACCAGCAGCGGACCTTCCAGGTAAGAAACAGCGGCTTGTTGGGCGGGGTTTAGGGGCATAGATTACTCCTTGGGGTGGTTAGTTGGCGTGGCGGAGGGGTGCTGCGGTGTGGCGGTACGGGTGAGAACGATGAGGTTTTCTAGGTGCGGGGTGCGGGGGAAGAAGTTGAAGGGCTGAACGGCGGTGATTTGGTAACGGTCTAGTAGGAGCCGGACGTCGCGGGCCTGGGTGGCGGGATTGCAGGAGAGGTAGAGGATGGTGGGCGGGGTGACGGTGAGCAGGCGGGCGATGAGCTCGGGGTGACAGCCAGCGCGGGGCGGGTCTAGGATGACAGTTTGGTCGGACTGGAGATAATCCAGGGCTTCCTCGGATTTGGCGAGGACGGGACGGGCGTCAGTTCCCTGGCAGTTGGCTGCAAGTTCGCGGTAGGCGGCGTGGTCGCACTCAACCAGCGTGAGATCGCGGTCGCGGGCGAGGCTGAGACCGATGGTGCCGACGCCGGCGTATAGATCAAGGACTTTGGGGGTAGAGAGGTAGGACTGCATGGTGCGGAGGGCGAGTTCGTAGACGGGGAGGTTGATTTGGAAGAAGCCGTTCGGGGAGTAGGTGTAGGCGTGGCCGAGAATCTGGTCGCTGAGGGGTGAGAACTGGGGGCGGGGCTGGTGGTTTTCAAAGAGACCGCCCGCAACCTTGCCGGCTTGATTGCAGCGGAGCAGGAGGGATTGGAAACGGCGGGCGTCGGCGTGTGTGCGGTTGAGGTCGGCGACGATGTCCTGGGCGCGGGCTAGGATGGCGGGGTGTTCAAGGCTGGAATGGGTGATGGGGAGTTTGCGGTGGGAGCCGCGAGCGTGGAAGGCGAGGTGAATCTCCTGGTCGTCGTGGTCAAAATAGAGGGCATATTCCATTTTGTTGCGGTAGTGGAAGTCGCGGTGGTCGGTGAGCACGGGCGGGATGAAGATGGGGCTCTTGGGGTTGGCGGTAGGCGCGAACGTTTCGGGAGTGGTGGAGTTCGCGGTGAGACCGTGCTGGCGGAAGATTTCTTGGAGCAGGGCGCGTTTTTGCTCTAGCTCGTAGTCGTAGGCGAGGACCTGCCAGGGCGAAGTGGCGAGGAAAGCGGGGTCGCGGGGGGCGATGCGGTGGGGCGATGGCTGTTCGCGGTCCAGGGCGATGGCTTCTAGATAGTGGGACTTGGCTTTGGTGAGGCGGGCGCGGGTGATAATTTCGCCGGGCAAGGCGTCCCAAAGGAAGATTTTTTGGCCGGAGGCGAGGGTGGCAAGGGCTTGACCGCCGGGGATCAGCTTCTCAACAATTATTCGCTCGGTGATATAATTTTCGGCGATTTTGGCGGTTTTTGGGCGATTTTGGCGGTTTTTGAGCATAAATTATTCGTCTGGTGATATATTGTTATTCATAGCGCAGCGCCTCAATCGGGTCTTTGTGGGCGGCTTTGAGGGCCGGAGCGGTGCCGGCGATGAGGGAGATAAACATAATTAGCAGGATGATGGGCAGGATGCCGGCGGGGGTGAATTCAAAGAGGTTGAAGGTGGGGAAGACTTCCAGGAAGCCGCCTTCGGCGTGGACGGCGAGGTTGGCGGCGTGACCGATCAGCATAGAGATGAGAACGCCGGCGACCGAACCCCAGAAGCCGAGCAGGACCGCTTCCAGGGCGAACTCGGCAAACACGCGGCCGGAGGACATACCGAGAGCCTTGTCTAGACCGATTTCGCGGGTACGTTCCTCAACGGACATATAGAGGGTGTTGACGATGCCGATGGCGGCAGCGAGCAGGGCGATGCCACCGAAGATAGAGAAGACGACCATGATGACGTCAAAGAAGGAGCGAACCATACCCATAATGTCGGAGACGGTAAGACCGGTGTAGCCGTGGTCTTCCAGGGCTTGTTTGATTTCGGCTTCGGTGAAGCGGGAGGTGTCAAAGCGGGCTTGGATGAGGTAGGCGGCGTCGGCTTGGGCGGGGGGGTAGTATTTGGTGTTTTCGGCGTAGATGGCGTCGGCAAGGGCGGGACTGACGGCAGCGCCATTCACGGCGATGACGCCGGGGGCTTGGACGCCAACCACGGTGGCTTTGAAGTTTGTGATCTGATCGGTGACGGGGTCCTTGACAGCGAGGGTGACGGTTTGGTCTAGGGCGGCTTCGTCGGAGGTGAAACCGAGTGCTTCGGGATAGCCGGACTGGAGGGTGATCTCGTAGGCGTCGGTGGACTGGTCAGGAAGGCGACCGGCGGAGAGGCTGATGTGGAAGTCGCCGGCGGGTAGGGCCTGGGCGGTGATGAGGTATTTCTGCTCATCGTCGGGGCGGGAGATGTATTCTACGGAGAGGCTGCGAGTGACGGTGAAGCTGTCGGCAATGAGGCCGTCAATAGATTTCAGCTCGGCGAGCTGGTCGTCGGTGAGGGCGGAGAGAGTTTGGTCGGGGTTGTAGGGGACGGGTTCGCTGCTGCTGGTGAGGGTGCTGCTCAGACTATCCAGAGTATCTTCGGAGGCGATTAAAATGAAATCTTCCCCGCCCAGGCTTTCAATTTGGTCGGTGATGAAGGAGTCAACGCCGGTGTTGATGGCAACGTTGAGGATGATGGTAAAACTGCCGATGAAAATGGCGAGGATGGTGAGGAAGGTGCGGAGCTTGTTGCGAAGTAGGTTGTGATGAGTGGCGCGGAGTAGGTCAAGCATTATTTGGTCTCCTGGGTTTTAGCGGTTTTAGAGTTTTTGGAGGTTTTAGAGGTTTTAGAAGTGCGGCGGGGGCGGGGCGAGGCGTTGATGATTTTGCCGTCTTGGAGGCGGATTTGGCGATCACAGAGGGCGGCAAGGTCTTCGTCGTGGGTGACGATGATGAGGGTGACACCTTGGCGGTTGAGTTTGAAGAGCAGGTCAATGATTTTGGCGCCGGTGACTGAGTCAAGATTGCCGGTGGGTTCGTCAGCGAAGATGATTTCGGGGTGGTTGATGATGGCGCGAGCGATACAGACGCGCTGTTTTTGGCCACCCGAGAGATCGTTGGCCTTGAAGTTGAGGTGGTCGGCGAGACCGACGGTTCTCAGGGCTTGCTCGGCGCGGGGGCGACGGTCGCGGCGGCGGACCTTGGCGATGCGGAGAGGGAGGATGACGTTTTCTAGGATGGTGTCTTGGGGGTTCATAAAGAATTGCTGGAAGACAAAACCGAAGCGCTGGCTGCGCAGGTGGTTGAGTCGGCGGGCGGAGAGGGTGGAGGTGGGGGTGCCGTCAAGCTCAACGGTGCCGGAGGTGGGGCGGTCAAGCAGGGCGAGGATGTGCATGAGGGTGGACTTGCCGGAGCCGGATTTGCCGACGATGGCGACGGATTCGCCGGGGTAGATTTCTAGGTTGAGATTGTTCAGGGCAGTAAACTCGGTCGGGCGGTGGCCGTAGGTTTTGGTGAGATTTTGGACGGCGAGAATAGGTCTCATTCTGCTATTATAGCAGGTTGCGGTGCAAAATGGCAAACGATGAATTGCGGCTGGGGCTTAGCGGGAATATTGCCAGATTTGGCCGGTGGGGGCGTCCAGGACGGCGAGACCGGAGGCGACTAGTTCGGCGCGGAGGCGATCGGAGGCGGCGAAATCCTTAGCGACGCGGGCGGCGGCGCGGGCATCTAGGAGCTGTTGCTGCTCGGGGGTGGGTGCGGGCGAATCGGCTATGAGATTGAGACCAAGCCAGCGGTCAATAGTCTGCCAGAACTTGAGCGAGTGGGTGGGAGCGCGGTCAATGATAGCCAGGGCAGCCGGGGAGCCAAGGTTGTCGTTTAAGGCGGCGAGCACGTCGGCGAGGTCGGCGGCGGTGCGCTCATCCGCTTCGGGCTGGGGCTGTTGGCGGGCGAGGGCGATCTGGTTGCGCCAGTTCAGGCGGCGGCGCTGGGCGGCGGTGAGGTTTTCTAAGGTGAAATCACGTTCGGATTGGTAGTGACCTTGGAGGACCCAGAGTTTGAAGTCTAGAGGCGAGAAGCCGCGAGCCTTGAGATCGTCTAGAGTATAAACGTTGCCGAGAGATTTGGAGATTTTGGCGCCGTCAATGGTAAGGAAGTTGCAATGCAGCCAAAAGCGAGACAGAGGCAGATCGAAGGCGGCTTCGCTCTGGGCGATTTCGTTGGTGTGGTGGATGGGGATGTGGTCAATGCCGCCGGTGTGGATGTCAATGGTTTCGCCGAGTTCGGTGTGGATGATGGTGGAGCATTCCAGGTGCCAGCCGGGATAGCCGGGGCGGCCGAGGTAATCCCAGCGCATAGCGTGGCGTTCGCCGGGTTGGATGAACTTCCAGAGGGCAAAATCGGAGGCGTGGCGCTTGGTGTCGCGAAACTCTACCCGGGCGCCGGCTTGGAGATGGTCAAGGTCAAGGCGGGCGAAATCGGCGTAAGTGGGAAACTTGCTGGTGTCAAAGTAGACGCCGTCGGGGGTTTCATAGGTGTAGCCCCGGGCGGACAGTCGGTCCACCAGGGCTTGGTCTTCTTCAATGTAGTCGGTGGCGCGGGCGAGAACATCCGGGGGTGTGAGTTTGAGGGCGCGAAAATCGCGCAGGAACTCTTTGATGTAGAAGTCAGCCACCTGCCAAACGGTTTTATTGGCTTTGCGGGCGCCTTTTTCTAGCTTATCTTCGCCCTCGTCGGCGTCGGAGGTGAGGTGGCCGACGTCGGTGAGATTGAGGACGCGGTAAGGGGTGAAGTGGTTGGCTTTGAGGACGCGGATAAGTAGATCCCAGTAAACGTAGGCAGCGAAGTTGCCGATGTGAGGGGAGCTGTAGACGGTGGGGCCGCAGGTGTAGATTTTGACTTTGGCGGGGTCACCGGGGCGGAAGACTTCAATTTTCCGGGTGAGGGTGTTGTAGAGACTCAGCTTGGGGGCGTCGGGGGTGGATGGATTAGTTGGCATGGGCTTGCTCCTTGAGAAGGTGTTTGAGTTGGTTGACGATTTTGGCACGCTTGTTGACGGAGATGTCGTGCTGGCCCATCACACCAACGTAGCGGAGGTGGCGAGGGTTGTGGGCGACGGCACGCTTGAGATTGGAACGCATAACGAGAGGATCAAAGCGGCCATGGATGATGAGGGTGGGGGTTTTGAGGCTGGTGAAGGTGCGGTAGTTGGTGCGGTTGAGGATGACGTGTTCCATGGCTTTGGCGAAGGCGGGAGTTTTGAGGTATTGGCTGCGGAAGCTGGAGAAGCGCTGGATGAAGTTGGCAATGACCTCAATGGCGGGTTCGGCGGTGGCGAGGCGGACAAGGGTGCGGTAGGAATGAGTGTAGATTTGGTCAGGGAGACGGGCGAGGTCGTCAGCCATTAAGACGGGCGGCGAAACCAGGATGAGGCCGGCTAGCTGATGGTCGTTGGTGAGGTCGGCGGCGTAATGAGCGGCGATCAGGGCGCCCATAGAATGGCCGACCAGAACGTAGGGGGAGCGGATTTTGAGACGTTTAAGGGCAGAGCGGAGGGCGGACTGGTAGGCGGGGTAATCGTAATCCAGCCAGTCGGCTTGGAGGGATTTACCAAAGCCAAGCAGGTCAAGCGTGACGAGGCGGAGATTCTCTAGACCTGGTTCGTGTTGGAGCTGATGGATGGTGGATTTCCAGGTGCTGGAGGTAGCAGAGATGCCATGTAAAAAGATCACGGTGAGCTCGGGATGGCGGCGATGGTTATCAAAGGCTGCGCGGAGGCGAATTGGGAGATGCAAAATCCGGTGGAGGAAGTAGGTCCAGGCGTTGTAGAGGCGACGATGGCGGATCATGCGGTGGTTTCCTGGGCGGGTGTGTCGGGGGTCGGCTCGGGATTTGCGAGCAAGGGAGGCAAGAGGTTGATTAGCTCGGCGACGGCTTCGCTGTAAGAGGTGTCGTAGGTGCGGAAGCCGGCGGCATAAGGATGGCCGCCACCGCCGAAGTAGCCGGCGATTTGGTCGGCGATGGGGATGGAGGTGCGGATTTTGCCGGTGAGTTTGCCGTCGGGGTAGGTTTTGATGGCGACGGCGACTTCTACGTTTTCTACCAGGCGGAGTTCTTCCAGGATGAGGACGTTGGGGTTGTATTCGTCGGAGTATTTTTGGATGTCCTCAAAGGGGATGTGGACGGTGGCAAGACGGCCGTCAAGGGAGTATTCTACGCGTTTGATGAGGTCGGCTTTGTAGTCTAGGATGCGGGGGGATTTTTTCATGAACTCGCGGCGACGCTCGTCAAGTACGGACGGTATGGCACCGAGATCAATCAGGTCGGCCACGGTGCGCATGGTGTCGGCGGTAACGGAGGCGCTGACGAGGCCGAGGGTGTCGGAGGAAATGCCAGAGTAGAGGGCTTCGGCGGCCGGGCGCGGGATTTCAAGCTGGTTGGCCTTGGCGATTTGGTAGATGAGATCGGCACAGGCTGGGCGGGTTTCAATGATGGATTGGTGGGGGAAGTCAAGGTCGTCGGGAGTTTCGTGGTGGTCAATGACGAGGACGGGCTTGTGGTAGAGGCAATTCTTGATGGCGGGGTCGTCTAGGAGTTTAGAGAGGAGGATACTGGAGGCGGTGTCAACGATAATGTAGCCGTCGGCCAGGAAATCAAACTCATTGGTGACGCGTGACCAGTCGGGAAAATAACGGAGGTATTTGGGAATATCAACGGGGCAGTAGAGACCACTGGTGGATGCAGGTAATAACCAATCCACTGCAATGGCAGAGCCAAGGGAGTCGCCGTCGGGATTTTCGGCCTGGATAATCAAGAGGCGGCGTTTGTCTTTGATAAAATCAACGAAAGTTTGGTACATAAGATAATTATATCATTTTTGGCGGGTTTTGGCACGAGGGCGCCGGGGGGCGGGGGTTTGATTGGGGAAGGCTTTGAGCAGGCGGCGGCTGAGCTTGCCCTTGGCCATAATGAGGTCGTGGACGCGCTCGGAGATTTCAATGGTGGCGTCTTTGGCGGCGATGCCGACGGTGACGCGGAAGCCTTTGATCAGGTAGAGCGAGAGGAAGGCGTCAGTCAGCAAGGCGACGACGAAGATGAGGGCGAGGGTATAGAGGGCGACGTCGGGCAGAGTGGAGAGGACGTGATAGAGGGTGGGAGAGAAAATTAGGGTGACGAGAGTGCCACCGATTCCGAAAACGATCAAGGCTTCTAGGCAGATGCGGCCGTTGAGGTTGAAGGGGCGGTCGCTGTAATCCCACCAACGGACGTGGAAGAGGCGTTCCATGAGAACGCTGGTGGTGTATTCAAGGATGGCGCTGAGGATGATGGAGGTGAAGAAGATGACAAGTGGATTTTGGATGGAGCCGAGACAAAAGGTGATGGCGAGAGCGCCGGTGCCATAGATGGGGCAGATGGGGCCGATCAGGAAGCCGCGATTGACGAAGCGGCGATGGACGACTAGGCCGTTAATGACTTCCATGACCCAGCCGAAGAAGGAGTAGATGAGAAAAATCAGAAACCAGATCGCGAGGTTGTGCATTATACTTCAAGCTTACCGATACGTTTAATGCTTTCGGACTCGGGGAGGGTCTCAACCGCGCGGAGTTTGCGCTCAATTTGGCGAGAAGTGGTTTCGGCGGAGCCGATTTTGTTGGCGGTTTCCTCCAGTTTTTTCTTGGTGGCAGCGAGGAGGTCGCCAAACTTAGAGAACTGAGCTTTGACGGCGCCGAGGGTTTGCCAGACTTCGGCGGAACGCTGCTCAATCGCCACGCTACGGAAGCCCATGGTGAGGCCGGAGAGGATGACGGGCAGAGTGGAAGGCGAGGTGAGAGTGATTTGGTATTTCTGACGGATAGAATCAGAGAGACCGGGGATGCGCAGGATTTCGGCGTAGAGGCTTTCGGTAGGAACGAACATCATCCCAAAATCAGTCGTGGCGGGCGGGTCAAGGTATTTGCTGGCGATCTTCTTGGCCTGTTCCTTGACGTCGGTAGTGAGGGCTTTGCGGTATTTTTCAATTTCTAGTTTGTCGCCGTGGTCGTAGGCGTCAAGCAGGCGGGAGTAATTCTCAATCGGAAACTTGGAGTCAATCGGAAGATAGACCGGTTGTTCGCCTTTGCCGGGCATCTTGACGGCGAACTCAACCCGATCGCTGGAGCCGGATTTGGTGGCGTAGTTTTCTTCGTATTGGTCGGGCGAGAGGCAGTCAGCGATGAGGTTGCCAAGCTGGACTTCGCCGTAAATCCCACGGGTTTTGACGCCTTCCATGACCTTTTTGAGGTCGCCAACTCCGGTGGCGAGATGTTTCATCTCACCGAGACCTTGATAAACGCGGGTTAACTGGTCGGAGATGGTTTTGAAGCTTTCGTTGAAACGTTTGTTGACGGATTGCTGGAGTTTTTCGTCCACAGTGAGGCGCATTTCTTCCAGTTTTTTGGAGTTGTCGTCCTGGAGGCTCTTGACCCGTTGGTCCATGGTGCGACCGATAGCTTGGAAGTTCTGGCTGATTTCTTGGCGGTTCTCGCGGAATTGGGTTTCAATTTTGGGTGAGAGCTTATCGAGTTCGCCTTCAACCCGAATCAGGCGTTCTTCAATCCGGGAGGTATCAAGTTTGACCTTGGCGGGGCGGACCAGCAGGGTGATGACGAGGGCAATGAGGATTAAGACTAGAATAATGAGAGCGATTTCCATAACGTTAATTATAGCATAAAAAAATCGAAGCGCCGGTGAGTTGGCGCTTCTGGTTTTTGGTGACGGCTTGCCGCTCGCTGATCTGGAGTGGAGATTATTTGGAATTGCGTTTCTCAATAATCTCAGCCGCTACGTTGGGTGGGACTTCCTCGTAGGCGTAGAGCTCCATGGAGCTGGCGGCGCGGCCCTGGGACATAGAGCGCAGGTCGGAGGTATAGCCGAAGAGGTTGGCCAGCGGAGCATAGGCACGGATAAGCTTGGCGCCGCCGTTCAGATCCTCCATGCTGTCAATGCGACCGCGGCGAGCATTGATGTCGCCGATCACATCACCCATGAACTCTTCCGGAGTGGTGACTTCAAGTTTCATGATGGGCTCCAGCAGGACTGGGTTGGCCTTCTGGATACCAGCGCGAGTAGCGAGGGAGCCGGCGAGTTTGAAGGCGAGTTCGGAGGAGTCAACGTCGTGGTAGGAGCCATCGTAGAGCGTGGCTTTAACATCAACCACCGGATAGCCAGCAATCACGCCGCCGTTCAGGGTTTCTTCAATTCCCTGCTGGACAGGCTTGCGGTATTCCTGGGGGACGACGCCGCCTTTGATCATATCAATGAACTCAAAGCCCTTGCCGGGTTCGTTCGGCTCAAACTTGACCCAAACGTCACCGTATTGACCGCGACCACCGGACTGTTTGACGTGTTTACCTTGAGCCTCGGCGGTGCCGCGGATGGTCTCGCGGTAGGCAACTTGGGGGGCGCCAGTGTTGGCCTCAACACCGTGTTCGCGCTTGAGACGATCAATGATGATTTCCAGGTGCAGCTCGCCCATACCGGAGATAATGGTTTGGCCGGTTTCTTCGTCGGTGTGGACGCGGAAGGTAGGATCTTCCTCGGCCATCTTGGCGAGGCCGATGCCCATTTTCTCTTGGTCGCTCTTGGTCTTGGGTTCAACCGCGATGGAGACCGGAGGATCGGGGAATTCAATACTTTCCAAGTGGATGGGGTGCGCCGGATCACAGATGGTGGTGCCGGTAGTGACATCCTTGAGGCCGACCACGGCAGCGATGTCGCCGGCGGTGATTTCGGTGATTTCTTCGCGCTTATCGGCGAACATCCGGACGATGCGGCCGATGCGCTCCTTGTCGCCGGTGGTGGCGTTAAGAACGGTGCTGCCGGAAGTCATGCGCCCAGCATAAACACGAATGAAGATTAACTTACCGACGTAAGGATCGGTCGCAATCTTGAAGGCGAGTGCGGTGAGAGGTTCGTCGTCGGAAGCTTTGCGGATAATCTGGTCGCCGGTCTTGGGGTCGGTACCAACGGTTTGGCCTTGATCGCGATCCAGCGGTGAGGGGAGGTAGTCGGTAATCAGGTCAAGAACTTTCTCAACGATCACGCCGCGACCATCGCCACCGGTGACGAGGAAGAAGTCGCCATCCAGGACGCGTTTGCGGAGGGCAGCTTTTAGTTCAATTTCAGTGATGGACTCTTCGCCCTGAGTGAAGAACTTTTCCATCAGCGCCTCGTCAGCGGCTACGGCTTCCTCAACCAACAGCGAGCGGGCATTCTTGGCTTTTTCCAGCATCTCGGCCGGGATTTCGCCAACCGTGAGCTCGTGATCAGCGTAATCTTTGTAGGTGTAAGCTTTCATGTCAATCAGGTCAACCACGCCGCAGATGTCTTTTTCAAAGCCAATCGGAAGGTGAATGGCGACGGCGTTCTTGGAGAGGCGCTTGTGGATACTGTCCAAGGATTTGTAGAAATCGCCACCAATCTGGTTGATTTTGTTGATGAAACAGATGCGAGGGATACCGTATTTGGTGGCTTGGCGCCAAACGGTTTCGGACTGCGCTTCAACACCCATCTTCCCGTCAAAGACGACCACAGCGCCGTCCAGAACGCGCAGGGAGCGCTCAACTTCGGCGGTGAAGTCAATGTGACCTGGGGTGTCAATGATGTTGATTTTGTGCCCCCTCCAGTAGGTGGTGACAGCAGCGGAGGTGATGGTGATGCCGCGCTCCTTTTCCTGTTCCATCCAGTCGGTGGTGGCACCGCCGTCGTCGCCCTTGACGAGGCTGATTTTATGTTTTAAGCCGGTGCGATAGAGAATCGCCTCGGAAGTGGTGGTTTTACCGGCGTCAATATGGGCAATAATACCGATATTGCGCAGTTTTGATAGGTCCTTGACTTCGTTTGCCATAAGGTCGCTTTCCTTTGATAATTTTACCTGATTACCGAAAACACGGCGGCGGGGCTGTGGTTTCGGACATTAAAAATAGACTTTTCTTAATTTTAACACAATCAGGCGGATTTGGGTAGAGGATTTTTCGGGTGAGTGAGTAGGCTGCGGCGGTCGCTAGTCAACAGGTAGAGACGTTCCTTGGCGCGAGTGAGGGCAACGTAGAGTAAGCGGGCTTGGTCGGCGGCTTCTTGGGCGCGATTATCTCCGAAAACGGTAAAAAGGCTGCCGTGGGGATGGGGCGCGAGCAGGAGATCGCGGTTGAACTCTAGCAGAACGACGATGTCAGCTTCTAGGCCTTTGGATTTATGGATGGTGAGGAAGCGGATTTGTGATTTGAACGCGGCAGGAGTGAGAACTTGCTCGCTGGCGGCGAGCTGGGTCAGAGCTTGCTGGAGTTTAATGAGGTCTAGGCCTGGATAGGTGGTGAAATTGTGGCGATGCAGGATCAAAAAGCTGGCGCGGGGGTGACGTTTGATGAGCAAAAAGAGTTGTTTCAAAAGTTGGCCGGCGGGTTTTTGCTGGCTGGTGGGGAGCTGCCGCGGGAGAAGTTTGCCGAAGCGACCGTCGCTCATGGCATCTTCCTTGAGGTCGGTGGGGTCGTAGCGGAGTTTCTCGGGACGGAGAGTAGTGATACGGCCGCGACGACGTTGAAAGGTCTTGGCGGGAAGAGCCTGGGGGTCGTAGTGAGTGAGCATAAAACGATTGGCGTTCTCTACGATACGTCGGCGGCTGCGGTAGTTGGTGAGTAGAGGAATGATGGTGCTGTTCTCTGGAAAGAAATGCTTAAAGTCGGTGAAGTAACGCACATCGGAGCCGGCAAAACGGTTAATTGCCTGCCAGTCGTCGCCCACAGCAAAAAGCTGGAGTTCGGGGTAGAGGGAACGGAGGGCCTGGGCGAGGCGGAAGAACGGGAGGGAGAAGTCTTGGTACTCGTCAATCATGAGGTAGCGGAGGGGTGCCGGAGTTGCTGGGGTGGTCTGGGCGGTTGAGGAGATTGCGGCGGCGGAAGCGGTTGTGGTGGTTGAAGTGGTTGTGGCGGCGCACGCGAAGAAGGCGGCTTGGGTCTGGAGCTCCTGAGCGGCTGCGGCTAGGAGTTGGTTGAAGTCTAATTGAGGTGGCTGAAACTGCTGGAGGTAGTGGGTGTAAGCGGCAAAACCGAGTTTT
>CAMMXR010000005.1 GCA_946500965.1 uncultured Candidatus Saccharibacteria bacterium | reverse complement strand
GCGATGAGGGTGGATGGCGTGGGATTTGACGGGTTTGGGTTGGGGGGAGCATTTTTGAAAGAGGACCTGGGGGAGATTTTGCGCTGGTGCGACGAGGAATTACCGGTGGAGAAGCCGCGACATCTGCTGGGATTGTCGCATCCGGATGATATTTTGATCGGGGCGGAGATGGGGGCGGATACGTTTGACTGCGTGGCACCGATGCGGGAGGCGCGGCACGGGAAGATTTATACCCGGGATGGCAATTTAAATCTGCGGAAGTTTGCGGGGGCCGGCGAGCCGCTGGAGGAGGGCTGCGACTGTCCGACCTGTCGGGCGGGGTGGACACGGGGGAGCCTGCGGGCGCTGTGGCGATCGGGTGACGCCGAGAAGAAGGCACAATATAATCGGCTAGCGTCGCTGCATAACCTGCGGTTTATCGTGCGGTTGACAGAGGAAATCCGGGCGGCGATGTTGGAAGATTGTTTCTATGAGTATCGGCGGGAGTTTTTGGCGCGATGGAAGGAGCGGGTGTGAGAGGTTTATGGTATCGGGCGAGTTTTGCGTGTTGGCGCGGGCGGGGAGGCTGTGATATAATGAGGAAAAGTAAGGTCACAAGATGAAGGAGGCGCATGGCCAGAACGATTGATGTAGATACGAGCACGTTTGTGCGGTTTTGGCTGGTGATTTTGGGGTTTGTGCTGGCGGCGCTGTTTATCTGGAAGGCGCTGCCGGCGTTGATTATTATCGGGATTGCGATTTTTCTAACGATTGCGATTCAGCCGCTGGCGGAACGGATTAACCGGCTGATGCGCGGCAAGCGACCGGTGCTTTCGGCGATGCTGGGGTATGTGATTGTGATTGGGGTGCTGGGGCTGATTGTGGCGGTGGTGGGGCCGATGGTGGTGGAGCAGACGGTGCAATTTGTACAGCAACTGCCGACTACCTTTGAGACGACGCTGGGGGGATGGGATGGGATTAATCACTTTGGGCAGAGCCTCGGGATTGATAACCTCCAGGGGGAGATTGCGACGGCGCTCCAGACTTTCTCTAGCAATTTTGTGGCCAATCTGAGTGGGCTGCTGGTCTCGGGGGTGGGAGCGGTGGCGCAGCTGATGACGGGCGTGATTTTAGTGTTGGTACTGACGCTACTCTTCACGCTTGAAGGGCCGGCGATTGTGAAGGGATTTTGGAAGATGCTGGGCGGGAAGCGCCGCGGGGCGACGGTACGGGCCTATCAAGAGGTGGTAGAGCGGATGGTTGGTGTGGTGCGGACCTACATCGGTCGGCAGGTGATGGTGGCGGTGCTGGACGGCTTGGTGGTGACGGTGGCGGTGCTGCTGTTGTCGCTATTCTGTGGTTTCTCGGGCGGACTGGCGTTCCCACTGGGGCTGATTGCGATGACCTTCTATCTGATCCCGATGTTCGGACCGATTATCAGCTGCATCCTGAACTCGCTGCTGCTGCTGCTGAACTCTCCGGTGGCGGCGGTGATTTTCCTGATTTTCTATATTGTATATGCGCAGATTGAGAATAATCTGATTGCGCCGAAGCTGCAGGGCAATGCGCTGAATCTGCCGGCGGCGGTGATTCTGATTGCGATTACAATTGGGATGTACATGTTTGGGCTGGTGGGGGCGATTGTGGCGATTCCGATTGCGGGGTGCATCAAGGTGGCGATTGAGGAATGGCCGGATTTGCGAGAGGTGACAAGGGGGGAGTAGGCAGCGTGAGCTCTAGAGGCATTTGAGGTGCGTAGGGGCTTGGATTTTCTGGGTTATGTGGGGTGCGGGGTGAGTTGCGCGGGCGGGCGGAGCGTGATATAATGAGGATAGTTTGGGTCGTCGCCAAGCGGTAAGGCACTGGGTTTTGGTCCCAGCATTCGCAGGTTCGAATCCTGCCGACCCAGCCATATTAAGACGTCACTTTTGATAAAAAAGTGGCGAGGAGAAAATCCCTGTTTACAGGGGTTTTCTCCTTTTTTATGCCCATTTTCCGGCTCCGGAAGCGCATTTGAAACGGTTCCCGCATATAGCTTTTCTCCTTGCCTCTACACGAAATATCCCGTTTTGCACCCGATGCACCCGCGCTGGTGAAAGTTTGCGATTTGCACCCGTCCCGCTTATGTATTATCTTTCGTACCCCTTATAAGCAGGTTCAGCTCCGGAAGCTACTAAGGCAAAATCAGATGAGGCAAAATAAATCGCTATCGCCGGGTTTCTTTAGTCTTCATACTGTAATGGCTAGTTTTGCGTTTTACGGATCCATCTTTAAGCCGCACGATATTGCTGCGCCGCTGTATCTCTGCCTGCACCTTCTCAAAGTCTTCCTTGGAGATAATTGCAGGATGGTGTTCAGGAACATAGCATTTGCGTAGTTCACCCCTATTGGTAATCCTGCGCTTATGTAAGTAATCTCCGCAATATGTTTTGTAGACCATTGAAGTACCTATATATTTCTCATTAGTAAGAATATGCTCCAAGGTGCGTTTAGGCCATACGGTCTTTCCTGTTGGAGTTTTTATTTGTCGTTTGTTGAGCTCCTTGCGGATGCCATGAATACTGAAGCCACTAAGATATAGTTTGAAGATCAATCGGATAATTTCTGCTTCTTCTGAGACTATCTCTAAACCGTCATGTCCATCCTTGCGGTAACCGAAACATGGACGAGCATAAATTGGCGCATTAGGGTTATTTTCTGCCTGATTCCGGATACCCATTTAATGTTTTCGCTGCGGGAAGTATTTTCTGCTTCTGCATAGCATGCTAATAAGGTGAGATAAAACTCACTATCCTCACTGATTGAGTGGATTTCCTCATTCTCAAAATATACGTCTATACCTCGTCCTCGAAGTTCCCTTAAGACATTCAGTGTATCAACCACATTCCGTCCAAACCGGCTTACCGATTTAGTAACTACAATGTCTATTTTACCAGCTCGACAATCTTCCAGCATCCGTTTAAACTCTTTACGGGCATCAATATCCCGCCCAGATTTACTTTCTACATATTCGCCTACAAGCGTCCACCCAGTCTTAGTGGCAACCATTTTTCTAAAGTAATCGATCTGAGCTGTCAGGCTATGCTGTTGCGCTTCGTGCTCAGTACTGACGCGGCAATAAACTGCCACATTGTATGTAGGGCATTTGCTGGGCAGGATCTCTGTGATTTTCTGACCTTTAGCATTGTAGTAGGTCCTGGTCATGCTTGGAAGTTGAAGCTGGGACATAAAAGGATTTTCCGATTAACTTTTAACGCCATAATTATATCACATTGGGTTATCAGTGCCGTTGACATTTTTCCAACTATTTGCTACTATAAACCTATAAAGATTCGCTCATTGAATTGGCGTCGTATGGCGATACTTTCCAGATGAATCCTCTACTGGATAGATGGCGAATCGCCCCAAAGGCACTCATAATGGGTGCTTTTTTGTTTATAGTCGATTGATTTGGATATGTTTGCGGATAAGCTTTAGATAATCAAATTGATCAGCCTTTCTGTGACTCACTGAGCGTAAGGCTGCACCAGCCACCATATCGGCTATTTGGATAAGATTGTCTTGCTTAGAGTCACGATAGGTTAAAACACGAATGGCATTCCTTGGTAAGTTCTGACGGAAGAAGGTTTTTACTTTTCTACGATAATCATTTCCGCCCTCTCCATCAATATAAATATGCGCTCGGCTAAACTGACCATTGGTTAAGATAGTGCGTAGGATGATAGTGTTATAAAACTTGCTGGCTTCTCGTTGAAGCTCTTTGTCTGCAAAATGCTGCTTGTCTACAATTGAGATAACTGCCTTAAAATTTAGGGGAGCGATAGTCTCAAAAAATTGATGCTTAATCTCTGCGCTACTCTTGCGGAACTTAAATTCATGCAAGGGATTCCAGTGAAGGCTTTTTCTCAGGCGCTTGATTTTGAGAGCCGCCTCTTCGGCGTCAAGGTCATCATCAAAGAAAATCGCCGCAATCACAAAATACTCGCTTGATCCTTTTCCCAACTTGAATCCGGGATCACCAGAGTCATCAACGGCTATAATCATAAATCAGATTATAGCACAGTCGGCACCTTTTCTCCGTTCCTTTTGATAAAACACTGTGATATAATGAACTTAATTTTACAAAGATATATAGCGAGGTGCTCCTATGGCCAGTATAGATTTTATTGAGCGTGGTTATTTTGAGCAGTTATTTCGCATGGGTGGCGGCTATGTGCTTGACTTTACCAACCGTGAGTTCCAAGAGTTTGTTTATGAGAAGATCCGGATAGATGTCTACGCCAAATACCCCGGTCTATCCAAAGCAAAAATCCTGCGCAGTATCATAGCGGAATATGACAATGTAACAGTTGGAAAGTTGCTGTTGGAGTTTATGAGATATATGCAGGCAAAGGGGGATGTTACCGATGCGAACCGAGAGACCTTTGCCAAGTGTGCAGAAATCGGTAATCGCCTGATTGGTAAGAGTACCACCGTCAAACAGCCTAAGCCAACTCCACCGGCTAAGCCAATTACGTCTACTATAGATTATGATTTGTTTCTCAAGGAGTTAGTTGATATATCTAATTGCTCGGACACTCCGCAATCGAGAGGATATGCCTTGGAGCGCTATCTTAATAAGTTGTTTGGCGCATATGGTTTGGAACCAAGGGGCAGCTTCAAAATCGTAGGAGAACAGATTGACGGCAGTTTTCTGTTGCATAACGAAGTCTATCTTCTTGAAGCCAAATGGACAAATAAAAAGATCGACAAAGGTGACTTGGTAATTTTTAACGAGAAAGTTGCCTCTAAATCTGGTTTTACACGTGGGCTATTTGTCAGCTATGCTGGTTTTACCGACGAGGCATTAGCAACGTTTGCGAATGGTAGAACCATCAATACTATTCTCATGACTGTGCAGGAGTTATCTATCGCTCTAGGTAGAAAACTCGATCTAACAACGGTGTTATGGAACAAAGTTCGGGCATTAGCGGAAGAGGGCGACTTCAATAAATCTATTTTTGACATGTAGCACTTGAGCGGTAGAAGAACTTATCGTGTGGTAACGTGCTGAGGGGCTCGCATTTTATTAGAAACGTGTGGTGGTCAGACTCACGCAGGTTATCGTGTAGATAGTGTGGAGGTCGGTCACAAACAACATTTACAGAGTGAGCTTTTGCCTCGCCTGCTCATATTAAGGCGTCACTTTTGATAAAAAGTGGCGAGGAGAAAATCCCTGTTTACAGGGGTTTTCTCCTTTTTCTCGCGGATCGGGTATGTAGTTTGTAAGGTTAGGCGCGCAGCTTCCCATCTTCGTTACGGATGTCGATGATGTTGTTTTCCTGCATAGCGCGTACCTCCAATTCTCAGGGCTTTGTCCTGCGCCCTTGTTTGATTGAAGTTTAGCGCACCCAGAGTCTGCTATGGGTTTTCCGAACGCAAAAGAAGCCATCGGAAGAAAAAAGAACCTTACCTCGGTAAAGTTTTTTGGTGCCGCTCAATCCAGTAGTAAAAGAAGTTTTTCTTGAAGTAGGTAGCGCCAATAAGTTAGCGAAAGCTAACCCATGGGCGCTATTATTGATAGCTCTATTTACAATGACTACCCTATAAGGGAAAACCAGCGGCACATTTTTTCTCGTATGGGGTTTACATTTGGCATCTATGGCTTTCTGTAGGGCAGAAATTATGGTATAATAAAATATCTATAGGCGCAGAGGAGGTGTCTGCGGTGCTATGATAAAAAAAACGACACCGCAATGGGTGTTCAATCCACAATTCACATAAGAGCAACGCCCTACATGTATATGCGGTGCCGTTTATTAGTGTCGCATACATGCGTGAATCGTAGATTGGACACTACCATTATGGCATAATTTTACAAGAATATAGAAAAATCTAGCAGCCTTACATTGCGTTCTCCACAATATTGCGAGAAAAGCAGAAAAGTACCTGCGCTTGTTCCGGTTAGGGGAGCTACATTTTTTTGAATGTGCTTATCAACTCATCCTATCCTTCTGACCAGATGCCCCGTTACCTTGAAGGACACATAAAGTCCCCAGTCGCAATATGACAGGGACTTTATAGGGACAAAATTATTTGTAAGCCTCTCCGCGGTTAGTCAGATTTTACACAGCGCACATAAAACCCATCAGATTTATCGTGGGTAAAACCAACTGCAAGTGCATAGTGGTAATCTCCGTTATCTCCTTCATCATAATATGCAGCGCTATGATCTTTGCCCTCATCAGCACTGGACGACCACCAAGCCCCAGTTTCAGTTGTATGACGAAGGCGACCACCACTAAAGTACCCACCAGTCACAGGAGAGAAAAGAGGAAGGGCATACTCTAGCCCATCAAGTTCACTCGCTGTCGGTAATTGCCAACCCTTAGGACAAATACTGTATGTAGCATCAACAGGTTCTTCGTTGCATACGGTTCCTGCAGAGGCAGCACAGAGATTATACCAATAACCATAGGTAGTGTTGCCAGAGCTATGGGTTTTACCTTCTGTTATAGACTCTCCGCTCGTCAAATCCGTAGTCGGTATAGTGTAATTTGAAGCCACATTGGATGTTGAAGGGGTAAGCGTTGTGCCTCCTGCGATCCTTAGATTTTGCGTCATCCAGCAGTTTCCTTTAATTTTAGCTATCGTATAGCTATTATTATCCCTTCGGTCAATCAAGGTTGCAGTGGCACCATTTTCGCTAGTTGAGCAATGTGTTGCTGTGAGGTCTTGCATATAGGTTACGTCGCCAAGGTGGTTGATAGGCATTCGCCACTGTGCATAAAGCGTAACCGATTCAGCGGGAGCGGTGTAGCTGGCTTCATCTGCATAAGAGGTGCCAGAACCGTTTGCGGCGGTATTCCAGCTATCGAATACATAGCCCAGCCGTTCAAATTCGTTTGCATTAAGTGTCCCCTTGGCACCTGCCATCATCTGCTGCTGGCTCATACTGCCTGTATCTGCGCCATTGCCATCAAAAGTAATGGTGATGTTTTTGTTTTCTCCTATCACGCAACGCACGGGATAGCCAGCCCACTTCTTTCCAATATATGTAAATTGCACTTCGTTCTCGTTGGTGAATCTTAATATACGGGCATTTTGCGATAAATAGTCCGCATTTGAAGAGTAGTATGCTGTTGAAGACCAATAGATACCGGTCTCGCCTAGACCTCCAAATCCTGTTCCCCTTGATCCAGACAGTAGTCCAGACCACGCACCGTCAAACAGCCACCCAGCAGGATAATTTGCAGTTGACCCCATAGCTAAGACCCCAGTATTCATTGAAGCGTTCAAGACTGGAAAATCGGCCATATTACTACTGCTTCCATTGCCGGAGGCGGTAAGACCATTGCTGGTCATGGTGGGCAGTCTCCAATTAGTAGGACAAACTGAATTTGCTAAGTTGGTACCGCTAGTCGTAATATCATAAACCCCTTCTCCTGATGTAGCTGCATACCAGTTATAGTAATACCCACACTTGGTATAGGAGGCCGATAGCCCTGTACTATAACAGTATTCTTCGCCCATTGGATTATTATAGAAGGCTTTGTCCCAGTTCTGCGGATTTGTCGTCACATCAGTTGTACCATCAACAGTGTTATAGCTGCCGGAAACATTATTATAGATAATTCCAGACGTACCGTCACTATTGTTAATCGTGATATCTTCCCCTAGATACTTTATGTTATCAACCATCCAACATTTATTATCCTGCATTTTTTTGACACGATAAGTTTGTCCGTTGCGCTCGTCAACGAGAGGAACAATATCCCCTACGCTCATAGAACCACAAGTGGCCTCGGTAAAGCTCTGCATACTTGTAGTACTGGCAGGGTCAAAATAGCGTACAGTAAAATTGTGCATACCAATATCACCGGTGCTGGTGGTAACAGCTACTTCATAGCCATTGTCAGTGCTGGCGGTTTTCGTGGGGAGTTTACAGGCAATAAGATACTCATTAACTACCTGATATGGCTCGCAGTCGGTTCCGCCAATTGTAACAGATGTAATATCGGTAAACTGCCCATCGCTGATGATAGCAATTACATCATCGCCCCAACCAGTAGTTGGATAAACGTCCACAACTCCGGGATTGGTGGAGGTATAAACATCTGGGTCGATGCCGCTTGGAAGTTCATCGGCAATGATGACTTGCGGTAGAGCTACGACAGCCACGGTTAAAGTATTACTATATGCTCCAGACGGGATAGAACTATCCACTTTGGCTCCAAAGGACAGCGTGTAAGTGTCATCGGCCTGTCCGGTGGTCGAGGTATCCTTCGTCTGGATTGGCGTGGTAGAGTCCGTTGGTATGCCAATGTAGGTAGTATTGTCATCTGGTGCTGCGGTACCGAGGTTGTAGCCCCAAGTGTTCGGCTTGAGGCTACTTAGGGTTAGGCCAACATCTCCTTGGGTTGCGATAATCGAGGAGATGTTGGCGGGGTTAGAGCTCTTCAGGCTGTTGTCGCCGTCGGAGTAAAGATAAAGGCTGTAGCCATCACTTTCCGTAGTGGCCACAGAGAAGGATGTGCTTGCTGTGGTAGTAGAGCCATCAGGAGTCGGGACTACTTCGGAGAACGCAATGGAATCAGGTAGGCTAATGCTGACGGATGGAGTGGTGATTGTAGAATAAGTAGAAATCCCTGAGTCATTATTTATTGCTATTGCCTGGTTATCAGCAAAGGACGGCATAAGGATGAATGCAGTCAATAACAAGAATAATATGGAGCCACAGCCAATTAGACCAATATAGCTGACTCCAGTTAGCGAATTGAATTTATCTTTTATCTTTAACACCGCTACCTCCTATTTCTTAGTGCTGCGGTGCTATGATAAAAAAACGACACCGCACAGGTGTCTAGCCTTTTTTCACTCGAGCAATGCCCTTATGGTTTATGCGGTGCCGTTTAACGGGCGTCACATAAACGTGTGAAAAATATTTATAGACTAGACATTACTATCGTAGCACGATTTTTGCTTTTTGGGTAGAATCGACCTTACAAACACGAGCGAGTTTTCCACAAGGACAGAGGCAAGGTAGCGATTCTGTTGCTAGAACAACTCCATCCTCAGATACGCCCGATCCAGATCGTCCTGCGCCACGCCGAGTGTCCCTTTGCCATTTCATGATTACTAACGCAGCTATTCAGAATGTGCTACGAAAGCGAAGAAAATTTAGCGTATTTGAAACTGCCCCAGGTAAGACTCACGGTTAAAAAGTGGTGCACGCTTTGTTATCTGTGTCGCTCTTAATGAAATTGGTCTAACCGTACCAAAGCATGATATGCCATAAAAACAAGGTCAGCGATATCCACTGTTGACGCCGCAACACACGCGGTCTCCGGAAACGGGGATTTTTGATGAACGTGGTGGTGAGCGGTATTTATGGTATAATGAGGGGGTAAAGGAGGTAGATGAAAAATCAGGAGCGACCAACGGTGCAGGCGACGCAGCCGGCAGATGAGACGGAAGTGACCAAAACCGACGTTGAATTGATCGCAGATGCGGAGACGCAGATGGAACGGGCTGAGCCTGGCGTAGGGGCAGAGACGAAACGCACTAAGCGGCAGGCAAAACGGCAGCTAGGGGAGGCGGTTTTGGCAGTGGAGCGATCGGAGCAGAAATCAGTGGTGGACGCTGAGGACGAGGTGCGCTACTGGGCGAACAATTACAACACAACCGAAGGGCAGTTTCGGCAATTTTGCCAGCGCTTACAGCGGGGCGAGTGGGAGCTCAGTCCGGAGCGCTACCGAGAAAATGTGCGACGCTATGAGAACGATTTGGCAATTGATTGGCACCGGTCGGAGGAGGCGGTGGCGGATTTGCGGCGGCGGGGACGCGGAAATGGGATGTATGAGCTGGCGGCGCTGCAACAGCTAGGCAGCGGGGTAGAGCCGGAAGATACGATTGAGGCGGCGAGCGGAATCTTCTATCACGAGCGGGCGGAGCAGTTGGCGCAGGTGTTGCGGGCGGCGGGAGCGGATGGCGAGGCGGACCTCAAGACTATGGGGTTGACCTGGCGCAAGGTGATGAACTACCTGGAGGCGACGCATGATTACGACTTACTACACGAAGATTATCACAGTTATCAGAACGGGCGGCGGGCGGCGCACAATGAGATGATTCGGCAGCTAAATACGCTGAATGATCTGGCAGAGCGGTACCAGACGCCGCGCTTTACGATTCGGAACTTTATGACGAATGATTTCTATTACGAGGCGCGGCGGGATCCAGGGCGGGCGCTGGATCACCTGGCGAATTATGACCGCGAATCGGTGATGGCATATTTTGCGCTGGCCTTTCAGCAGGATTTTGAGCGCGAGCGGAAGCGGGGTGAGCGAAAAGAGCGGTTCTACTAAGGGCTTATGGTGGTATTGACTTTTTAGACGAAGTGTGCTATGATAATAGTATAGGGGTTGAAAGACACGCCTGTACTTTAGCATGGGGAAACCAGAGCAGCGACCGACCAACTGATTGGAGGTGATAAAATGACGTTTGAGACCGTTCAGTCCTATTTTGACCGCTTGAGCGATACCGAGTTCAACGATAAGTTCCTGGAGTTGGCACATTCGTCAGCCTTCTCTCGGGTCGTTTCGGGCGCTCAGCAAGCGGCAGATTATCAGGCAATTCGGCAGCGCTTACGACAGTCGGCGGTGCCGGCGCAGTTTTATGCGACGGAACCAGCGATTGACCGATTAGTACGGCTGGTTGCCGCCAGAGTGATGAAGTCTTTAGGGCGCTAGGAGACGCACGGTTGGGGCTTCAGCTCGCAGCGATTGGGCTTGCCCTTCGAGGTGACCATCTGCAATAAGTGGGTGCCTACTCAGTGCGGCTATCCGCACGCCAAAACTCTACATATTGATTCCACGTTTGGTGCCGCTTGTTCTGGTGATAGTTCCCTGCCCCCAGCTTTGCTGGGGGCTTTTTCTGTGCCGGTTGCTGGCTGGGCGGATGCTCGGCAGGAGCGGCGTTTAACTCGGAGTTGGGGGCGGTCAGTCGCCGACTTGGGTGCGACCGTGGAGACTGCGGGTGGATTTGGTATCGGTAGTAGTATCAGCGGTCGGACGAGTAGAGGCTGATTTGGGGGATTTGGCAGACTTGGAGGAGGTGGACCTGGTGGTTTTGGTAGATGCGGGCTTGCTGGCAGATTTGGTGGACTTGGTGGCGGATTTGGTGGTCTTAGCAGCAGTTGCAGTAGCTTTGCTGGCAGTAGCCTTAGTGGTTTTGCGACCGGTGGGCTGGCGGCGAGACTTAGTGCTGGGGCGAACATCTACGAGCTTGCGGGTAGAGGTGCGGGCGGACTTGGACTGCGCAGCGGGCGCAATAGTTTCAGATTGATTCTCTGGAGTGACATGATCGGAATCGGTTGGCTGATCTGGGGCGGTTTGGTCGGACGGCGATGCGGGCTGATCGGTGACTTCGGCGGCGGGCTCGGGCGGAACAGACGTTGTAGCCTCGGTAGGTGTTGCGGTCGAGACGGGAGTGGTGGCTGCGGTGGGGACTTCGGTAGGGACGGAGATAGTGGCTTTGGTGGTGGATTTAGCGCTGGTAGTAGTTTCGCGGGAGCGGAAGGCGCGGTCGCTGCCGGCGAGCAGGAATCCCAGCACGAGACAGCCAACCATAATGCCACCAATCCAAATCAGGGTAGGAATGACGCCAAGCGCAAGGTAGTCTAGGAAACCGTAAGGATAGACCAGCGGTTCGGAGCTGACGGTGGCGCCGATGATGAGGTAGTTGATGGCGAGATAGATAAGGGGCAGGCAGAGCCAATACCAGGGGTCAATCAGGCGCCAGTGGCCTTTAGCGGAGAAAAGCGCCCAATCAAAGATAATCAATAGGGGCAGGACGAGACTGGCGATGAGCCCGCCGACGCCGGTGGGAGTGAGGATCGCGGCAGCGGGAAAGGCGCTGGCGACGACCTGAGTGGTGAGGACGAGCAGGGCGCCGAGCTGTAGGGCGCCGTGCCAGACCGGGCAAAAAGCCCGCCAGGGATGATGGCGGTGGCCGAAGAGGACTTTGAAAGCGGCGGCGAGGAAATAGACGCCAGAAAGCAGGGCGACAAAGGTGGCGAAGAATTGGACGCTGGAACCTTGGTAGTCGCGGACCAGGAACCAGAGACTGACCCACGCGATTAGAGCGGTGAAGATTTTGTAGCCGGCGCTGAGCGGGCGGTTGGCGATATACATAAACTTATTTTACGCCGAGTGGGGGGAATTGGCAAGGGTGATGAGCTCGGGGGGTCGGGCTAGACGTCGGGGGCGGCTAGGGCTTAATGAGTGCGAGAGCGGTAGTCGGCGATGGCGGCGGCGAGGGCTTCGTGGCCGAGGACGGAGCAGTGGAACTTGTGTTTAGGGAGGCCGCCGAGGTAGGTGGCGATCTGCTCGGGACCAACCTTGAGGGCGTCGTCTAGGGTTTGGCCTTTGACCAGCTCGGAGAGGGCGGAAGTGGAGGCGATGGCACTGGCGCAGCCGTAGGTCTTCCATTTGACATCGGTGATGCGGCCGTCTTGAATCTGGAGGAACATGCGCATCTGGTCACCGCAAATGGGGTTGCCAACGGTGCCGACAGCGTCGTAGCGATAAGCGGATTCGTCGCCCATCAGGAAGTTGCGAGGGCTTAAGAAATGGTCCTTGACCAGGTCGGAATAGACCCAGGGGGCAGCAGCGGCGTGGGACGGGCAATTAGCGGGGGATGATTGTGACATTATAACTCCTTGATTTTAATGGTACTAATGGATTGGAGGCGACGGACGATGCCGGGGAGGACTGACATCACGCGGTCAATTTCGGCGGGGGTGGTGTCGGGGCCGAGCGAAAAGCGGATGCTGCTATGGGCGACCTCAGCGTCGTGGCGGGCAGCCATCAAAACGTGGCTGGGCTGGATGTCGCCGGCGGCACAGGCGGAACCGGTGGAGACAGCGATACCAGCGGCGTCAAGATAGAGCTGGATAGATTCGCCCTCGGCGGCTTGGAAGCTGGCGTTCAGGAGATGAGGCAGGCAATGGGTGGCGGGGCTGTTGACGCTACTATAGGGGACTTCGGCAAGAATGCGGGCGCGGAGCTGGTCGCGGAGCGGGCGGATCTGTCTTTCGTAGTGCTGAGGGAGGCGATGCTCGGTGACGTAGCGAGCGGCGGCGGCAAAACCGCTGGCGAGGACGACGTTGGAGGTGCCGGCGCGGCGGCGGTGTTCTTGGTGGCCGCCGAGGATGAGGGGCTGGAAGGGGGCGCCAGTGCGAACGTAAAGGGCGCCGATGCCGATGGGGCCGCCGATTTTGTGGGCGGAGATAGTGAGATAATCCACGCCGAGAGCTTGAACATCCACGGGGATTTTACCGAGGGCCTGGGTGGCGTCGGTATGGAAGCGTCCGCCGGCGGCGTGGACGGCTTGGGCGAGGTCGGCGATGGGCTGAATGGAGCCGAGCTCGTTATTGGCCAGCATGACGGAAACGAGCTGATAAGGTGACCAGTCAGCGGCGGGCTGGACGAAGCCTTGGGGGTCAACGGCCAGTTCCTCGCAACGCCGCGCGCGGTGGCGGGCGGATTCCAGCAGGGAGGAATGCTCAATGCTGCTGACGGCGATGGCTTGATCGCGGAAGGTCTCAGTAATGGTATTGTTGGACTCGGAGCCGCCGGAAGTGAAGATGATTTCGGTGGGGCGGGCGTTGATGAGGGTGGCCACGGCAGCACGGGCGTCTTCTAGGGCAACGGCGGCGGTGTGACCGGGAGTGTGGAGAGCGGAGGCGTTGCCGAAATCGGCGTCCATGGCGGCAACCATAGCGCTGCGAGCGACGGGCAGCAGGGGTGTAGTGGCGGCGAAGTCAAGATAAACCGGGGCAGCATCTGCGAGTTGATCGGGGAGGAAGGTGGAGCTGGAGCGGTGAGCTGGAATGGGGGTGGTAGCTACGGTCATAGATGTTTCCTGGGTTAGGCCGGAGTGCGGCGGAGATATTCAACAGTGCGATACGGCGTGCCGTCAAACTCGCCCGCGCTGAGTTCGCGCGCAGTGTAATCGGCTGGGGAGAATTGAGGAAAGAAAACGTCGGCAGGCTTGGTGGCGGCGACTTTGGTCAAAATCAGTTTCTCGGCGAGCGGCAGATAGAGCTGGTAGAGTGAGGCGCCGCCGATAATAAACTTCTCGCCGGGGAGCTGACGCAGGTAGGCGGTGAGGTCGTCGGCGGAGCTAAAAGTCTTGAGGCCAGGAACGGCCAGCGGGTGCCGCGTGAGCACGAGATTCTCGCGCCCGGGCAGCGGGCGGCCGATGGAAGCATATGTGCGGCTGCCCATGGCGACCGGGTGACCTAGGGTGGTGCGGCGGAAGAACTGCTGGTCGGCTTTGAAGCGCCAGAGCAAATCATTGCCCTGACCCAGCCCCAGGTCGGAGCTGACGCAGGCGATGAGGCTGAGACCCGGGATGGGCGCATTGGCGGAGGGGGAGGCTTCAGTAGTCATAATTCTCTATTCAATACTGAGGATTTTACCAGTCCCCGGCTCAAGATGCAAGAGGCGCTGATTGCGGGAGCCGCGGAACTTCAAAGTGAGGTCGCGCTGCGCTAGGATGAAGGGGCCGTCAATCAAAGCGTCCAGGCTCTTTAGGAACTCCCATTTGGCGCCGCCTTCGGCTTGGAGCTGCTCGTAGGTGTAGCCGGAGAAGGACCAGACGTTCCAGCCTAGTTCTTTCCGACACCAGTTGGCGAGCTCCAGGCAGGCTTCGGGCTGTTCAAAGGGTTCGCCGCCGCAGAAGGTGATGCCAGCTTGACCGGGAAAGGTGCGGAGGCGTTGTTTAACTTCGTCAAGATCCACCAGGAAGCCGCCGTTAAAATCCCAGGTCTCGGGATTCTGGCAGCCCGGGCAGTGGCGCGCGCAGCCCTGGGTCCAGAGGACGGCGCGGAGGCCATAGCCGTTGACGATATTGTCGTGTTCAAGGGGTCCGGAGAGGCGAATCTGCATCGTCATTCCCTACTTCTTGCCGGTCATCGCGGCTTGGCTGCGCTTAGCGGCTTCGCGAGCGGACTTCTCGGACTTAGTATAGACACCGTTCACGTTATGTTTGACGCGGTCGTGTTCCTCGGCGCGCTTGGCGTCGTTCCAGCGCTCCAGGCTGCCGACCAGATAGCCAGTAATGCGGCGGAGGCGCTCAAAGGGTACATCACCTTCTTTGCGGCCGCAGGCGGGGCAGCGATCATCGGCGATAATCCCCGAGAAGCCACAGACCGGGTCACGATCAACCGGATGGTTGACGGAGCCATAGCCAATGCCGGATTCCTTCATCTTGCGGATGACGGCCTCAAAGGCCTCAATATTCTGCGAAGGATCACCATCCAGCTCAACGTAGGTGATGTGGCCGGCGTTGCAGAGGTCGTGATAAGGTGCTTCAATCTCAATTTTCTCAAAGGCGCTGATCGGATAGTAAACCGGGACGTGGAAGGAGTTGGTGTAGTATTCGCGGTCGGTGACGCCTTTGATGGTACCATATTCTTTGCGGTCAAGCTTGGTGAAGCGGCCAGCGATACCCTCGGCCGGGGTGGCGAGCAGAGAGTAATTGAGGTGGCGCTTCTTGGAATACATATCGCAGCGCTCGCGCATATGGGTGATGATGTCAAGGCCGAGTTCACGGGCAGATTCGTCTTCGCCGTGGTGCTTGCCGGTCATGGCGACCAAGGTTTCGGCGAGGCCGATGAAGCCGATACTCAGAGTGCCGTGCTTGATGACGTCACGCAGAGTGTCGTTCGGACCAAGTTTCTCGCTGCCGAACCAGTTGCCCTGGCCCATCAAGAACGGGAAGTTACGGACGTGTTGGTTGGCTTGGAACTCAAAGCGCTCATACAGTTCGTCGGCGGCAAGGTCCATCTTCTCGTCCAGCTCTTTATAGAAACCGGACCAGTCCGCCTCTTTGCGCTCGCCGAGGCAGATGCCGTGTTTGATGCCAATGCGGACTAGGTTCACGGTCGTGAAGGAGATGTTGCCGCGACCGGTAATGATGCCGTCAGACTCGGGGAAGACGCTGCTGAAAACACGGGTGCGGCAGCCCATGGTGGCAATTTCGGTGCGGTAGTCGCCGGGCTTGTAGTATTTGAGGTTGAAGGGTGCATCAATGAATACGAAGTTGGGGAAGAGGCGCTTGGCGGAAACTTCCATGCTGCGCTTGAAAAGGTCGTAGTTGGGATCTTCGGGGTTGTAGTTGACACCTTCCTTGACCTTGAAGATGGAAATCGGGAAGATGGGGGTTTCGCCACGACCGAGACCAGCTTCGGTGGCATCCAGCAAGCAGCGGCTAACCAGACGACCGGCAGGAGTGGTATCGGTGCCGAAGTTGATGCTGGTGAAGGGGACCTGGGCACCGGCGCGGGAGTGCATGGTGTTGAGGTTATGGATGAAGCCTTCCATAGCCTGGTAAGTCTGGCGTTCGGTGTCTTCGTTGGCGTCCTTCACGATCACTTCAGGGACCTTGAGGGATTTGAGCCGGTCAGTATCGCCATAAGAGAGATCGTCGGGGATTTCAATCTTGAGGTGCTTGCCGGTGAAGTCATTGTATTCTTTGATGGCGCGCTTCAGGGATTTGCGGAAGGTTTTGTCAACGCCGGGCGCCATGGCGTAGTCAAAGTTCGGGATGGATTGACCGCCGTGCTGTTCGTTCTGGTTGGCCTGGAGGATGATCGCAGCGAGTGCGCCGTAGCTGCCGATGGAGTTCGGAGTGCGGAGATGACCGTGACCGGTATTGAAGCCGCCGTTATCAAACAGCTTGAAGGGGTCGGTCTGGCAGCAGGTCAGGGTGCCGGTGGCGTAGAAGTCAAGGTCGTGGATATGGATGTCGCCGTCATCGTGGGCCTTGGCGAACTCCGGGCGCATGAGGACGGTCTTAGCAAAGACCTTGGAGCCTTCGGCGCCGAACTGGAGCATTTTGCCCATGGCGGAGTTGCCGTCCACGTTGGCGTTGCCGCGCTTGACGTCGGAATCTTCGGAGGCGTCGGCGATGGCGATGGTGCGATAGATCTCCATCAGGTTGCTCTTGGCCTCACGAGTTTTGTTGCGCTCTTGGCGGTAGGTGATGTATTCCTTGGCGGTGCGCTTGAAGGCGGACTCCATCAGGACTTCTTCAACGATGTCCTGAATCTGTTCCACGCTCGGGGTGCGGGTTTTGATGGTTTCGGTGGCGCGCTTGACGACTTTGTCGGAGAGCTGCTTGGCGCGGTCGTGCTTGAACTCTTCGGTGGCGAGACCGGCTTTGGCGATCGCCTCGGTGATTTTGTCGGGATCAAAATCTACGACCTTGCCGTCCCGCTTGATGATTTTTTTGAACATAAAATTACCTCCTGTGCTTTGTACCTATTAGTCAGGGTTTTTGTTTGTTTTGTGGGGTTGACTCTATATCTAGTGTCTGTATCTAGTATAGGACACTAGATGTGGGGTGTCAATAACATAAACGGTGTAATTTTTACAACGTCTTGGTGTCGCGGTAGAGCAGCTTTTTGAGCAGCTCCATCACGACCAGCGGAATGAGGAAGGCGATGACGGCCGTAAAGAGCAGAGCCAGCGGCGGGACGGCGACGGTCTCCACTACAATAGCGAGCGGGCCAAAGAGGGCGAGTAGCTGGAGAATGACGGCGGCGAGCAGCGCCCAGCCGAAACTGGCGTGGCGGACTTTGAAGCGCTGACGAACCGACTCAAAGATACCGCGCGAGGTGAGGGCGCCGCTCCATTGCATCACGACTAAGGCGGTGAAGGCGACGGTGTTGGCCTGGGCGTGCGAATCTAGGAAATGATCAGCTAGGTAATAAGCCAGCATGGTGACCGAGGCCATCAAGACCGCAAGGACGCACATGCGGATAATCATCTTGGTAGAGAGAATAGGGGCGTCTTTGGCTTCGGGCTTCTGCCGCAGGACGGCGGCTTCGGGCGGCTCTAGACCGAGCGGGATAACGAGCAGGGAGTCGGTGACGAGGTTGACCCAGAGGATTTGGATAGGAGTGAGCAGCTGGCTGCCGAAGAAAATCAGGGCGCCGATCATAGTGAGAGCCTCGCCGGCGTTGGTGGCGAGCAGATAAGCCAGCATGCGGCGGATGTTGGCGAGGACGGTGCGGCTTTCTTTGATGGCTTCGGTGATGTTCTTGAAGTTGTTGTCTAGCAGCACGATGTCGCCGGCATCCTGGACGATAGAGGGGCTGTCGCCCATGGCAATCCCGACGTGGGCGCCGACCAGGGCGGGGACGTCGTTGACACCGTCGCCGGTCATGGCACAGACTTCGGTTTGTTTGATAGCGTTTAGGATCCGGAACTTGTCTTCTGGGGTGACGCGAGCGAAGATGGTGGTGGTGCGGACCAGATCGGCGAGGTCGTCGTCGCTAATTGCGCCGAGCTTGGAACAATCTAGGACCTCAGAAACGTCGCTGGCGAGACCGAGTTCCTTACCGATGGCGTAAGCGGTGCCGGCGTGGTCGCCGGTGACCATTTTGATGGCGACACCCATGCGGCGAGTTTGTTTGATGGCGGCGGGAGCTTCAGCACGGAGAGCATCGGCGATAGCGATAAAGCCCTCAAAGTGAAAAACGGTGTCTTTGTCCAAGCGCCCCAGCTCGTTGATTTCATGGTGGATTTTGGCGCTGGCGATGGCGATGACTTTGTAGCCTTTGCCGGCGAGTTCCACAAACTTCGCCTCAATGTCCTTGCGGGCGGCCTGACTGATACGAGTGCGGTCTAAAATGACTTCGGGTGCACCCTTGACGGCGAGTTCTAGTTCCCCCTTGTCGCCACGGTAGAGGTTACCGGAGAGTTTGAGGCTTTGGTCAAAGGCATAAGCGTGGACCGGTTGGAGTTTTTTGAGGTCAAACTTCTGGTCACTGAGATAGTTCAGGATACAGGTGTCCAGTGGGTCGGCGGTAGTGGTGTCATTATTGTCGTCAATCAGGGCGGATTCCAGCAGGGTGGCGCGAGCTAGGGCGGTGCGAAAAGCTGCCGGCGGGTTGCTGGACCAGATTTCCTTGAGTCCGAGACGATTCTCGGTCAGGGTGCCGGTCTTGTCGCTGGCGATGGTGGTGACGACACCGAGCGATTCAATAGCCTTGAGCTCTTTAATCAAGGCCTGCTTCTTGGCCATGCGCTTGGCGCAGAGGGCGAGAATAATAGAGATAGCGATGGGAAGCCCCTCGGGAACCGCAGAAACGATCATGGCGAGAGTAAACTTGAGGGCGTCAAAGATGGCGATGCCGTCAATCAGCTGGACGACGAAGGCGACCACGGCGATGATGACGACGGCGATGGCGATTTTGATGACAAGACGGTTGATTTTTTCGGAGATGGGGCTGGATTCCTCCACGGAGGAAGCGAGGGAGGCGATGCGGCCATATTCGGTGTGGTCGCCGGTGGCGGTGACGACGAAGCGGCCGGTGCCAGTGAAAACGAAGGCGCCGGAGAAGACCATATTGCGCTGCTCGTAGACTTTTTTCTGGCCGGAGATGGCTTTGGCGTCCTTGGCGATGGCCTCGGATTCACCGGTCAAGAGAGCTTCGTCGGCCAACAGGCCGGACTCTAGAATGATGCGGCCGTCGGCGGGAATGCGGTCACCTTCGTGGAGGATGACGATGTCGCCGGGGACGAGTTCGGCGGCGTCCACTTCCTGTTCATCGCCGTCGCGGAGGACGGTGACGCCGTGCTGAGTTTGCTGTTTGAGGGAGCGGAGGATGCGTTCGGTGGAGAAGCGCTGAACATAATATATGACAATGTTGGCGATGATGATGACGCCGATGGCGGCGGCTTCAATCCAGTCGTGCTGAATGAGGGAGAGCACGAGGGCGGCGACCAAAATCAGCATAAAAATGTCCCGGAAGGGTTCCAGGAGCTTGCGCCAAAGCGGGGTTTCGCTCACGTTGAGGGTGTTTTTGCCGTAGGTGGCTTGGCGCTTGATAACCTCTTTGGTGGAGAGACCGGTCGCAGGGTCAACTTTGAGGGTTTCCAGGGTGTCTTTGACGGTTTGATTGTAGAAATTAGCCATAAGGCTAGTATATCGGGTGGCGGCGGTTTTGTCTAGGCAGGGCCAGCAACAGGGGTCGGAGAGATTTTTGGGCTAGGCTACAGGGGTGGAGGGGTTTTACGAGTTGGCGGTGCGGAGATGGGTGTGTTATAATGGGGTTAAGCCCGTGTGGTGGAATTGGTAGACACGCATGCCTTAGGAGCATGTGCCGAAAGGCTTGCTAGTTCAAATCTAGTCGCGGGCACCAATGCTACTGATTGTATCATATTGTAGCACAGATGGTCAAGTTTGTCAAGCATAAGCCAATGAGGAGGTAAATATGCGCAAATCAACAACTGTTTTAGGGGTAGTGGTGGCCGTTTTGGCGGTAGTCACAATTACCTGTGGCTTTGGCTGGGCAAACGCAGTGCGAGAATCAGAGCTGGCGGCACTGCCGGCACCGGAAGTGATGAGTGGGGTTCGGGGAGAGCAATTTGGGGTAGATGCGAACGTGAACGAGGAAACGATTGACCAGTACTTGGGACGGGAAGATTCGGTGTACCGGGATATGCGGCTGCTGGTGGATCCGGGCGATTACGAAGCGATTGGAGGCGATTCGTATTTGTCGGGATTCGTGGAGGGGTTTGAGGTGGTGCCGCTGCCGTATATTATGAACGTGTCAGGTCTGCCGGAGGAAGTGGGCGAGACCTATCGGGGCAAGACGCTGTTTACGCAGACGGAAGAGGGGGAATATGTGGCAAATTATGACGAGTCAATGGCGATTTTGGAGTATTTCTTCCCGAAGGACAAGAACATCTTTCTGATGTGCGGCGGGGCGGGCTATGCGGGAATGATGAAACAGATGCTGGTGGCGCTGGGCTGGGACGAAAGCCGGATTTACAACGCGGGCGGCTACTGGTATTACGAAGGGGAGAATAAGGTGGAGGTGAAGCGCGAGCTGGAGGACGGCGAAGTGGTGTATGATTTCTGGAAGGTGCCTTATGTGGAGTTTGACTTTGACGAGCTGCACGAGGTGAAAGAGTGACGCTGAAGCGGTGGCAGATTGGGGTGGCGATAGGGGCGCTGGTGGCGGTGCTGGTTGGGCTCGGGGTGGGGCTGTGGCTGCGGTTCGCCGGAGGTAAGTTTGAGTTTGATGATAATCTTTACGGTCGGGCGGAGCTGATGGAGATTGATGCGGCGGGCTATGATGAGCTGGTGGCGAAGAAGGCGTCGTTTGGTTTGCTGGTGTACCAGCCGCTCTGTACGACTTCCTACGATTTTACGCAGATTGTGACGGCGGTGACGGAGGCGGAGCAAGTGAGTTTTTACCAGATTCCCTTCTCGCAGCTGAAGGAAACCGCGCTGGCGGAGGTGGTGAAGTATTATCCATCGTTCGTGCTGGTGCGGGAGGGGGAGGTGGTGGATGCATTGGACGCGGAAAGCGACGAAGATACGGCGATTTATAAGGAGCAGACGGCATTTTATGACTGGCTGACTGGTTATGTGACGCTGCGTGAGGGGGCGGCGAGCGGGGAGACGGGCGCTGACTCCGAGGAGGCGGCCGAAGATGAGCCGCGGCTAGAGGCGCAGCTTGAAAATGTGACTTACGACGCGGAGAAGGTGAACGTGTATTTCTTCTGGGGGGATGGGTGCCATATTTGCGAGCGCGAATGGAAGTTCTGGGAGAGCGTGGAGACGGAATATGGGGATTATTTTACGCTGAATGCGTTTGAGGTGTGGCATAATGACAAGAATGCGGAGCTGATGGAGACGTTCGCGGCGGCGATGGGGGATGAGCTGACTGGTGTGCCATATACGGTGATTGGCGAGAGTACGTTCAAGGGGTTCCCGGAGGATTTTGAGACACAGATGCTGGAGGCGATCAAAGAGCAGTATCAGGATAGTTTTGATGTTTACTTTGATGAGTTGATCGGGACGATCGGGCAGTAGAACGTTCAGCGGGTTACGGTCGGGGATGCTGGGACTAGGCGGTCGGACTATAGAGGGCGAGGCCGGCGGCGGCGTAGCGGTGGGATTTGAGGCAAGTGAGACCGGGGAGCGTGGGGGGCGTAAGTTGGGCTGGGAAGGAAAGGGCGAGTATGCCGGTGGGGTGAAGAAGG
>CAMMXR010000004.1 GCA_946500965.1 uncultured Candidatus Saccharibacteria bacterium | reverse complement strand
CATGGTAAGGATGAGGTCACCGGTTCAAACCCGGTTCGCGGCTCCATTTTTTTGCCGCAAAATCCCCTTGTTTATTCACTTGTCTCGTATACCACCCCCAAATCTCATCCATCATCGGCGTCCGGACCTCATATTCCGTCGCCACTCGCCTAATCACATTCAAACCATACGGAAAATCGGCCGTAAAATAGCGCGATTCAAAATCCGGCACCCAGCCACCCTCCACTTTTCGCATCGGCGCTTTAATCCCCTTAAACGCGGGGATACTCCGAATCTTACGCGTCATCGACGCCGGAGTCGGGCTTTCGTAATAGCTTGGCAAAGACTCCACGCCCGACAAGTCCTCGGGAATCGCTCGACACAACGCCTGTAGCTCCGCATCGCAACGAAATAGTACCTCCGACGCCACATCGTCCCACTCTTCATAAAACAAAATTTCATGGTCGTAAACCGTTCCATCCGTATAATCTTTAAACATCGTATAAATTCTGCTTGGATGCAGAATCGGATTTGATGGATTCAAAGTTACACACCAATAATTTGGCAACGCTTGGCAGGGAATCTCCAACAAATCCTCAATAGTCTTTGCCGCCTGCTGGCTTGCCTGAGCTGGAATCGCCGCCACCTTCAAACTCGATTTGCGCCCCAAAGAATATACCGAGCGTCCTTTCTCTTTCAGTCGTGCAATATCATGCACTCTTTGGAGTCCCCAAATTTCCACGCCCTTCGCAATCAAACCAGCAAATTCTCGCTCTACCCCACCGCTACCGGGCACGATAACTAGCTTCTGATTGACCCGCAAAATCGGCTCCAGTTGCTTGCTCAAATTCCGAAACAAAAAGGCCGGATACGTGACGAAAACCAGCTCAGCATTTTGCACCGCGTGCTTCAAATCGTCTGTCACCTCAGCCAGCACTCCCGTGTATAGCAATTTCTCCGCAGCATCATAAACCATTAACTCGCGGCTCCAACCTTGCGAATGCGTCGTCATCATTATTACAGTCTGCCCTTTCGCTGCCAACTCCGCCGCCAACACCGTGCCGATATTTCCGCCGCCAATCACGCAAATTTTCACTTCAAAATACCCCGCAAAGCTGCCAATAGTCGCTCATTATCATGGCGATTCCGCACAGCTATTCGCACATAAGCTGTTCCCAAACCAACCTTCGCGCTCAAGTCCTTTACTAAAATATCGTGTTCTTGATACAACTTCTCGGTCAAAGTAGTAGCATTAAATCCATCTGGCAATTTTACCATCAAAAAGTTTGCTTGGCTTGGATAGACTTTCAGACCGCATTCCTGCAAACCATGCGTTAGTCGCCTACGCTCAGCCCGCAAAGCCGCTACCCCTTCCAGAAAATCCCCACGATACTTCTCAGCAATCTGTAAATAATATTCTCCGAAAGAATTAATGTTCCAAATTGAGAGTCTCTTTTCTACCGCCTTCAACAAGACCCCATCTGCCGTCGCCATCACCCCCAACCTCAAACCAGGCACACCATGCGATTTCGAAATACTCTTTATTACGACCAAGTTCGGATATTCCGTCAATATTTCGTCATCAAGTAAGGTATTTACCTCATCTGCAAAATCACCAAAAGACTCGTCTACGATTAATCTAACCTTACGCGCTTTTGCCCAATCTAATACTTTCTTTAGCCCCTCCAAACCCATATAATTCCCCGAAGGGTTATCCGGATTAATCAGTACTAAAGTCTCAACTGGATTCTCCTCGAAAAAGTCCTGCACGCAAGCAGCATCATACTGATAGTCCACCGCACTAGTATCAAAGGCTACTACATCGCCGGCAAATTTATTTTGATATTCAGCGAAAGTCGGACAAATAATACCCAGTCTCCCCGTTAAAACCTGCATCAAAGCGTTTATTAATTCTGCCGCCCCGTTGCCAACCAGAATTCGCGTCCGATCTACTCCATAATATTTTGCCGCCAACAAACGATTCACATCCTGTCCAGAAGGATATTGTGTCGCCAGCAACTCGAAACTGGCTTTCAGCTCATCAAGTAGACGTCGGGATGGGTAATACGGGTTAACTAAATAGCAAAAATCCAATAGCTGCGGATATCGCCAGTAGCCACCAAAACGCCTCTGTATCTGTTGCAACCTCTGCCCAGGCTGCGCAAAAATCGACTCCGCAATATCAAGGTCCTGCAGATCATCGATTTCATACCATTTTGCCCCTGCTGGCAATCTTTTCGCTACAATCTCTGGGTCATCCAATAACGTAATCACCCTTAGCACCTGCTCATAATATTCATTCCGCCCCAATGCTTCACAGTATGCCTCCAAAAACGGCACGTAAAAATGCTGTGAGAAGTGTTGTGAAAATTTATAAATATTGACTGTTTTATAGTATTCTGCCTTCTGTGCAAAATTCATTTTCTTCCCAGGGATAAAGTCCAAGATCTGGTCTTGCTCACCCAACGTCACCACCGTGCCATCCATCCACCCCGCGTATTTATCCACCAGCGCCAACGACGGTCGTCGATCATCCAACAATTCACGCAATATGCCGTCGTCAAAAATCAAGTCCGACTCTAGCAGTAATGTATCCGACTGTCGCAAAAATTTCCGAGCTAGGTATAACGAATAAATATTATTTGTCTGATCATAAATTGGGTTCTCCACAAATTCAATTGGCGTCTGCACGGCCAGAGCCGCCACGAATTCTCGCAGTTCCTTGCCCTTATACCCCACCACCAAAACAATCCGTTCCAACCCCAAATCGTCCAACTGCTCCAACATCCGCTCTATCAAGGTTGTGCCATTGACACGCACCATACACTTCGTGTTGTTCTTGGTTAACTTTTTTAAGCGCTTGCCCATCCCCGCTGCTAAAATTATTGCCTGCATTTCTTCCTCTCACCGTTTTCTTGGTGCATCGCAACCCATTCCTCCACTAAGCGTATTGTCTCTTCAGAAGTGCGCGCCTGGATATCAATATGCTGATGTCCCAAATCTGGCGGGAACGACCAATAATCACCATAATAAGCCCGCAAAACCTGCTCTGGACGATTCGGGATCATCCAATGTTCGCCCCTAAAATTACCTCGTTTTAAAGGATAGATCATTTCAAAGTCCAAAACATAACCCTGCGTCGACTCCAAACCACGGTACACTGGCCAACTGTGCCTCCGCGCCTCCGCCCAGCTCACATTACGACAAATCTGAGCACATCTAATTTCTTGCAATCTTTCATATGATGGCTCTAGCAAAACACTCTCTTGTCGCCTAAGTCGCTCAAAATCACAGCGCAAATACTTCTCCCGCAAACTTTGGCAAAGCCGGCGAACTTGCGGTCGCTCTTCCAACGCTACAGGGCGATCATAAAAATCTAGCGGAAAAATATCCACCTGCAGTGGAGTATTCCGATAATATATTCGCAGAATCTCACTTTGAACCATAAAAATGCCCGTTTCGCCAAATTTATCTGGCAAAATCCGTAATAACTTTTCATAGTCCTCGCGCGCCACCGTAATATCAATATCATCATCCCACGGAATAAAATCCCCGTGTCGAATCGCACCCAGCAATGTCCCAAAATCCAAAAAATACGCAATCCGTTCCTGTTCCAAAATCCTAATCACGTCCTTCAGCAAGTAAAAATTACCCTCTCGAATTATTGCTGCGGGACCCTGCGGTTTGCGTGGCGCGCTCGCCACATCGTGGGTTACTTTAATCAACTCAACCGCATAATTCAAACTCTCCTGCAGGGCATCTACTCGCCTCTGCAACTCATCCAGCTCCCGTTGGGCTGTAACCGCCGACTGCGCCAGATCCGCCGTAGCCTCCTCCGTCCGTCGCGTTCGTTCATTTACTTCGGTCACACCAGAAACTCTGCGAGAAAAATGCACAGCTTTACGTAGCAATCGTTTCATGATAATTGCCACCATTATACCAAATTTTAAGCCAAATTAAAACCTCTACCGTTTCTTCAGCGCCGCAAACGGCGCAAACTGCTTCGCCCGCTCTGCCACCGGCATCCGTGGCCGCCGCGACGCCGGCCGGTCCCAATCAATCAGCTCTCCGTATTTTGCCCGCGTCCGCCGTATCGTCTCTCGCATCTCCGCCGTCAAATCATCTGTATTTTTCACGCCCGATGCCCTCCGATCTGTCGGTTGCGCTCCCGCGCCGTCGCCCCCTCCTCAAAGCTAATCCCCCTCAGGATCGCATTCTTCCCGTATCGTCGCTTAATCTTCAGCACTGCCCACTGTAAATCCTCGCCCCGCCCCGCACCCCTAACGCCCTCCCTCCTCTTAACACCCGTCACGCCGCCATCACCACGTCCGAACAAACTCAGCTGCCCCTTACCCGGCGCCACCACCTCCGCCAGCGTCACCGTCAACCGCTTCAATCCCACCCCAGCCCGCACCGCCCGCCGATATGCTGCCAGCGCCGCCCGCTCTAACCGCCCCACCTCCGCCGTCGCCTCATCCAGCCGCTCCGAACTATGCCCCCGTTCACTTTTCACTCCCCGCTCATTGCCCGCCAAACCCCGCCCCCGCTCCGCCAACTTCACCTCCACCACTACCGACCGCGCCACCAATCCCCGCCGCGTCAACTCCAGTCCCAATTCCTCCACCATCTCCCGCAGAATCACCTCCCCTTCTGTCACCGAATACGCCCGCGGCAGCACCTGCCCCGTGGACAGGGAATTACTCCGCGGCCGGAACCTCTTAATCGCCGCCATCGTACAGCTCTCCACGCCCCACGCGTGATCAATCAGCAGCTCCGCATCCACCCCAAACTTCCGGTACAACCGTTCCTCCCCCTCCGGACTCACGCTATACCGCGCCAGCTCCCCTAGCGTCCGAATCCCCAGCTCCCGGAGCCGCCGCTCCGTCCCCGGTCCAATCCGCCAAAAATCCGTCAGCGGCTGGTGGTCCCAGAGCAACTCCCGATACCGCCGCTCGTCCAGCTCCGCCACCCGCACCCCCGCCGCATCTGCCGGCAAATGCTTCGCCACCACATCCATTGCCACCTTCGCCAGATACAGATTCGTCCCAATCCCGGCCGTCGCCGTAATCCCTGTTTCCGCCAGCACCGCCCGAATCATCCGCGTCGCCAGTTCCCGCGGCGTCCCCAACTCCAACGGCCCTCCTGTCCGCACCTCACTTTCCACCCGCGCTCCACCATACATCCGCCCATAACTCGTCGCATCCAAAAACACCTCATCCACACTATAAATATGCATATCTTCCGCACTAATGAACCGCTGATAAATCTCCACAATCCGCTGCGAATAATCCAGATACAGCTGCATCCGCGGTCGCGCAATAATCAGCGGCACCTGCCGCCCCGTCTGTCGCTCAATCTCCCTCAGTCGCGCCTTCACCTCAAACAGCCGCGCCCGCCCCGGCAGCCCCATTGCCTTCAGACTCGGCGACACCGCCAGACAAATCGTCCCGTCCGTCCGAGTCTCATCCGCCACCACCAAGTTCGTTGTCAGCGGGTCCAGCCCCCGCTCCCGGCACTCCACCGAAGCATAAAACGACTTCAAATCAATCGCCAAAAACACCGACCGTCCCTGCCCCCAATCCACGCACTTCATTACCTCCATTATACCACCTTCCGCCCCACCCGTTTTTCTGCTATAATCACCCCATGACAACACATTATATGAACCTCCAACCCACTTACTTTGACTACATCAAAACCGGCACCAAGCGCATTGAGCTGCGTCTCTACGACGAGAAGCGCCAGCAAATCGCCCTCGGCGACACCATTGAATTCGCCAAATCCGAGCAAGATAAGTTCCAAGCCAAGGTTATCGGCCTGCTCCGCTATGCCTCTTTCGCCGACCTCTTCCAGGATTTTGACATTAGCATCCTGGCCGACGCCTCTATGACCAAGTCTGAGCTACTCGCCGTCCTCAGCGAATTCTACACCCCCGAGAAACAAGCCCAATACGGTGTCCTCGGCATTCGCCTTGAACCTATCACCGACCAGTCCCAGAAGAAGAAAAGCCCCTCCGTGAGAGGGGCTTTCGTTTTGGGATCTTGACGGCATACCACATCAAACCGGGAATTAACTCCGGGCGGGGAACTAGGCAGAGACAGAATCTGCCCAAAACCCAAACTGGAAACTAGCCAGCGCCGAGATTACTCTTCCACCTGACCATTGAACACGTGCTCCCGGGAGCGGTCATTGTAATATCCCGCTTCCAGCACCTTGGTCTCTTGCCAGCCGAACTTCTGGATCAAACCCGCAAACTGCGGCAGCTTGTAGTCCGCAATCGTCACCAGCGGTCGCGTCGTCCCCAGCCACTCAAAGCAGTGCCGGAGCAGCTTGCTCGCAATCCCCCGCCGCTGATACTGCGGCGAGACATAAAGCGTGCTGATCTTCCGTTCCTCGGCATCCTTCTTCAGGATTGCCACCGCCACCATTTCTCCGTCCAGGAACCCAGCCACGATTTCTCGCTCACCGGTAAAAATCCCTGGCACATACTTGGAATAGAAGTGGTCGCAATGGTCCGGGTAATCCCGCGTAATCCAGCCCGTCAGACGATAGCTGTCATACACCAACCGCGAAAACTGTTGCGTATTGCCTTCCCGCAGCAAATCCGAGGCCCGCACCAATTCTAGCTGCGGACTGGTCTGCTCGCGCGGCATCAACTCAAACACGTACACCCCCATTGCTTCCTTGGCTTCAGGATAGATTTCCCGGAGCGTATCCAGCGCTCCATGGAACGTCATCCCCGGCAGGACCGCTTCCACGTCCTCCATCAGTAGCATCTGCTCAAAGTTCGGATACACCGCAATGCGTTTCACCAGAAACTCATTCGGCCCGTAATTCTCAAAACTAATGCAATCCCCCGGCTGAACCTTCTTCATCTGCGCATAGCCGACGCGAATTTCCAGGGTCTTAGCTCCGGTTTTGAGTTGACGGAAGTATTCCTTTTTGATCCTCCAGATGTGTTTCATCATCGCTCATCAACTCCTTTGCTAATGTTCACCTCTGTTTACTCTATATGAGGCTAATTATATTATACTACAACCTCTTTGTAAAGTCAAGAGGAAGCTTCGCCCGCCCGGTCTTTACAATTCTCACTACCCGTGCTACAATCTTGACAAGTCTGGTATCAGACTTTTTTTGTTACCAGGGAAAGGAAATCAATGTCGCAAAAGTCCAAGGTCAACATCACCAAGATCACCGCCAAGTCGCGCCCCCAAGCGACCGCGGCCGCCGACCCCACCAAACCCAAGACCCAAACCCAACCCAAAACCCAAACCAAACCCACCGAAACCCAAACCAAAGTCACCAAAGCTCAGGCCAAACAGCAAGCCAAACTTGCCAAAACCAAAGCCAAGGCCAACACCCCCGAAAAACCCTTAAAGCAGGTTTTCATTCTTGCTCGCCCCTTCGTCGCCCTCGGTCGCTATCTGCGCAACTCCTGGCGCGAACTCCGCCAAGTCCGCTGGCCCAACCGCAAAGCCACCTGGAAAATGACCCTCGCCGTCCTGGTTTACTGCGCCATCTTTATCGTCTTTATTATGCTGCTGGACGCGCTCTTTACCTTCATCTTTGATCTATTATTAAAAACTAACGCCTAACCGGCCCAAAAAGGAGAAATTATGGCAGTCAACCGTTACGATGACACCCGCGCTTGGTACACCATCAGTACCTACAGCGGCTACGAAGATAAAGTCGCCGACAGCATCAAACAGCGCCTCGGTAGCCCCGAGTTTGAGGGCAAAATCTTTGACGCAATCGTCCCCAAAGAAAAACGCATTGAAATCAAGAACGGCAAACGCAAAATCGTGGACCGCAAAATCTTCCAGGGCTACGTCCTGGTTGAGATGTGCCTCTCGGATGAAACTTGGTACATCATCCGCAACACTCCCGGCGTGACCGGCTTCGTCGGTAACGGCACCCAGCCCACCCCCATCTCCGAAAAAGAAATCCTCAAAATCAAGAAGCGTATGGGCGCCGAAGACCCCAAGTATTCCGTCAACTACGAAATCGGCGAAGTCGTCTCCATCGTGGACGGACCGTTCAAGGGCTTTGAAGGCACCGTCTCCGAGATTGACACCCAGAAGGGCAAGCTCAAGGTTATGGTCTCTATGTTCGGTCGCGAAACCCCGGTAGAGCTAGACGCCCTCCAGGTCAAACAGCTCTAATCCTACGCATAGATCCGCACCGAGCCAAGCCGCAGCCATTGCCTGCGCACGCTGCGCCAGCTAGGGAACTACGCCCAGCAAAAGCCCAGCCGCAAGGCTGGGCTTTTAAGTGTCAGGAGGTGGCGCGGCCAAGTTCACGGTCAAGCTGCAACATGCGCATATGCTTCGGATTCTCCGGGTCAGTTTTCCCCCGCTCAAACAAGTTCCGCCACAACCATTCCGACTGATTCAGGTGTCGTTCAATATAAATCCACGCCTGTGTATTACCGGTCAGATACAGCAAATCCTTGCCTGAAATCAGTTCGCCAAACCCGCGGAAACAACGCCGCGCTTCGTCAAAGGCCCGCGCATAAGCCGCTTCATAGCGCAGCCGTTGCTCCGCCTGCGGCTCATCCGCTCGGCTCTCCGCCAGGAAGTTCAGCCGCCACCGCGTTTCCAGCACCTTCCGGAAATCATAATCCAGAAACGTTGCCAGCCCGATGTTGACATAATGGCTCAAAGCTCGCCACAGCGCCCGCGTCCGGTATTGCCCCGTTAGCGCCTGCTCCACGCAGACCGCCAGACCTTCTTCAAAACGTTCCGATCCCGGCAGCCCCGTGCTCAGCAGCGGCAAATGCCCCCACTCATACGGCAGGCTGCGCATCACGTGCGTCCCGAACTCGTGTCCTAGTACCAGTGTCAAAACTTCCTCCCGTGTATAGGTCCGCGGTTCACGCTGCGCCGGAATCAGAATCCGCCGCTCAGCCTGGTCCACCAGGATTGACGAACGCTGGGTTGCAAGGTCCGCCTCAAACCGAGTCTGGCAGCTCATCCTGAGAATCTGGTTCAAGAGATTCACCACTTCCATCGCCGTAAACTCCGACTGGTCTTCCGGCACCAGCTGAAAAAACGGCGCCAAATGCGCCCGCACCAGCTCACCAAAACGACGCACCGTCTCCGGTCGCGGTTGGTAGCGCTCCGAAACTCGCGTTGCCACCCCACTCGCCAGTTCCTGGCTCAGTTCCACCCACATCCGATTTTGAAAATCGTTGGCGATTCGTCCCTGCACCCAGTCTAGCTGTTCTTGCAGGGCGCTGCGAAACAGCGGCTCGTCCGGCGCCCCGTAAAGCTGATAATCCCAAAACCGGAAATTATCGCCCCACCAGCGGCGCTCCTTAGCCTGCGTCGCCGCCCCCTGGTACCGGATTAGGGCTTGCAACGCCTGGTTCTTCGTCCAAACGTCCTCCCAAATCCAAGCCCCCAGCTCACGCTCCACGCCAGCCAGCTCCAACCGATCTGGTCGCAGTTGCTCCAAACGCTCTAAGTTCTGCTCCACTTCCAGCGGTCGCAGACGCCGGTAACGAAAATCCGGCCGCCGCACCTGGGCATTGTGGTCACAATCCAACCAAAACCGCTTCCGTGTCACCGACACCTCGGCTGGCTCCAGCCGGCTGTAAACCGACAAATCACAATCCGCCAGCTGCGACAAATACGCCCTGAACTCCAATCATTCCACGCTCCTCTCTTAAATTACCAAACGACCCTAAGAATTAGTCGTTTCCTCTCCTAAATTATACCACACTTCCGCCCAAAAAGCAACCTAAACCCCCCGCGGCTAGACCCCTAAATCCGCTCGTCGCTACTTCGCCACCGGGCTGCGTTCGTCCTGCTCACTCGTCGTCAACTTGCGCTCCGTCGGCTTACTCTCCACCTTCCCCTGCGCCACCGTGACCAGCTGCGTCGCTAGTCCCAGCACCTCCGCACCGTGGCTTGCAATCACCACTGTCACCCCTAATTTCTGCCGCACCACATCCAAAATCTTCAGCACAATCTGTGCATTGCGGTCGTCCAGATTATTAGTCGGCTCGTCCGCCAAAATCACCTTCGGATTTAAGAGCAGCGCCCGCGCGATACAGGCCCGCTCCGCCTGCCCACCTGACACCTCTTTCGGCAGGAAGTCCAGATTTTCCGTAATCCCCAGCAGCCCCGCCAGCCGCTCCACCTGCGCCTTTCGTTCCGCCGGTATCGTCCCCGCAAACACCCCCGGCAGCGCGATATTTTCCCGCAGCGTCAGTTGCGGCTGTAAATACGACCCCTGAAAAATAATCCCAATCGCGTGCCGATAAAACTCCACCCGCGCTTTCGGCGTCATTTTCCATACATCCTGCCCGTCCACCTCAATCCGCCCCGCCGTCGGCTGCTCCAATCCTGCAATTAAGTCCAGCAGCGTGGATTTACCTGCCCCACTCTCGCCCCTCAACACCGCAAACGCCCCCGCCGGGACCTCCAGGTTCACCCCCGAGAAAACCACTTTCTCCCCGTATTTTTTCTCCACCCCACTCAGCTTAATCACGCTCATCTTCGCATCCTTTCTTTAGCTTAATTATACTATAAGCCGCATCCCCACGTGCCTCTTGACTTTACAAACCGCTTGTGATATAATACAATTGAACACATATGGGGCTCCAATCCGCCCCAACTCTTGCGTTTTTCGCCCACTTAGCGTATAATCAAACCGTTACGCACGATTAATTAATCGTCCCGGGTGCTTCCCCGGAGCAAAGGAAAATATGGCAGGAAAAGTTATCGGCAACCTCAAGTTGCGCATTCCTGGCGGCAAAGCGACAGCTGGGCCTCCAGTTGGTTCCACCCTTGGTCAGTGGGGCCTCAATATGATGGATTTCATCAATCCCTTCAACGAACAGACCAAAGAATACAACGGCAAGAATGTCATCGTCCACATCAAAGTCTACGAAGATCGCACCTTTGATTGGACCTGCCTCGGTCAGCCCGTTGACGACCTCATTCGCGAGAAAATCAAGATTGAGAAAGGCAGCGGCAAGCCGAACGTGGACAAAGTTGGCAAAATCTCTCGCGCCGACCTGGAAGACATCGCCAAAACCAAGATGGCCCAGCTCAACGCGATTGATCTCGACGGCGCCATCAAGACCGTCGCCGGCACCGCCCGCTCCATGGGCGTGGTCGTTGAAGATTAGTTAATAATTATAAGTTGGGAGGGCGAGCGCCCCTCGCCCGCTAACACCACCGAAAGGAATTATCATGGCCGAAGAAGAAATCAAAGCCACCACTCCGGAAACCCCGGAAACTACCCCGGAAGCCCCGGCAGCCGCTGAAGCTACTGCGGAAACCGCGGCAGCCACCACAGACGCCGACGCTGCAGCCGACACCGCCGCAACCGCGGAGCCGGAACGCTACGCCAAATCTGGCAAAAAATCCAAGAAGCACATTGAGGAAGTTAAGGCTGAAGAAGCCCGCCAGGCGCGCAAGGCCGAAGCCAAGGCTCTAGAAGAGGCCGGCGAGAAACCCAAAGGCGCTGCTCCCGTCACCCGTCCGAAGATTGAACGCCGCGGCAAGAAATATCAGGCCGCCGCTAAACTGGTTGACAAGACCAAGACTTACAACCTCACTGACGCTCTGGATCTGGCCGTCAAGACTAACCCGACCAAGTTCGCCGCCACCGTTGAGGCTCACGTCCGTCTGAACGTTGACCCGCGCCAAGCCGACCAAAATATCCGTGCCACCGTCGTCCTGCCGCACGGCAACGGCAAGACCGTCCGGGTCGCCGTTTTTGCCCCGCTGGACGAGGCCAAGAAAGCCGCCGCAGCTGGTGCTGACATCGCTGAGGACGAAGAGTTCCTGAAGCGCCTGGAGAAGGGCCAAATTGACTTTGATGTCTTGATTGCTACCCCGGCTTATATGCCAAAACTCGGTAAATACGCCCGCCTGCTCGGCCCCAAGGGCCTGATGCCGAACCCCAAGGCCGGCACCGTCACCACTGACATTGAGAAGGCTGTCAAAGAAGCCAAGGCTGGTAAAGTGGAATACCGCGTAGACAAACAGGGAATTATCCACCTCGGTCTCGGCAAAACCGATTTCACTGCCGAGCAGCTGCTAGAGAACGCGCAGACCTTCTTTGACTCCCTCAAGAGCCACCGCCCCGCTTCCATCAAGGGAACCTTTGTGAAGTCTATCTTCGTGACTACTTCTATGGGCCCCTCCATCGCGGTAGAGAACATCTATAACTAAAAGCGGCCAAGGCCCTTCGGGGCCTTTTTTGATTGCGCCCATCTGCCGCATCGCCGCATCCGCTCCTGCCGCTTCACAGCGCCCGCCGTCCCGCCATCAACCCTTGCTTTTTCGCGATAAGTCTGCTACAATAGTGTCAGTTATTCTTAAGACAGTGGCGGAGGCCAGGGAACTAAAGTTGTCTTGAAAGGACAGCCCCCAACCTCTTAATCATGCTACCGAGGAACACTCTTAGGGGTCTCAAGAATAGCGCAATTTAACAACTTCTAGCAGTTTTTATTAACTTCAACTCAAAGGACTTTTTATGGCAATCTCCAAAGCAAAAAAAGAAACTTTGGTTGCTGATTTGACCGCTCTGCTTGCCGATGCTAAGCTCACCGCTTACGCCCGCTACCAAGGGCTGACCGTGGCCGATCTCCAAGATCTGCGCCGCGCCGCCCGCGAAGCCGGCGTCAAGATTAAGGTCGTGAAGAACCGCCTGGTGCGCGTCGCCATGAACGAAATCGCTGTCTACAAAGACACCGACACTACCGGTCTGACCGGTCAGCTGGTCTATGCGATTTCCGACACCGACGAAGTCGCTCCGGCCAAGGTCCTGGCCGCTTTCGCCAAGACCCATCCGGCCCTTGAGCTGCTCGGTGGCTTCAACGACCTTGGTCACACCCTGAACCAAGCCGAGATTACCACCCTTGCCGCGATGCCCTCCAAGAACGAGCTCATCGCCCAGGTGGTGGCCCAGCTGCTCTCGCCGCTCACCGATACCATCTCTGGTACCAGCGGCCTGCTCTCTGGCATTGTCTCCGGTCTCGAAGCTAAGCTTGAAGCTTAAATCAGCACCGCTATTAACTTTAATCATTTTACAAAGGAACCATTATGGCTACAGATATTAAGAAACTGGCTGAAGAGCTGGTCAACCTGACCATTCTTGAAGTCAACGAACTCAAAAACGTTCTCAAAGATGAATACGGCATTGAGCCGGCCGCTGCCGCCGTTGCCGTCGCCGCTGCTCCTGCCGAAGGTGCCGCGGCTGCCGATGAAGGCAAATCCGAATTTGACGTCGTCCTGAAGGATGCTGGCGCTCAGAAAATCGCCGTCATCAAGGCCGTCAAGGAAATCACCGGCCTTGGTCTCGGTGAAGCCAAAGCCATCGTTGATGGCGCTCCTGCCACCGTCAAGGAAAAAGTCAAGAAAGACGAAGCCGAAACCATGAAGAAAACCCTGGAAGAGGCTGGCGCCACCGTCGAGTTGGCCTAGTTCTTCTCCAACTGCTAGAGGTTCGCCCCGCCCTGCGGGGCTTTTTGGTGCCCCACGCCTTGTTAATCACCTGCCGGGAGACTAGGCAATGCCTTTTGCTCGGACCCTAAGCTTGGCCGAGCGGCCTTGAGCGTGTCCGAGCAAAAGGTGTTGACTAGTAGGCCCGGCAGGAGAAATCAAAGAACGCGTGGGGCGTCAACCACAAGCGCAAATTGTTCTTTTACGCAAGCCCATTTTTAATGTTATTTTTACAACACTTCCGCCCTCACCGCCGTTAATCCCGTGGAAAACCCGCTTAAATCCAAAGTTGACATTTGCCCACCCACGATATAATATAGTATCAGTATAAAAGTTAAAACTGACGGGATGCGAGGTGATGTCCGAGTTACCAGAAAAACAAATCAAACGACTGCGCGGTCTGATTCAAGAAGCCGAAACCAACTTAGCTGCCGCTAAGGAATTGCTGATTTCCGTCCTTGGTGACGGCGAAGCGATTACCGCCCCGCGCGACACTATTGTCTCCAGCCCCGAGGGGAAGGTGATTGAAGGCGTTTTTGACGGCCAGATTATGATCGGTCCCGACGGCAAGAACTACCCCGTCCCCGCTAACTACGCCAGTAAGTCCAAGCTCGTTGAGGGCGACATCCTGAAGCTCACTATCACCCCTGAAGGCCGCTTTCTCTACAAACAAATCGGCCCCGTTGAGCGCAAGACCGTCATCGGCACCCTCACCCACCACGACGACAAGTATTACATTGAGGTCCACGGTCGCGAATACGAAGTTCTCTACGCCTCCGTCACCTATTTCCACCTCCGTGAGGGCAGCCAAGTCTCCGCCATCATCCCGGCGAACAACGACCAAGCCGCCTGGGCCGCCATTGAGGCCGCCCTCTAGATGGCTAAGTCTAAGTCTCCAGCCGCTCAGCCGACCCAGCCTCAGTCTGCTCCCGCCGGCGCAGAGTCCGCTCCGACTTCTACACCCATCATCCGCGCCCTCTATCGCAAATACCGACCCACCAAGCTCTCCGAAGTCATCGGCCAACCCCAAGTCACCGAGCCGCTCACTCACGCTCTAGAATCCGGCCAGATTTCCCACGCCTATCTCTTTATCGGCCCGCGCGGCACCGGCAAAACCTCGGTCGCCCGGATTTTCGCCCACGCCGTCAATGGTTTTGACTACCAAATTGAGGACCACTACCTAGACATTATTGAAATTGACGCCGCCTCCAATACCGGCGTTGACAACATCCGTGAACTACGCGAAAAGGCCGCCATCGCCCCCACCACCGGTCGCTACAAAGTCTATATCATTGACGAAGTCCATATGCTTTCTAAATCCGCTGCCAACGCCCTACTCAAGACCCTGGAGGAACCACCCGCCCACGTCATCTTTATTCTCGCCACCACCGACGCCCACAAAGTCCCCATCACTATTACCTCTCGCACCCAAGCTTTCACTTTCAAGCTCGCCGACCCCGAGACCATGCAGCAGCACCTCCGCGCCATCGCTGACGCCGAACAACTTCCCATCACCGACGACGCCCTCGCCCTCATCGTGCGCCGCGGCGGCGGCTCCTTCCGCGATTCGCTCAGTCTCTTAGACCAGATTTCCACTCTTAGCAACCAAGAAATCACCGCCGACGTGGCTGAACGTGCCCTCGGTCTCCCCGCCAGCCAAACCCTTACCGACCTCTTACAGGCTTACGCCGCCCAGAACGCCGCTTCCATCCACCAAATCCTCCAAGACCTGCTCAGCACCGGTCTGAAACCCGAAATCATCGCCAGCGAGCTCATCACTCGCATCCTCACCACACCCGACCCCGCGCTGCTCCCCCTCCTAGAACGCCTCACCAGCGTTCAGGCGCCTTTTCCCGAAGCGAAGCTCCTGTTGGCCCTCCTTGGCCCCTCTAGCCGCACACCCGAGTCCCACCGCACTCCGACCCCAAAACCCCTCAGAACGTCTCCTAGCGCGCCTAGCGACCAAATCACCTCTGCCGCCACCCCTCAAAACACCCCCAAAACACCAGAAATCACCCCTAAAGCGCCTCAGTCCGCCCCAAAAGCAGCTCCAATCACACCTGCCACCCCTGATACCACCCATGTTGACCCCGCTACCCCGAACCCCGACCCGGCACCGACCACCGCAGCCGACCCCGCCACCTTTAACTGGCAGACCTTCCTTGACCAAGTCCACCAGCTAAACGACGCCGTCTTTCTCCAGCTCCAAAAAGTCTCCCACGAGCTCCGAGGCGACACCCTCCACCTCTATCCCCTACAAAAATTCACCGCCACCATCCTGGAACGCCCCAATAACCGCCAGCTGCTCAGCCGCGCCCTCTCTGGCCTCAGCCTCGTCATCCACGCTCCCGGCGCCCAGCCTGCTCCCACCGCCGAAGACCCCACACTTTCCCAAATCTCTGCTATAATGGGTAATGTTCAGGCTGTGGACGAAGATGCACCATTTTAAGTTTATTTTAAGGTTCACCAACCAAGAAACCAACCACCATCGCTCCATCCAGCCCTTAAACTAAACAGGAGGTAAAATGCCCAGCGAAACCGCACCCGATCGCATCCCGCCCCAGAACCTAGAGGCTGAAAAGTCTTTGCTTGGCGCGCTGCTCCTAGACGACACCGCTTTTCCGAATGTCCTTGAGCAACTCAAACCCGAAGATTTTTATGACCCCCGCCACGCCGATATTTTCCGCGGTATGGTCGGCCTCTACGAGAAACACCGTCCGATTGACTTAATGACTTTAAGCAGTGAGCTGCGCACCCAGAAAACCCTCAAAAACATCGGCGGTTCGCCCTACCTCACCGAACTTGCCAACTTCGTCCCCACCGCCTCCCATCTTGATGCCTACACCGACATCGTGGCTCAAGCCGCGCTGCGTCGCCGTCTGATTCGCGCCGGCACCGACATCGCCACCGCCGCTTACGACGGCGCTACCAACATCACCGAACTCCTGGGCGCCGCCGAGAAACAACTCTTCTCCGTCTCCGATCAAGCCGTCAAGTCCGACTATTCCGCCCTCGGTGAGCTGCTGGTGGATGCCTATGATCGCATTGAAGAACTCCACCGCAACAAAGGCGCTCTGCGCGGTCTCAAAACCGGTTTCCGCGACCTTGATAACAAAACCGCCGGCTTCCAAAAAGGCGATCTCATTGTCATCGGCGCCCGCCCAGCCATGGGTAAAACCACCTTCGCCCAGAACCTCGCCTACAACGTCGCCACCCGCAACAGCGGCAACAACGGCGTCCTCTTCTTCTCAATGGAAATGGCCCGCTCCGAAATCGTTGACCGGATGATCTCCGACATTTCTGGCGTGGATAACTGGAAAATCCGCACCGGCAACGTCTCCGACGAAGATTTCGCGCGCATCGGCGATGCCATGGGTGAGATGGACGAAGTGCCGCTCTTCCTGGACGACACCAGCTCTATGACCGTCCTGGAGCTGCGCAACAAGGCTCGGCGCGCCGCCCACGACCACCCGCTGGGGATGATTATCGTGGACTATCTCCAGCTGCTCCAAGGCTCCGATCGCTACGCCGGCAACCGTGTCCAAGAGGTGACCGAGATTTCCCGCGGCCTCAAGACCCTAGCCCGCGAGCTGGAAGTGCCGGTGGTTGCCCTCGCTCAGCTCTCTCGTAGTGTCACCGGTCGCGACGACCCTCGCCCCGTCCTTTCCGACCTCCGCGAATCTGGCTCCATTGAGCAAGACGCCGACCTAGTGATGTTTCTCCACCGCCCCGATTACTACAAGCAGAATAACGACGACTTCGTCCCCACCAACATCACCGAATTAATCCTCGCCAAGCACCGTCATGGCCCGGTCGGAAAGATTGAGCTCTACTTCCACCCCGAACTGCTGCGCTTTATGACCCTCGACAAAGAGCACGAATAAATGTTATAATTCTTATGTGAGTAAAAAACTGGCAATTTCCAAACTTTTCCTCTATCGCTACCGCTTCATTATCGGTTTCACCCTGCTCGGTCTCGCCTTTGCCGGTCTGCTTTTTGGACTGCCCCTGCTTTCGCCCGGCGGTCTTTCTGATGCCGAAATGCAATCCGCCGTCACTTCTGCACACCTCAGCTCCACCTCCATTCTAAACGGCGAAGTGGTTGACCTCCCCTATCACGCCCTCCAGAAACTCTCCATTACTCTCTTCGGCCTCACCACTTACGCCATCAAACTCCCCAGCATTATCATCGGCCTCCTGCTCGGCGCCCTGCTCATCCTGCTCCTAAACCGCTGGTTCAAAACCAACGTTGCTCTCTTCGCTTCTATTCTAGCGGTGCTTTCCGCCTCCTTTCTCTACCTCGCCGGCTCCGGCACCCCCTTGATTATGCTGGTCTTCTGGCCCACGCTCCTGCTCTGGCTCGGCTCCAAAATCCAGGGCGTCGTCAAACCCAAGCCCCTCTATTGCTTTCTCTTTGCCTTCGCTCTACTCGGCGCCATTTTCACTCCACATCTGATTTATCTCGCTGCCTTCATCGTCATCTTCGCCCTGCTCCACCCTCATCTCCGCTTCACTATCAAAACCCTCCCGGTCGCACCGCTCGTCATCACCACTATCATCATCCTACTCGGTCTTGCCGCTCTCGTCACCGCCGCCGTCATCAACCCAGCCATCATCACCGAACTGCTCTGGGCGCCCGATTTCTCGCTCTCTAGGTTCTGGCATAATCTCAGCACCGCCTTCCTGCCCTTCTTCTCCTGGAACACCGCCATTGAAAGCGTCTTTCTCGCCCCCCTGGTCGGACTCGGCTCCGTCGCCCTCGCCATCGTCGGCCTGCTTTCTACCGCCAAAGGCTTTTTCGCCTCTCGCAACTCCATCGCCAGCTGTCTGATTGTCTTTACCGTCTTTCTCGCAGGTCTCAACCCCGAAAGCGCCATCCTCTTGCTGCTGCCGCTCGCCATTCTCATCGCTCACGGTCTCCGCTACATCCTGGATAAATGGTATGACCTTTTCCCCGACAACCCCTACGCCCGCATCTCCGCCATCTTTCCCATTGCCATCTTCCTCAGCGTAATGATCATCAGCGACCTCAACCACTACGCCTTCGGCTATCGCTACGTCCCTATGGTTGCCGACCAATTTACCAGCGACCTTGCCCTCGCCCGTCAACACCTCACTCCTGGCACGACCCTCTACGTCGTCAATGACCCCGACGCCCTCGCCTTTTACCAAATCCTCGGCTCGGAGCTTGACCTCACTGTCTCCGACACACTGCCCGCCGCCGACCAGCTCCCCGAACACTTCGCCACCCTCGGCCACCAGCTGGATGACCCGGCCCACCTCTCCCAGATTATCACCTCGCCAAAATCCGACAATTCTGATAGAATATACCTATATACGCTAACCCAACCAAGTGAAGGAGAAACGGAGTAAATATGGGTGCCACTATGGACCAAATGAAAATGATTAACCAACTGCGCAAAGCCCAGAAATCCCTCAAGAACGAAATCGTGGAAGTTGAAGCGGGCGACGGCGCCGTCACCGTCCAGATTACCGGCGAACTCAAGATCAAGAGCGTCAAAATTGACCCCGAGAAAATTGACCTGGACGACATCCACGAGCTAGAACATTGGATTGAAGACTGTATGCGCGACGGCTACGCCAAAGCGCAAGAGATTGCAACTGACCGCATGAAGCCCCTGATGGGAAGTTTAAGCAGCCTCGGTCTTTAAGGTAAATAACAAGGAGAACCTATGATTGATAAAATCGATCTCAGCGGCAACAACTACAAAGTCTCGGATAGTTTCCGCAAATACGCCATCAAACGCATCGGCAAGCTTGACCGCTATCTACCGCGCGGCAGCAAAAAGGACGTGGTCGCCAAAATCGTGGTCGCCGAAGTAGATAAGCCTCATAATAATAAATACTCCATCTCCGTCGCCATGGAAGTCCCTGGCGGCAAGGTCATCACCGCGAAGGACGAATGCTCCAACGTCTTCGCCGGCATTGATATTCTTGAGGCCAAACTCCGCGGCCAAATCCGCCGCTTCAAACTTGAGGCTACACCCCATCTGACCAAGAAAGGTCTGAAAAACCTCTTTATCCGCCGCGGATAATCTGTTATAATCAGGGAATAATTTGTGGAGAAAAAATGATGGCAAAGAAGACTTTGGCTGAATCTCGGAAAGATTCTCCGAAATCCCCGAAGACGGTCAAACCCAACCAGCGCCCCGCGCGCGTCAAGAAACCCAAGAAACCGACCGATAAGCTGGCCGATAAGACCCTGTTGACCCGCCTACTCCAAGGTGTGTTTGGCGACGCCCAGAAGAAAACCCTACGGCGAATGTATAAGAAAACCAAGGAAATCGGCGCACTAGAACCCAAGTATCAGGCCATGAGCGACCAAGAACTCGCCTCCCAGACCGACATCTTAAAGGAAAAACTCGCGAAATCCAGCGACCAGAAAGCTCTGGACGCCATTCTCGCCGACGCTTTTGCCATCGTTCGTGAAGCCGCCAAGCGCCAGCTCGGAATGCGCCCCTTTGACGTGCAGCTGATTGGCGGCATGGTGCTTCACGAAGGCAACGTCGCCGAGATGAAAACCGGCGAAGGCAAGACCCTGGTCGCCCTGCTCCCAGCCTATCTCAACGCTCTCACCGGCAAAGGTGTCCACATTGTCACCGTCAACGACTACCTGGCCCAGCGCGATGCGGGTTGGAACGGTCCAGTTTACCACTTCCTCGGCCTCAGCGTCGGCGTCATCATCAACCAAGCCTCCTTCGTCTACGATCCCGAATACGACAACCAGGACCACGACGACGAGCGCTTCCGCCACCTGAAGCCCGCCACCCGCAAGGAAGCCTACCAAGCCGACGTCACCTATGGCACCAACAACGAATTCGGTTTTGACTACCTACGCGACAATATGGTCTCCGAGCCCCAGTTCCTCCGCCAGCGCGAACTCAACTTCGCTATCGTGGACGAGGTGGACTCCATCTTGATTGACGAGGCTCGCACCCCACTTATTATCTCCGCGCCCGCTGGCGACAATCCCGACGCCTACTACCAATTCGCCAAGATTGCCGCCCAACTCACCCCCGACGATTACGTCTTTGACGAAAAACGCCGCAGTGTCACCCTCACCGACCAAGGCGTAGAGAAAGTTGAGCAGCTGCTCGGCATCAAAAACCTCTACTCCACCCGCCACACCCGCTTGGTCTACCATATGGAGCAAGCTCTCCGCGCCCAGGTCGTTTTCAAGCGCGATAAGGATTACGTTGTCACCAACAGCGGCGACGTCGTGATCGTGGACGAGCATACTGGCCGTTTGATGCAAGGTCGCCGCTACAACGAAGGTCTCCACCAAGCCATTGAGGCCAAGGAAGGCGTCGCCGTCAAACAAGAATCTATGACTCTTGCCACCATCTCCTTCCAAAACTTCTTCCGCCTCTACCACAAACTCTCCGGTATGACCGGTACCGCTTTCACCGAGGCCGAAGAGTTCCAGCAGATTTACTCCCTTGACGTCATCCAGATCCCACCCAACAAGCCTATCCAGCGCGTAGATAAAGACGATCTCATCTATCGCACCGCTGCTGCCAAGTTCCGCGCCATCGCCGCCGAGATCAAGAAATACCACGACCGCGGTCAGCCAGTCCTGGTCGGTTCCGCCAGCATCGCCAACAACGAGCTGCTCGCCAAATACCTTGACAGCCAGGGCATCAAATATGAACTCCTAAACGCCAAGAACAACGAGCGCGAAGCTGCTATCATCGCCAAAGCCGGCGAAAAAGGCGCCGTCACCCTCGCCACCAACCTCGCCGGCCGCGGCACCGACATCAAACTCGGTCCCGGCGTCCGCGAACTCGGCGGTCTAGTCGTTATCGGCTCCGAACGCCACGACTCCCGCCGCGTGGACAACCAGCTCCGTGGCCGTGGCGGCCGCCAAGGTGACCCCGGCACCACCCAGTTCTTCGTCAGCTGCGAAGATGACCTGATGCGCATCTTCCAGGGCGACCGCATTGCGATGATTATGTCACGTCTCGGTGTGGACGAAAATATGCCCATCCAAAACCGCTCCGTCTCCAAAACCCTGGAAGCCGCTCAGAAACGCATTGAGGGCTTCAACTTTGACTCTCGCAAGAACGTCGTCCAGTATGATAACGTCATCAATCGCCACCGCAAAGTCGTCTACGGCATGCGCCGCAAGATTCTGGACGGCGCCGACATCCAAGACGAAATCAACCGCCTGATTGATACCTGCGTCGCCGATCTCGTCAAAGACAGCGCCCGTGTCAATCCCAACTTCACCCAAGAATTTGCCGCCGTTTTCCCGCTTGATTCCGACCTCATTGAAGGCATTGGCGAAATGCGCAAAGAAAAGGACCGCGAGCGCACCGCCCTAGCCGCCGTCCGCACTAAATACGCCGAGAAGGAAGCGGAGTTTGGTCCCGAAATTATGCGCAAGATTGAGCGCGAGGTCTATCTCCGCGTCCTAGATACACTCTGGATGCAACACCTTGAGAATATGCAGCATCTCCGCGAGGGCATCCACTGGCGCAGCTTGGGCCAGCGCGACCCGCTGGTTGAATACCGCAGCGAATCCCAAAACCTCTTCAATAACCTGGAGAAGAACCTCCGCGAAGAAGTCCTCAAGATCCTGCTCAGTCTCACCAAGCAAGAAGCCACCTCCGAAGGCGTCACCGACGGTGAAGAATACGACACCGAGCTGACCAAGATGGCCGAAGCCGCCACCGAAAAGGGTGTCAACGAAATCTCCGCCGGCGAGAAAAATCTGGATCGTGAGTTCTCTGACCAACCCGCCGCCAAGACCAACACCTCCGAGAATCACGCTCGCAACCAAGCTCGCAAACACAAGAAACAGCAACGCCAAAACAAAAAGAAAGGGAAACGGCGATAAAACACTCCGCAGAAGAAATCGTCCTCACTTCCGGCGCCCGGGGATTACTGATTGACGTCCCCGGCGCCAGCGTGATGAGCACTAAGTTCCAATTCCGCGCCGGTATGCGCTATGCCAAGCGCCCCGAAGTTTACGAAATCGCCCACGTAGTTGAACACCTCGCCTTCGGCGCCAACGCCAAATACAGCAGCGAACAAGCCTTTGAAGCTGATTTCACCAAAAACGGCGCCTACCACAACGCCTGGACCTCCGATTACTCCGTCTGCTATGAAAGCGAATGCGCTGATTTTGAGTGGGACCGCATTCTTGAACTCCAGCGCTATTCCATCACCCAGCCCCGCTTTAACGAAGACGAGCTCCGCAGCGAAAAAGGGAACGTCCGCGCCGAACTCACCGGCTATCTCAACGATTACTCCCGCCTGCTCTGGCCGCGTCTCCAGCAGCAAGTCGGCGAAAACGTCCCCGACCTCCAAGAGCGTCTCCGCACCATCAGTAACATTGAACTGAAAGACATTCGCGAGCATTACCGCCGCACCCACACCGCCCACAATCTCCGCTTCATCATCGCCGGCAATCTCCGCCACCGCAAGCACAAACTCATCCGCGCCCTCAACGCCTGGGGCCTCAAACCCGGCGAACGCTTCGCCATCCCCTACGACGAGCTTCACGGCGCCAACCCCGTCCTCATCCGCCGTAAAGACGCCACCAACATCACCTTCGCATTCTCTTGGCTCATCCCTCGCCAGCTTTCCCCCACCGAAGTTTACGCCATGAGCTGCCTCAACCATATCCTAAACGGCACCATGAACAGCCGCATCTTCGGTCAAGCCCGTAAACGCGGCCTCGTCTATGGTATGGGCAGCGACCTCAGCAACGGCTGGCACAACGCCTCCTGGGATTTTGACGGCGAAGTCAACGCCGAATCTGCCACCGAACTCTTCCAGCTCATCCACCAAGAGCTCCAAAAGCTCCTCGCCGGGCATCTCCGCGAACAAGATCTTGCCGCTGCCAAATCCTACGCCACCGGCCGCTACCAAATGGGCGCCCAAACCGTTAATCAAATCTCCGATTATTACGCCGACACCTACTTCACCACCGGCAATTTCGTCAAATATCACCGCGTCCCCGCCCTCATCCGCGCCCTAGAACCCGCCGATCTGATCGCGCTCGCCCGCGAATTTCTCACCAGCGACCTCCACGCTTTCGTCGCCGTCAGCTCGGTTGAGAAAGCCCTCATCAACTCCCTCGCCGCCGAGCTTGACTTCACCGCCGCCTAACCTCCACCCCTCTAGCCCACTCTGTGCTATAATAGACCTATGCGAATTGCTATCCTCGGTTACGGCCAAGAAGGCCACAGCGTTGAAGCCTATTTCCGCCCCCGCGGCGCCGACCTCACCATTTTTGATCCCGTCACCCCCGCCGACCTCAAAGCCCAAGATTTCTCCGCCTACGACCTTGTCTTCCGCAGCCCCTCCGTGCCACCCCTAGGCGACTGGACCAGCATCACCCAGTATTTCTTCGCCCACTCTCCCGCCCGCATCATCGGCGTCACCGGCACCAAGGGTAAAGGCACCACCTGC
>CAMMXR010000003.1 GCA_946500965.1 uncultured Candidatus Saccharibacteria bacterium | reverse complement strand
TTAACGGCAGAGATGACGTTAGATATGCTGGGATTCTGGCTAGTGAGGGTGTTCTCGCCATTACCCGTAGCCATATAGAGTGAATAGCCGGTCTCATTGTTGGTAGAGATAGAAAGCGCAGCGGTGTTAGAGCTGAAGGTGCCGTCTTGAGTCGGGAGGACGTCAACATTGAGAGCGTTCTGGAGAGAAATGGAGATTACTGGGTTAACTGTAAGTTCAACCTTGCTGGTGGCTTCTTCAGCTTGAGCCGCATCAGGCTGGATTGGGAATAGCATCAAACCAACTAAGAGAGCGAGTGCTGCTCCACTAGCTGCTAATAAGTACCCCCCCCCCCAGTTGATGTTTGATGCGCATTGTGATTAGGCCTCTTTTGTTAACTTAAGCTTGTTAGCTTTAGTTTACATAAGCGGGAAGGAGATGTCAAGGGCTTTTGTGCGTGGCAATAAAAAAGCCCCGACGGGGCTGAGAAAACGGGATTGGTGCGCGGTATCTAAATCTCTACGAACCTCTCTGTGGGGTAGTTGAATACGTTATTGTGAATCCAGCATGGCGGCCGGACTTCAATTCGGTCGAAAGGAAACTTAACCCTGAACTGCAAGATTTCATATATTAAAGCCATGGCAATGAAACCAATTACGAACTATTAGTAGTATATATACATATAGAGACTAGATTGGTAGACCCATTGTCAATATTAAAGCTCTCTTAAGAGCCTACAACGTCAACGATATAACTTGCATCTGATGATATACTGATGATATAATATATAGTAGTATGAAAACTATTGTTGCTGCATTAATTGAGAAGGATGGGCAATACTTATTAGCGAAAAGGGCCACCGGAACCAAAGAAATGATTGGTCTCTGGGAGTTTCCTGGTGGAAAGGTTGAAGCTGGAGAGTCGGACGAGGCGGCGCTTGAACGTGAAATCCTTGAAGAGTTTAATACTTTAGTTAAAGTAGGTAAACTAGTAGCAAAAACACTTACTGATGATGATCACGAGCTTAAATTGTACGCTTGTGAACATTCTTTGGGCCCATATAGATTAAACGATCACTCAGAGATTGTATGGAAGCAAAATCTTAGCAGCTTCTATTCCTATGATTTAGCACCAGCAGATAAAGAATTGTTGGATGAACTGACCGGTTCCAACAAGAAACCACATCTCAATGAATTGGTAAAAGGGGCTACTTATGATAATGCTGGATTATCGCATATTTTCTGCGTATCCAGCCAGGGAGGCATGCGAAAATCCAATAAGTCGAATAGTCTTGTATTGATTGCGAAGCACGACGAAAGTAATCCTTATGATGATACGTGGAAGAACGGCGAATTTCATTATACCGGCATGGGACTTAGTGGAGATCAGGATGTCGATTATAAGCAAAACAAGACCGTAAAAGAGTCTCATTTTAATGGCGTAGATATGCATCTATTCGAATCTTTTGGAGATAATGAATATATCTACAGAGGAAAAGTAGAGCTTTGTGGCGAGCCTTATTATGAGACGCAAAAAGATGAGATGGGTAGGCCGCGTAAGGTTGTTAAATTCCCGCTCAAATTGATCGACTAAATACATACCGCCATACGGCGCAACCTCAAAGAAACGAGGTTATCATGGCAAAACGCCACACATTTAGGAAGACAAAAACCGGTAAACCAATACCGGTTACTGCTCGAGAATTAGAAAAATTCATGCTCGAACATAACGGCAGATTCAACTCGCGCGATCATGACAAGCTTGAGCGTATGGAACTAATGGAATCGCCCGTCCGTGACGCGATCCATGAACTGAAGACTTATTCCCTGGAAACACTAGCACGGCGCTTTGATGTACGCCTTTTGGGGCGTGGAAAGCGCATTTTTGCGCGATTAGATGCCGAAGACGACAAATGGTACTACTTTTCCCTCGCATACATTCCACGCGCGCTAAATAACCGCGATATAAATGATGCTATGATTCAAATGTTCTTCGTTGGTAAATGGCGTGTCCGCAAACTTTCACTCTGGGTCGAATCAGAAGATATTAACCACTACGGCAACGATTCTAATAAAACATTCTACCATTTAGTCAATAGATAGTATCCACTTGATCACAATCGGGTTTTGAAAGTTATTGTGCAGAAGATAGGGGTGGGATTTTTTCTTGACACGAGACGGTAAAAAATATCCTAGTATGCGCCGAAATACTTGTCGAAGAATGACACGAGCTTAGCGATAATGCCATTCCTTTTCTCGTTACGTTGAGCGCCAGCGGCACCGAAACGGCTCATTTTTGGCATAATACGATCGACGTCAGTTCCAGATGTCTTCATGACACCGTCGCGGAATGCATTCAAGATAAGCCTTTTGGTCTCGTCAGAGTTAAGGTTTTCTTCTTCAATAATAGAGTTAAGTTCTTTTTCGCGCTCGACATTAACAAACTTCTGCCATATATCACGAATCTCTTCGCCCGTATTAGTGTAGGTTCTAATAAATTCGTGAATAAGCTCTTTCTTACTACGAAGCTCGAGGCTAGAGCTGACAGCCTTATCGATATCAACAAGGATTTCCTTATTCTCACAGTGGCTATCGTGGTATTTGACAACGAGAGCGAGGATATAATCAACGTTAACTTCGGTTTGGCGAATAAGTTCAACTTCAAACACAAGATCATCATTGATGACTTCTTTATCAGGAGTCTCTGGGCGCAATTCGTCACGAAGATTAAGATAAACAGACTGGTAGTCCTGTAAATCACGCGGCGTTAAGATATCTTGCTCAGTGAATTCGTCAAATGACTGCAAAATATTACGAAGACGCAAAATCTTACCAAATAGTTTAATGAACTCTTTCTGATTTTCTTCACCAATTGGACGTTCTCCCACTGGATAATTTTCGCGGAGTTTATTAATCAGGTCGGTATAGCCATCAACGTGCTTACCATCAGATTCGTCGTAGCCATTAAAGTATTCACCAAAGGTCTTCAAAAGTACGATGCCGCTAGCTTCCTTGTCGCCAAACAAAGCGACCGCATCATCTACCTTATCCTGGAGATTACGGAAGCAAATGATGTTACCATAAGTCTTAATTGAGTTCAGAATGCGATTTGTACGAGAGAACGCCTGAATAAGACCATGCATCTTCAAATCTTTATCTACCCACAGAGTATTAAGAGTCGTAGCGTCAAAGCCGGTCAAGAACATATTAACTACAATAAGAAGATCTAGCTCGCGGTTCTTCATACGCATTGAAACGTCTTTATAGTAGTTCTGGAACTTATCAGAAGATGTATCGTAATCTACGCTAAACATCTTATTGTAATCGGCAATAGCAGAATCAAGAAAGTCGCGCGAAGACTGATCGAGCGTAGAAGTGTCTACATCCTCGTCGCCCATAAAGCCGCTAGTATCGTCTAAATCTTCATTAGCCGCGAAACTGAATATAGTAGCAATCTTGAGTTTTCTGTCACTCTCGGCAAGTTGCTTCTTAAACTCATTATAGTAAAGCTTCGCCATATCAATAGACGATGTCGCAAAGATAGAGTTGAAACCGTTTAGCTTGGTCGTGATTTTCTCTTCGGCGCCGCGATGCATAATACTTTCGGAAATGTTTGCAACCTTACGATAGTCATAATAGAAGTTACGCTTAGTCTTTTGGTCAAAATGGTCGAGAACATACTTAGTAACCTCAGTAATACGACGAGGATCCATCATTGCTAGCTCACGATCGATAGCTGGAATATCAGCATCGGCAATACCTTCCTTGGAATGCATCATTTGAAGATAATCGATACGGAATGGTAACACATTCTTGTCATTGATAGCGTCAACGATGGTGTAAGTATGCAACTTATCGCCAAAAGCCTGCTCAGTCGTTCTGAGCTGTGGATTTGAGCTGGAACCGGCATTTTCGGCAAAGATAGGAGTACCCGTAAAGCCAAAGAGATTGTAATTCTTGAAATGCTTGGTAATATCCATGTGCATGTCGCCAAATTGCGAGCGGTGGCACTCATCGAAGATAATTATGCAATGCTTATCGTAGACTTCGTGCTGAGGGTTCTTCTTAATGAAAACGCTAAGCTTCTGGATAGTAGTGACAATAATCTTATAATCACGAGTTGCATCAGTCTTAGGATCTTTATTTTCGAGTTGGCATTGCAAGATATGAGTATTATTATTGCCATTAGCCGCGCCTTTTTCAAAGCGGTCATATTCCTTCATTGTCTGATAGTCTAGATCCTTGCGGTCCACGACAAACAGAACCTTATCAATATAAGGAAGCTGAGTCGCGAGCAATGCAGTCTTAAAGCTAGTCAGGGTTTTGCCAGAACCAGTTGTGTGCCAAATATAACCGCCAGCATCAGTCGAGCCTAGCGTCTTATAGTTAGTAGAAATCTCGATACGATTCAAAATACGCTCTGTAGCGACAATCTGATATGGACGCATTACTAGAAGCTTTTGGTCGGAGTCAAAGACGCAATAACGAGTCAGAATATTAAGAAGCGTATGCTTACTGAAGAATGTTTTCGTGAAGTCTATTAGATCCGGAATAATCTTGTTGTTACCGTCAGCCCAGTATGACGTAAATTCAAAGCTGTTACTGGTGCGCTTACTCTTCTTGCGGCCTTCGCCGGATAATTCTTTGATGTGTGAACTACGCGTAGTATTGGAATAATACTTGGTTTCGGTGCCGTTTGAGATTACGAATACCTGAACGTAGTTATATAAGCCAGAACCGGCCCAGAACGAATCACGATCGTAACGCTTAATCTGATTGAATGCCTCTTTTAAGGCCACTCCGCGGCGTTTAAGCTCGGTGTGGACCATAGGCAAACCATTTACTAGTATTGTGACATCATAGCGCACGTCGCGCGCTCCAGATTCCTCGACATATTGGTTGATAACCTGGAGTGAATTATTGTGGATATTCTTCTTGTCGATGATCTTAATATTCTTCGTAGAGCCATTATCTAGGCGGAAGCTACAAACATTATCCACCTGGACGCGATTGGTCTTATCTTCAATAGAATCGCCAGGGCGAGCAATGTATTCGTTAAAGAAACGGAACCACTCGCTTTGACTAAATGTAAAGTCATTTAGTTTCTCAATTTGAGTCCTAAGGTTCCCAATAAGGTCAGCCTCGGAACCAATTTTGATATATTCGTAACCTTGCTCCTGAAGATTATGAATAAGTTCTTTCTCAAGCTCCGCCTCGCTTTGATACGAATCGGCTTTTCTTGGAGACGGAGTATATTCAGCTACCACTGTAGCCTCACTACTTTCGACGACGATGTTAAATCTACTCATTTTGTCTCCTTTATTTTTCCGAGATTACAGCTCTCGAATAAGCTCTGCATATATGCTTTTAATTCATCAATATATACCTTAAAAATTTCATTACTCTTTTGCTTATTCTTAAGCAAAAGAACATGAAAATAGAATGCTTTGGGCTTAGTTACAATTTCTTCATTAGTCGGCGATGCGCTTTGAGTGTCTATTGATGATAATATAAAAGTACAGGTATTCTCTTTGAGGAATTTTCCACCTTTATTAACGCCGGCAGTGTGAGCAAACGAAAGCGCCCTAATGAAGCTCTCGAAGCTTTTGTCGCTTCTATTATTAATAATGTCGTCGGTAAAGACCGGCTCCGTCTTTGACTCTTTAAATATATCTTCTTTTGAGTCAGCAACCTCGGAGGCATCAAAAAGTTCAATAACATCGCAAAATGTGCTAAAAGCGACAAAGAATGTCAGAATATCGTTTTCTGAATAGTCCGAATAATCATCAATTGTATCAAGAATAGACAACGACCAATAAAGCCTATTTAGAAGCGTGAAACGTCTACTAATCTCTGGTGTCCATTCTGAACCATTGCCATCTAAGATATTGATTATTTCCTTATTGATTTTTTGAGGATCCAACAAATATCCTTCCCTTGGTCTTTCATCGTGGAAAAAATTGATTGGGTTAAGCATTTATCGCCCCCACCTTTTGTTCTTTAAACGAAAGTAGCTTATCTCTATAATAGGCGTATTGCTTTTTGCGTGCCTCTATTTCGGCAGGAAGACCTTCGGAAATATCATTTGTCAGAACATTAAATCTATCGAGCATATCAACGATATATTTTTGGTGTTCTAATGACGGGATAGGGATTTTATAACTTTTGATAACGCCAGCATTAATATTGTTCTGCGACCCCTGACCGAGAGCTTTAAGGTTCTCATACTCTCGACACACCCAATAATAAACATATTTGTACATCGCAATCTCTTCGTTCACTTGAAGATTACAGCAAGCCTGATTGGTCGTAACAGGTATTTTGTTAATCGCGCTTTTACCGGCAGTAGCGCCATACATTGCAACAATCACGCAATTTTCAGGTATCCATTTTGCGGATGAATTTTTTAAGCCTTCATCAGTTATACTCATTTCGACATCCTCTATATCGCAAAAATCCACTTCTTGCGTTCTTACCCATGGGATCGAGCCGCCGTAGTAATCCGAGCGCGATCGGTTTGGTGTCCCGCCGGATGAAATTTTCATACAAACATCTGCTAGAGTAAACCATTCTACTCTCTCTCTCTGCTCATTTTCGTCAAAGTTGAGAAGCAGATCGCGATAGTATTCGTATTGCTTTTTGCGGTTACTAAGCTCCGCTGTAAGCTCCGCTGTAAGCTCCGCTGTAAGCTCCGCGAAATTGTCCAATATTTGGACAATTTCGTTCTGGACTTCTAATGGTGGCACCGGAGTTCTTAACTCCTTTATAACTTCAGTAGGTATATGATCCGGAATCGCCTTGGTCGTCTTAGAATAAAGGTACTGTTGCTGGCTCTTTAAATAAAAGTACAAGAAACGATTACTGAGTTCTGATTTCGGATAAATACATAAGCATACATCATTTGCCCAAAAATCCTCTTCCTGCCAGTTAACGTAGCCTGCCGTACCATATGAAGCGACAGTGATCGTGTCCTTGTCGCGGTTTTTTTGATTCAATCTACCTAAAGGTGACGTTCCGCCGCTCACTACAGGATAAACGCCGTCAGATATTAAATCTTTTTTAGTAACGCGTTCGCCTCGCACTATTTTGGCGACCTCCTGAAGCTCAACGAATTTAACTCCATTCGGGCATTTTTCTTTAACTAAATCGTCAAGTCTACTCATCGTTTTTCTCCATGGGTATAAGGTGTGGTAACTTGTCTTTTGAATCTTTTATTGCCTTCTCATTACGTTCAACTCTACGTTCTAGCTTTTTTATATCTTCAGAAGGAGGTAATTTTTCTGGTTGGATGCCTCGAGACCCCAGCATATCTCTAACCGACGAGTTGTTTTTGACGTGCTCACTTGCAATGCTAAATTCGCCACGTAAGTCATTTTGCTCGACATTATAATTCGTCATTTCCGTCGCAAGATTTTTTGCTGCTATTGTAAGTGTTGGCAGAAAATCGGCAAGGGGTCGTGATGATTTAATACCCAAACGCTTCTTCATGTCTTTAGTAGTAAAACCACCAAACAATGCCGTATCGCCGCGCGATCTTATTCTGGCGAATCCACTATCATCGACACCGCGCTCATAAATGTTTTGCGAAAGCCTTTTCTCAGATTCTTTTAATTTATTTCGTGCTTCCAATCGAGCATTTAAATTGATTCGCTCTTCGATCAGTTCCGTTTTTCTTGTTTGAATTGCAAAATAGCTTTGCGCAAAAGCGACTTCAGGTTTTTTAGGATCACCATTTTGTGCAATAAGATAACAAGCGTATCTTGTTAAAATAAAATCTTCAATTTCGCGTTTTGCACCACTACCGATTTCAACCATTTTCGTGACTTGACGAAAATGGTCGTTAATGTTTATGCTTTGCGTTTCGCAAGCATCAATAGCACGCTTAATTGCCACCAAAAAACTTTCCCAGCGTGCGTAACCAAGGAACTCTTGTAAATCGCGGGCGAACCAAGATTCTATTTCTTCGCCATTTTCGCCTCTAATTTTCGCAATATGACTATCTAGCTTGTCTTTATATTTATTAACACTAATCCTATCCATCACTTTATCTCCTACGCTTCGATTTCTGCGATTATCTTGTCAATCTCGGCACGAAGCTTATTCTCTTTTTCGACTATCTTTGAGATATCTTCGTTTAGTACCTTAATATCGATCTTTTCACGAGTATCTTCCTGCTCGACATAAGTAGAAACCGAGAGGTTAAAATCTTGTGCTTCAATTTCTTCATATGTCGCTAAATGAGTGACATGCTCAATTTCTTTACGAGATGCATATTCTCCTACAATCTTGTCGATGTCGGCATCGCGAAGCTTGTTATTGTTCGTAACTTTTACGCAGTTCTTAGAAGCATCAATAAACAGAACTTTGTTATCGGTTTTATTCTTCTTCATTACGAGAATACAAGTCGCAATGGAAGTACCAAAGAATAGATTATCTGGCAATTGAATGACGCAATCGATAAAGTTATTATCTACCAAGTATTTGCGAATCTTCTTCTCGGCACCGCCGCGATAAAAGACCCCCGGAAAACAAACGATAGCAGCCGTACCATTCGAAGCGAGCCAAGAAAGCGAATGCATCACGAAAGCGAGGTCAGCTTTACTAGACGGAGCAAGTACGCCGGCTGGCGAGAAGCGTGGATCATTAATAAGAACTGGATTTTCGGAGCCTTCCCAGTGAATGGAGTATGGCGGATTAGAGACGATAGCCTCGAATGGTTCTTCATCCCAATGCGCAGGATCTTTAAGCGTATCACCAAGCGCGATATCGAACTTATCTGGATCAATATCGTGCAAGAACATGTTGATGCGACAAAGGTTATAAGTTGTAATATTAATCTCCTGACCAAAGAAACCGTTACGGACATTGTCTTTGCCAAGAATCTTAGCGGATTTTAGGAGAAGTGAGCCGGAGCCACAAGCTGGGTCGTAAACCTTATTGATCTCTTTTTTGCCATGAGTTGCAATCTTCGTTAGGAGTTCTGAAACCTCTTGTGGGGTAAAGAACTCACCGCCAGATTTGCCGGCATTTGACGCATACATAGCCATCAGATATTCGTAAGCATCACCAAATGCGTCGATCGTATTGTCTTGATAGTCGCCAAGCTTCATATCACCAACGCCATCCATAAGCTGGATGATATGCTCATTTCGCTTCGCAACCGTAGCGCCGAGCTTGTTGCTATTGACGTCAAAGTCATCAAAGAGACCTTTCATGTCGTCTTCATTCTCGGTACCTTTTGCGGAATCTTCAATAGCGTTAAGAGTCTTCTCGAGGGTTTCATTTAGATTCTCGTCATGAGGAGCTTTGGCGCGGACATTACAGAAGAGTTGAGACGGCAGAATAAAGAAGCCTTTAGTTGTAATGAGTTCTGGGCGAGCTTGTCCAGCCTCTTCGTCAGAGAGCTTAGCGTAGTCAAAATCTTTATTGCCAGCATCCCATTCGCCTTTATTAATATAGTTGGTCAGGTTCTCAGAAATGTAGCGATAAAAAAGCATTCCAAGCACATATTGCTTGAAATCCCAACCATCAACGGCGCCACGAAGGTCATTCGCAATATTCCAGATCGCACGGTGCAGCTCGGCACGTTCAGACTCCTTTTTGTTATTCATGAATTGGCTCCTTGTTAAGATAAATATCTATCTTCTATTATATCACGAAGGGGCCAATTCTAAGGTGTTACGGCACCCCAGTTATATCATAAAACACATAGTTTTATCCCAAAACAAACCAATCTCCGACTAGATCATAATCACGACCGGAGATTTTTTATGGACCAGTACCGCCAAGCTACCTCTTTTAACTGATATATGATATAATAATTCCAATGAAAGGCAAGTCTATATTGGGAACAAACGGCGAAGAAAAGCCATTACTCCGCTATGTGTTATATGCTCGTAAATCATCTGAAGATGTTGGCGCGCAGGCTAAGTCTCTTCCTGATCAGATTAAAGACTGCTTAGACTATGCCGAGAATAAGGGCATTGTAGTTGTAGACACGCTTAAAGAGTCGCATTCCGCAAAGATATCCGGAAGGCGACCTGTTTTTGCTAAGATGCTAAAAGATCTAGAAGCTGGCAAGTACGACGGTATTCTATCCCCGTACAAGCTGGGCAACAGGTAGACTTACGCCAGATCCTACCAAACTTCAAGCCAATGTTAACCGAAGAACAATTCGGCGAGGTACAGGCGAAGCGCGGCAACTTGAAGAAAAGCTACGCGTTAATGCCGCTATTAAGGCCAAGAAACGCGCTCAGGGCGAATTAGCGCAGGCTTTCATAGATCTAGGTAAAGATGCGCCAGAAGAAGCCAAAGAGCTCGTCAAAGAGCAAATGAACGAATGTCGCGACGCGATAGCCGCTTTGCAAGCTGAACGTGACGATATTAGCGCCAAAATCTACGATCCTGACCAAGTTCGAGAAATTCTGGAAGAACTTACGAACCAGCTAGATTCCCTCGCTGACAAGATGAAAAGTGCCGACTCATGGCAAAAGGACCAGTTAGTACGAAAATTGGTTACGAGCCTAGAAATTTCCAACAAAAATGAGGTCTCCTTCAGACGGAAGAAACCTCTTAAAAACGTCTTTAACCAGGCTCTTAAGAACAGAACTAGGTAGGTTTGGTGCGCCTGGAGCTACTATTTTTGAACAACAGATTGGAACGGTGATTATTAATTGGTTTTATGAAAATGCGGGCTTCAGCTTTAATGATACGGCAACATCGGTGACCCCGGAAATCGCCCAGGACTATATATGCTAGAATAAGAACAGCCCGAAATACTTTGAACTAGCTAGCGCTAATCTAAGCTGTAATTAGAGCATCAATATAATCGTTTCGCTTACTCCACGGCATATATTTGACATCGTATTGATTTAAAGCTTTTTCCGCGTCACTTGGGATAGCTCCATATTCATCATTATACATAACAATCTGTTTGCCTTTTACCGGTCGAACAAGTGATATATCAGAAAAAGCAAAAACCACTTGTAATATTTGACTTTTGGTCGCTTTGTTTATTGTCTTTATCAGCCTTTCCGGCTTATCTAATGTTTTCGGTATAACGAAGTCTATATTATGCGTATATCCAGTTTTTCCTACAATTCCAATGTCTTGAACGAAAGAAATTTGTCTACTATTAAAGAACGCAGATACATCTTCTTTGAAAAACGAATAGGTATTTTCTTGAGACATCATATACATATCATTAACTGCGAGTATGGCTTGAATCAAGGCGTGTTTCTTTTTTGGTAAGTCACCAGTATTCGCCGTCTCTACAAAAATGCTTTCTCCGTCAGTAGCAACCCCAAATCCGTTCAACGTCGTATCTAAAATTTGTTTTCTCTTTGGCGTATTGGGAAATGAACCGGACATTACTAAATCAGAAATAGTATCGCCGTCGTCAGTTAATACATAATTACCGTTTTCGGACTTTGTAATATATATGTCTATATGGTCATTATGTCTATCCATAAATGGCGTAGTAATGGCACAATATTTGCCATTTCTAACATCGCGAACAAAACTATTATTTTTAATCCACTCGGCGTATTCTTCGATTATTTTTCTACCGTCCATCATTCTATCTCCATAGTAGTCTGTATAGTATTTTTTCGTATATGGCAATAGTCTAAAATAGCAGCAAGAACAACTTCTTTAGGCGATGTTTCCGGGTCGATATTTAGTATGTCTTTAACACTAAACGCTATTTTGTCGTCGTAGCCTTCACAAAATATATGAATATGAGCCCCATCGAAAACCTTGCCGTCAGGATTCGTATGGCGCTTTAGTGAGCAATATCTCAATAATACTACGCTAGTTCTAGTTCTGTGATTAAAAGAATATTTGCGAATTTCGATTTTATTCCTCCTATAATCTAGTTGAAATTTATCACGCGTCGCAACTGATTTTATGTCCTTGGTCCAATTTTCCTTCAGCGAAATAGTAGAATCATCGACAAATTCTTTATCGAGAGCCATAAGCTCATCAAATGTTTCCTTGGATATTGACATATTATCTTTTTATATTTTTATTTTATCATATATTCTATTATCAGCATAACGCTAATTCCTACTTGTGTCAATATCTATAAGCACTATATAATGAGATATATGGAAACCGAAACTGATATAAAACCGACCGATATTTCAATCGTCCCCGGACGCACTCTGTCCGAACGGCTTCTTATGGACATCAATGAAGAAACGGTTTACCAAAATAAACGCGTTGACCGCTATAAAGGCGACAAACAACAGCAATTCATTGAACTGCGCGCCCGTGGCGCAAGTTATCAAGATATTGCCGATATGCTGCATTGTGGTAAATCCACATTAGTTGGCTGGAATAAAGAATTAGCAGATGAAATTGCCGAACGCAAGGCTATGACGAAAAACGATATATTGTATAATTACCAAGTCGCACGCGACAATCGTTTACGTTATTTTGCCGAATTATATCGCAAGTTGAAAAACGAAATTAAAAGACGCGAATTACGCGACGTCCCAACCGACAAACTCTACGCAATGTTTGAAAAATGTTCAAAGCATATTGACGAATTAAGCGGTGAAAAGCGCGAAGATAGAAAAGACGCAAGCATTATAGCAATATCACAAACAGAACGCGTCAGAACCGCCTTAAAATGCGTTAGAACGGCATAAATATTATAGCCGACCTCTCCTTTATAACAGATAGCGATTATGGTATAATCAAGGTATGACAAAAACCAAAGCGACAGAATCTGACGAGAATATCTTATATGACCCAAGAAAGGTTTTTCGGTTATCCGCAAAATGGCGATTGGCAATTATAAATGGTTGGCTAAAAGGCAAAACCAAACCGCTTACAAATGAAGAAAGAATGAGATTGATAGAAAAACAAAAATATTTAGATATGGTTAAGGAAATACTCCACGCTATGGGTAAAATCCCGACGGACGAGAATAACGAGTATTATAATTATTTATTAGATGGCTATTGCCTGGTTTGCGACAATGTTTGGCAACGATTCAAAGAAATTGACGACAGCGTAGCGCAATCTACATATGCCGTGCCGAAACAGTTGAAATTACCCGCCCATAAAAGAACAATGGTCGATAGTATTCCATATTATCAACAAGATTTAGAAGATTGGTTAAACGCACCAAACAGAAGCCATAAAGTAGAAAAATATCGTAATTTTATTGAGCAGATTCCGACGTTATTAAAGTGGAGAGATGGTAATCATTATTTATATTTTGGTCGCCCAGATGATTTGAGTTTATACGAACCATTTGACGACGCTGTTGCTTCCTATATCTGCATACTACACCGCGATTGCGCAAATATGATTTGTTTAACGAATGACAAGGCTAAATCTACACCATATGGAAAAGATTGATAAAATATATTTTGATATTGACGGCGTTATAAAGGGCGTCGCCTCACCGCAAAAGGACGTGATTGCTTTATTGCGATACTGCTTGGACAATTACCTTGGCTCTGTTTATTGGCTAACGACGCATTGTCGTAGTGGCGAAAATCATACGGATTTTGCGTTGCGTGGTGAGTTCCCAAACGATTTAGTGGACGAGTTGTATGATAAGATTTTACCGACCGATTGGGAAGTATTAAAGACTGACGCCATTGATTTAGATTCGGATTTTGTTTGGTTTGACGACAATCTATTTGAAACCGAAAGAATGGTTTTGGAACGAAATTATGTATTGGACGGCTTTTTCAAAATGAACCCCAAAGACCATGAAATGGCTAAAAAGGCACTAGATTTTCTGAAAAAATTTGAAAAATAAAAACGAAAACGACGAGAAAACGACGGGCGACGACGAGAAAATAAATTATTTTTTCAAAAAACGGCGAAAAAAAAGTATGAAAACGGCGGCTGAATAAAAACAACCGAATAACAGCATAAAAACAGCGACAATTTCCTAAACCATAACCGGCTTATGGGTATATTTTTAACCCGTTTCGTGATATAATTAAATTGCTCTAAATCAATTTCCTTTAAAAAGAACACAGAGAAAACCTGCCGCGAGGCACGGGATAGTTTATCTGATAAGATGAGCACCGTGTGCGAGTGACCAGATAAACCTCTGTGTTGCGGGAAAACGATTTAGAGCATCGTCAGACGGTGCTCATTTTATATTTAGAACCGTCTGACCAAGCATTACATAACCAAGGAGGTATTTGCAAAATGGAAGGCATATTAGCAATTATCGTCGGTTGGGTCGTTGTGGCGGCAATCATAGGCCTTTTCAAGAACGGCGGTAAAAATAAAGACCACGATAAAAGCGGCAATTTGTTTACCGGTAATTACGCCGACAAAATAGTTCAAGACGCCACAAAGAAAAATAATACGAGTGTAGCAAAACAAAAAGAACAATCAAAGAATAGCGGAAATTGGGTTTATGTTGTCATAGCGGTAGTTGCCGCTGTTCTTATTTTTGGATTGATTGGCAATTTTATTAGCCAAAAACAGCAAGAAAACAGCGTGAAACAAGAAGTAAATGATGTTAATTATTGCCGTAGCGTCGCGGCGCAATATGGGCAACAAGGGACAAATGAATTTAGTAATGCGTATAACGCTTGTATGAACGGAAAAGGTTGGTAATATGGAAAATTCTCAAAAACATCAGAAAACCCCGAGCACTTTATCAAAGATAATAGTAGGAATCGTTTTTGTAGGGATTCCGGTTTTTATGCTATTGTCGCCAATTATCAGCATTTTAAATGACCAGCAAAATGCGGAAAAAGAAGCAAGACAAGCCACAAATCTGCGTTCCTGCATTTATGACGCACAGACAAATTATTCCGTATCGCAAGAAGAAATCGACGCTGCTGGCACGGACCCAGATAGCAATTTAATTCTAATTAAACGAATGAATAATGGCGCGAAAGAAGAAGTGCTATGTTATGAAAAATACGGAAGCTCTTCTGACGAATCCGATTTTGCTCGTGCGAAATCTTGGTTAAGCGAAACCGAAGCGTATTTAGAATCAGCCAATAATGCAGCATCTAATTCCGCAAACAATACTAGTCCAAATACGACGACGTATTGCTACACTACGGCTTATGGCTCTTCTGCTATTACGCATTGTTATTAGGAGACGAAATGGAAAAGACCGACGCACAGCAACGAAATGAAGATGAGGTCCGCCGCATAATGCGCGAACGCGGTTTTGAAACAGCGTCGGAATCCAAATCTAAAAAGAAACGTCGTGATTTTGATTTTAGTATTATTGGCAAAGTATTAGCCGCCATTGTAGTTATTGGCGGTTTATCTTTTGGCGTTTTCGCGTTAATAAATGCGCCTAAAAATAACGAGATGATAAAAGATACGTCTGATAACGAAGACGCGCCTCAGAACGCCGATTATGCGGGTTTGGCAGCGTGTTTGGACGCGGCATATACAGACGTAGAGGCTAGCGACCCACAGTTTTACCCAAAACTTATTGCGTCATATAAAGCGCAACTTGATTGCCATAGCCAATACCCCACGCCGGACAATGAATCGGAAATATCGGACATAAAACAGCGTTTGAGTAACGTGGAAATTGCCGCAAAAGACGCCGGCGCTAGCCAAGCCGATATTGATTCCGCATACAGTTCAATCAGTTCCAATTTGCAGGAACGTTTAGCAGAAATTGACGCCGAAGCAGCCACAAATGACGCGGAAACTGAACGTAAATTACGGCAATACGACGAAGAAAGTGCGGCGCGCAATGCGGAATATGAAAAACAAGCGGCAGAACGAGCCGCCAAAGAAACAGCGTGCGCCAATTTTAGGAATCAATACCCAAACGTTGAATCTTACCGTAATAGCAAAGGCAATCTAACAGAATTATGGAATAATTATCAGACCGCAAAATCCGAATATGAGCAGTGGATTCATATAACATATAATCCAAACGCCAATTATAATGATACAACTAATGCCGCCAATGAAAAAACTCTAAGTATGAAGAAATCTGCAATGGATTCTGCATATTCCACATATCAATCCGCATACAATAGTTTGGCACAACAATACAATACCGAATATAATGCCGCTTGCCTGTAATTTTTACAGAAATGGCTTCCAAAAAACCTTACAATCTTGTATAATTTAGATATGGACGTCATAGAACCACACGAATTGAATATCTATAAACAACTGCTTGAAATGTCCTCCCCTGCCGCCGACACGATTAGACGTATATGGCGATATGAACCGGTAATTAGTGCCAATAAACTAAAAATTGGCTCAAGGAATATAAATCATTACGAATCCATAGGATTAATAAAAGACCCGCGCACCGACGATAACAAAAAAGGGTGGCGAAAATTTACGTATATTGAAGCCGTCTATCTTTTAATTGTTCGCGAACTGCGCCATTACGAAGTAGATACCGATTATATTAAAACGTTTTATGATTCCTTCGTAAAAACCGATAACGAACTATTCACAAACGCTCTTCTGCTTGTTCATTTGGGCTATAAAATTACGATTGTCATTGAGCCGAATAAAACCGAATCTATTTTGACCGCCAAAGAATTATTTGACCGCGAACATAGCGTAGATTATGACTTATATTCAAGCGAGATACGATTGAATCTCGCTTGCTTTGCGCATAGGGCGGAAGATTTAATCAGAAACGAAAGTCTTACTAGTGAAATTGCCGCGTGGTTTCGTGACGAACTTGACGACGAGACATTAAAAGAACTACGGCGCGATTGGAGTGGGAAAGAAAATACATTGATAGATAGATTCCGACAATTAAAACCCGGCGAATCTTTTGCTGTGAAATATGCTAATAATGGCGATATTTATACTACATTTGAAAAACCGGTAAAGATTAACGAAGATTTGGGACGGTCGCTTACTGACGTCACGGGCGGCTATGGAGAGATGACGATAAGGACGTCAGGAGGGAGAGCGGTTAGAGGCACAGTTAAAAAATCTACAAAATTGTAGTTAGCGCGTCGGTTAAAGCGAAACACGTCATACCGCGAGTTATTACCAAATGATAATCAGTAATTGTTATAAGAAACACTTAGGCAATTACGCAAATAAGGGTAATTACTTATGCGTGTTTCTGATAATACTACGTCAGCCGACAACATAATTAAACTGGTAGAATGTTTAAAAGTGATACAAATCAATGATTTAAAGATTGGCTTCTATGCTGAAAAAATGTATGGCAAGAATGGTGAAACGATTGTTTACTAAAAAGGAATTCTATGTCGCAAGATAAAGAGCCGATTGACCCCACGAAATTGCGATACGTTCTTTATGCCCGTAAATCTTCCGAGGAAACTGGCAATCAATTTCGTTCAATAGGCGACCAGATAAGCGACTGTAAACAATATGCCGCAAAAAATCATTTGAAGATTAAAGCCATTGTCGAGGAAAAGAAGTCGGCGAAAGTTCCTAACCGTCGACCGTTATTTCGCCAAATGCTCGAAGATATACGAGCGGGAAAATATGACGGTATATTATTTTGGCACCCCGACAGACTGGCACGAAATATGCTTGAAGCTGGCGAAATTATCGATTTAATCGACAATGAGATAATTAAGGATTTACAGTCGCCGACTTTCCATTTCGACAATGATTCAAGCGGAAAAATGATGTTGGGCATGCTTTTTGTATTCGCCAAACAATACTCCGAACATTTAAGCGAATCAGTTCTGCGCGGCAATGCCAATAATCTAAAAGAGGGCAAATCTGCCGGCACGCCAAAATGGGGATATACAAGGGGTAGCGATGGCAGATATAAACCAGACGAGAATTTTGATTTTATAAAAGAGGGCTGGGAAATGCGCGCAAATGGCGCGAGCCTGAGTGACGTGTTGAATTTTTGGATTGGTAATAATGTATATAGATTAACAAAAGAAAATCCGCGTAAACACACCGTCGTTCGGGAAGTCCCTCTAAATAAAAAGGCGACCGCGTCGAGCATTTTCAGAGACCCATTTTATTATGGGATTTTATGTCAATCTGGAAAGGAAATCGACCTAACCGAATTGTATGATTTTAAGCCAATGATTGACAAGGAAACATACGTAAAGGTTCAGGCAATTTCGAGAGCGCGCGCTGGTGCAACAAAAGCCAACCAGGGCAAGACATTCTTTCCGTTTCGTCAAATGGTCATTTGCGGAGGGTGCGGTAAGCGTATGAGTGTTGGTGCGTCCACAAACCCAAAAGGCGACAAATATCTTTACTATCGTTGCGATAATAAAGAATGTAATCGCAAACCAAGAGGCATTCGGGGAAATATTATACTTAAGGCGTTATATAAAGAAGCCGATAGGCTAGAATTTACCGATAAAGAATACGAGCTATTCAACAAACGCGTTAAGGAATTCTCGGACGAAATGATTGATAAAATGACGCAAGAAAAACATAGCTTGACCGCCAGCCTAAGTAAAAAGCAATCCGAATTCGACACATTGTCTGTCGGCAGGACAATGCAGTTGGCGAAAGGCGCACGAATAGATGATATGGTGGAAAAAGCCCTTAATAGGAAAATGGAGATGCTGGAAAATGAAATTGTCGATTTGACTGCAAAAATTCAAATAATTGACGATAAGTTATCGAATCCAATCAAACTTAACGAAACAAAAGAAGAATTTTTGAACATTGTAAAAATGCTAGGTTTTAAGATGAGAAACGGCAATCCCGCCGAAAAAGATAATTTAGCCCGAATTATGCTTTTGAACATACATATTCACGACCAAAAAAGGGTCACTTTCACCTGGAAAGAACCCTTTAATTCGCTTTTAAAAGCCAAAACTGTTCAACCTGGTGCGCCTGACTAGACTCGAACTAGCACAGCTTTAAAATCGCCACTACCACCTCAAGGTAGCGTGTCTACCAATTCCACCACAGGCGCAGACATAGGGATATTATAACACGGCGATGGTGAAAATGGAAGGATTTTGGTATAATTGGGGCAGATGAAAGCGAAAAAGACGGCAAAAACCAGTCAGGTGGCGAGACGCGCAGATGCGGGTCAGAAAAAGTGGAACTGGGTTTTCTATCTGCTCCCCGGCCTCGGGGTGGCGCTGTTCGTGGGGCTGGCAAGCCTGAACCTTGCGACTGCGATGTGGTTTGATGAGTCGTACTCGGCCTACTTGATCCGGGGGGACTTCGGGCAGATTTGGGAGATGACGTCGGTGGATGTGCATCCGCCGCTGTATTATTTCTGCCTGAAGCTCTGGTCGCTGGTGTTTGGGACGTCAGAAGTGGCGCTCCGGGCGATGAGCGTGACGCTGGGGGCGCTGGCGATTCTGCTGGCGTTTTGGCTGCTCAAGCGGTGGTTTGGGCTGCGGAAGGCCGGGGTGTTGACACTGTTCTTGAGCCTTTCTCCGCTGTTGATTCGCTATAGTCAGGAGATGCGGATGTATATGCTGGCGTTTCTGATCGTGGTGGGGGCGACGCTGGTGCTGGACGTGGCGCTGAAGGAGCGGCGGAAGTGGGCGTGGGGACTGTATGCGTTGCTGGTGGCGCTGGGGATGTGGACGCATTATTTCACAGCGCTGGTATGGCTGGCGGAACTCGGCTACCTGATTTATTATATGCGGCGGCACGGGCGGCAAGAGGCAGTGTTCTGGGTCTATCCGCTGGCGGTGGCGCTGTTTTTGCCGTGGGTGCCGTCGTTTCTGCGGCAAGTGGCGTCGGTCCAGGCGGGATTTTGGATTGCGGAGGTTAGTTTGGTGACGCCGCTGAACTTCTGGGCGGAAGGGCTGAGCTATACCGAGGCAGGGGCGGCGACAGGCTGGCTGGCGATGGGGCTGCTGGCGGTGATGGGGTTGACGGTGGGGCTGCTGGTGCAGGCCTGGCGAAGGCGGACGGATCTGGAGCGGGAGGGGCTGCGTGAGTTGTTGACACTGGTGGTGGTGCCGCCGGCGCTGTTGATGCTAGTTTCCCTGCCACCGCTGAGTTCAACCTATATGACGCGCTACGTGGTGTATTCGGCGGGACTGTTGATGGTGGTAGTGGGGCTGGCGGTAGTTTGGGGCTGGGGGCAGACGGCGAGCAAGGTAGCGCGGCGGCGCGAATGGGGGCGACGGGGTGCGGCGGTAATGTTGGCGGCGCTGACGCTGGTGGTGGCGGGGCTGGGGATTTACAAGGTGGATACGCGCGAAAATACAGGTGAGGTCTATGGGGTGATGACGGTGATGCGGCCGGAGCTAACGGCGGGGGAGCCGATCCTATTCCAGACGGCGACGGCGACAAATTATTATGATTTTTGTTTTTATGAGACGGCGGAGAATCGGGTGTATGGGGTGGAGCTGGAGCTGCCGTGGAGTTCGTTGCGGCCGCTGACGGAATACGGGGAGAATTACTTGGACGCCTATGAGGCGGAGCAGTTGGTGGCGGGAGCGGAAGGGTTTTGGTGGGTGGCGGACCGAGGACAGGAGGCGCCGGAGCATGAGGGGTTTGGGGTGGAGAGGCAGTTGGAGACCGAATACTACACTGCATTCCATTATACGCAACTCTAGTGCCCCACGCTGCGCTTACGAGCCTACAAAATCCCCCGGCGAACAATTAGCTTCTTGCTCGGGCCGCGTCGCTCGCTCCCGTCGTCACGGGGCTCGCGCGCTGAACCTCGGCCGTAGCCTCCGGACTCCCTCGCGAGAACTAATTGCTTCACCGGGGACGTCGCACGTTCCGTGCGAGGCGCGGGGCGCCAGCGCTCCGCTTGCTGGGATACGCCTGGCGCTCAAGGAATCCTCTTCCGAGGAGCGTGTTCCGGCTGAGCCGGGTCCGAAGCAGGGCGAAGCTTCGCTGAGGAGAGGCTCACCGGCTCCGAGGAAGGTGGATTCTTGAGCGCCCTGGTGCGATCCGAGCAAAAGGTGTTGGCGAGTCAGGCCCGGCAGGAGAAATGGGAGTGCGTGGTGAGGGGTGAACAAAAAGCCGCCGGGAGGCGGTTTTTTGTTACCTAAAAAATCCTTGACGTGCTACGAATTAAGCTTTCTTCTTGAGCGTCAGGAAGCCGTTGCGGGGGTTCTCGTTCACTTCGCGGTCAGCAGGCAGGTCGCACGGGGTGCCTTTACCACCTTCAGCGTTCTTGGTGAAGAAGTAAATGGTCTGGGGCTTGCCACCGCGCAGAGTAACTTCGGATTTGTGCAGGTAGTAGGTAACGCCTTTACTGTTAGTATGTTCGTAGGCCATGAGGTCCCTCCTTAAGTTTATTATAATTCTATCTTATGCTGAGATTAGCGGTGTGTCAAGGGACTTTTGGCAAATAACAGGGCGATTTTGAGGACGCACCAGATAAGGAAGCGGACCACAATCACAAGCGTAAGAATAATACAGAGTAGGATGACCCAGCCGGACCAGGTGGGCGCCCAGATGGGGGAGGCGTAGTTGTGGCGGAAGAGTTCGGTGCTGGGGATGTCGGCGGCGAGGTTGATCTCAAGGTTGTCGCTGGCGGGGTATTCGGCGAGGTGGGAGGTCCAACAGTCAAGATATTCCTGGCTGTTCCAGGCCCAGCCATATTGGATGGCGAGGGGGCGGCAGATGCCGGAAACGGTGGCGTAGATATTGCCGTAGGGGTTGGAGTCATCCACAACTTCGGCTTCGGCGGCCTCAATGGCGGCGTTGGCGGCGCGGAGGTATTGGTGCTCAAGGTAGAAGGGACCGGTGCCGAAGATAATGGATTGGACGCCGTTTTGTTCGGCGATATTGACGACGATGTGGGAGACGACGAACTCCTGGAGGGCGACGAGGCTGGACTGGATGGCGGCGTCATCTTCGGCGGCGTCGGCGGCCAGCACGGCGTCGCGCAGCTCCACCATCTTGAGGTGATCAAGGCGGAGCAGAGTGGCGGCGACAAATAATAGCGGCAGCAAAATCAGCAGGAGCTGCCAAATCCGGACGCGTTTCAGGCGTCCGAGGGCTTGCTGGAGGTGATTGGAAAGCTTGCCACCCATAACTAGGTTTATTATAGCATAAGTGAGACGGTTGTGGGGCGGCTTAGCGTTGGTGACTAGAGCGGCTTGGGCGGGCGCGGGGTTTATGATACAATAAGAGGGATGAATGTTTATATCTCAGGGATTTCGGGAACGGGGATGGGACCGCTGGCGCTGATGGCGCAGGAGGCGGGGCTGACGGTGTTTGGATCGGATTTGGCGGCGGGAGCGGTGACCGGTGAGCTGGTAGCACACGGAATTAAGCTTTATCTCGGCGAGCAGGACGGTGAGTTTCTGCGGGCGCGGGCGAAAGACGAGGGGGTGGATTGGTTTGTATATACCTCGGCGCTGCCGGCGGACCATCCAGAGCTGGTGCTGGCGCGGCGGCTGGGGCTGAAAATCTCCAAGCGCGACGAGCTGCTGAATTATTTGATTGAGAAGTTGGATCTGAAGCTGGTGGCGGTGGCGGGGACGCACGGCAAAACCACCACGACGGCGATGATTGTGTGGGGCGCGCAGCAGCTGGGACTGCCGCTGTCGTATCTAATTGGGACGACGCTGCCGTTTGCGGAGGCGGGGCATTATGACCCGGAGGCGGACTATTTTGTCTATGAGGCGGATGAATATGACCGGAACTTCTTGGCTTTCCATCCTTGGCTGGCGGCGATCCCGACCGTGACCTATGACCACCCGGATATTTATCCAACGGTGGAGGATTACCAGGCAGCGTTTCGGCAGTTTGAGGAACAGAGTGAGACGGTGCTACACGGAGATGAGATTGACTCGGGGCTGACGCTGGCGGGGGAAGCGCGACGATACGATGCGACGTTGGCGATTGATGTACTAGAGCGACTGCTGCCGCAGGTGCGGGGGCTGAAAGGGATGGTGGCGGCGCGGCAGCGGCACCGAGAGTTGGTGCGGGTGATGAATGAGTTCCCGGGGGTGGGGCGGCGGTTTGAGCAGGTGTCGGAGGGGTATTATTCGGACTATGCGCACCATCCGGAAGAGGTGGCGGCGACGGTGGAAGTAGCGATTGAAGAGGCGGAGCGGCGGGGACTGAAGGGGGTGGTGGCGCTCTACGAGCCGCATCAGAATACGCGGCAATCGGAGCTGGCGGAGGAATATGCGGAGGCATTCCAGGGGGTGGCGCATCTGTATTGGCTGCCGACTTATCTGACGCGGGAAAATCCGGCTTTGAAGGTGTTGGAGCCGGAAGATTTTATTGCGAAGCTCACGAACCGGAAGGTGGCGGAAGCGGCGGAGCTGGATGAGACGCTGGCGGAGGCGGTGCAGAAATGGCACGCCGAGGGGTATTTAATTTTGCTGATGACGGCGGGGCCGGCGGATGGTTGGCTCAGGAAGCTGGTTTATGCTGGCAACCAACAATCGGCGGCGACCCAGCTGGTCCACGCGCCACGGAGTGCGGCGGAAGGCAGCGAACGTGAATAAGCGCTGTGGGGATTATTCGTCTGGTGATATAATTTTTGGCGATTTTAGGTAAAAATGGGCGTTTTTAGCGGTTTTTGGCGATTTTTATATCATGGGACGAATAAGTGATTTTGGCTTAATGCGCGTGGTGAGATGACGGATGAGGTTATTCTTGGGGTGCGGCGTCGGCAGCGGGGATGCCGAGCGATTCGTCAGAGAGTGAGCCGGCGGCATAGGGGTCGGAGTAATCCTCTAGGTGGTCAAGGGTTTGGCGGAGCTGGTTGAGGTATTCGTCCAACTCTTCGGTGTCCAGCGGACCACTGTCGGGGTAGGCGTAGGTGGTGGTGTTGGCGGAGTCCTGGGTGGCCTCTTCCTCGTCGGGGAGGAAGCCGGGGCGGGAGCGGTCAAGGTAGATGTCACCGGTTTGGCGGTAAATGAAGAGACTGAGGCTGGTGGTGATGGCGGTGATGGCAATGGCGCCACAGCCGAGAATTAGGAGATTGCGGGCGCCGGAGGTCATAGGGAACTCCTGAGATCAAGGACGGCTTGGTATTGGTCCTCGGCGAGACCGTTCAGCTCCAGGGCAGCATCGCTGAGGACCGAGCGGGCGGAGCGGGTGGTGACCAGCTGGTCATAAAAATCGTCAGGGGCGGTGCGGCAGTCGGTGGCGATAAGCTGTTCCAGTTCGCGCATATAGGTGGTGTAGGAGGTTTTGAAGATGGACTGAGCGGCGATGTATTCGGTCTGGAGGCTGGCGAGAGTGGGGCGGTTGTTCTTGACCAGACGGAGGTTCAGAGGGACGATGAAATGATTGGCGATGGTTTCGTAGGTGGTACCGAGGTAGGTGCGGGTGCGGGAGTCAATGCGCTGGAGCTGCTCAAGGGTTTGCTGGATGCTGCCGCAGTTTTGGGAGATGGCGCCGCGCTGGAGGTCGGTGAGGCCTTCGGCGGGGAGAGAGACGAGCAAGGAGAGCAGGGCGGAACAGATGAGCCCGAGGAAGAGCCATTTGAGCAGTTTGAACGGAAAAAGCAGGATTTTGCTGATGATCATGCCTCTATTATAACATAGCCGGGCGGAGTGGCGAAGGCGCGAGCATAAGCGGTCGGTGCCTACGCGGCGGGGTCGGCAAACGGACTATTCGTCGGCGGGAAGAAGCTGGATGCCGGCGTCGGTCAGTTGGTCGGGGTCCACGGGCGAGGGGGAGTTCATCATCAGGTCAACGCCGGAGCCGTTCTTGGGGAAGGCGACGATGTCGCGGATATTGGTGATACTTTCTAGGACCATAAAGATGCGGTCAATACCGAAGGCGCAGCCGGCGTGGGGCGGGGCGCCGAACTTGAAGGCGCTGAGCATACCGCCGAAGCGCTGGGCGACGTAATCGTGGTCGTAGCCGAGGATGCCGAAGGCTTCGTACATAATTTCGGGGTTGTAGTTGCGGACGGCGCCAGAGCAGATTTCGTAGCCGTTCATGACCATATCGTATTGGTCGGCGACGATTTGGAGTTTGTCGTCGGTTTCGCGGAGGGCTTTCAGACCGCCCTTGGGAAGGGAGAAGGGGTTGTGACCGAAGTCAAGCTTCTCGGCGCCATCGTCCCACTCGTAGAAGGGGAAGTCCACTACCCAACAGAGGGCGACAACCTGGTCATCCTTGAGGCCAAGGGCGTCGGCGAAGGCGATGCGCATCACGCCGAGAATGCGGTTGACGTCGGCGCGTTCGCCAGCACCGAAGAAGACGGCGTCACCGTTCTCGGCGCCGGTGAGGTTTTGAATGGTGGTAAGTTCGGTCTCGGTGAGGAACTTGGCGATGGGGCTTCGCACGGTGTCGTTTTCGTAAAGGATGTAGGCGAGGCCGCCGGCGCCGTGGCGACGGGCGAGGTCGGTGAATTCGTCAATTTGTTTGCGGGTGAACTTGGCGCCGCCGGGAACGCGGATGGCCTTGACACAGGGGGTCTGGAAGACTTTGAAGTTGGAGGACCGGAGAGCGTCGGTGAGGTCGGTGAGCTCAAGGCCGTAGCGGAGATCGGGCTTATCGGTGCCGTATTTTTCCATCACTTCGCGGTAGGTGTAGCGGGGGACGTCGGGGGTGAGGAGACGTTTGCCGGCGAACTTAGTGACGAGGTCTTGGATGAGCGGCTCAACGGTCTGGCGGACGACTTCGCCGTCATCCACGAAGGACATTTCCAGGTCAAGCTGGTAGAAATCGCCGTAGAGGCGGTCAGCGCGGGGGTCTTCGTCGCGGAAGCAGGGGGCGATTTGGTAGTAGCGGGGGACACCGCCGACCATCAGGAGCTGCTTGAACTGCTGCGGAGCCTGGGGGAGAGCGTAGAACTGACCGGGGTGGAGGCGCGAGGGGACGAGGAAGTCGCGGGCGCCTTCGGGGGAAGAGTTGGCGAGGATGGGGGTGGTAATCTCAATAAAATCGTGGGCGTCCATGTAGTCGCGCATAAAGCGGTAGAACTCGGCGCGGCGTTTCAAGATGCGCTGGGCAGAGGGGCGACGGAGGTCCAGGAAGCGGTATTTGAGGCGGAGTTCCTCGCTGGAGGGGGCGCCTTCGTCGTGGGTGTTGACGGGGAGAGGTTCGGATTTATTGATGAGGGAGAGCTCGGAGACGACGACCTCAAGGTTGCCGGTGGGGAGGTTGAGGTTCCGGAGTTCGGGGGCGCGCTCGCGGACAATACCGGTGGCGGAGATGACGAACTCGTCGCGGAGGGTCTCGGCGATCTTGAAGGCGGCGGGGGTATCGGGGGTGATGACGAGTTGGATGATGCCGGTGTGGTCGCGCAGGTCAATGAAAATCAGGCCACCATGGTCGCGGCGGGAATTGACCCAGCCGGCAAGATGAACGGGTTGATCGGGGTTGGCTTTAAGTTGGGTGGCTAAGTTTCTCATTCTTTTATTATACCACTTTTGCGGGGAGAAGTTAAGGGGTAGAGTGGGGCGGGGGTAGGCGATGTGGTTTAGGGGGTGCGGTTGCGGGCTTAGGGGGTGCGGTTGCGGGGGGCGCGGACGACGGCCCAGGACTCCACGTCGGTGAAGCGGTCGGTGGCGTAAACCAGGCGGTTGTCTTCGGAGAAAGTGCGGACGTTTTGGGCATAGAAGTAGGTGAGGTTGGACTGGTAGAGGCCGATGGCGGGGACGTCGTCCACCCATTCGCGGAGGAAGGATTCGTATTTGGCGACGCGGAGGGAGTGGTCAAGGGTGCTGCGGGCGCCGAGGATGAGGTCGTCGGCAAGGGAGTTGCGGTAGTTGGAGAGGTTGAGGCCAGAGGCGGAGGCTTGGGAGGAATAGTAATAGGCGAAGAGATCGGGGTCGGCGCCAAGTTCCACTTCGTAGAGCAGGATGTCGTAACTGCGGGGGCGGATAATGTTGAGCAGGAAATCCTGGCCGGGGTCGTAGATGGAGACTTCTACGGTGAGACCAAGGGATTCCAGTTCACGCTCCAGAGCGGCGGCGAGTTCGGGGAAGTAGCCAGAGTTGATGGTGACGAGGCTGAGGGTTTGGTCGGCGAGGCCGGCGGAGGCTAAAGTAGAGCGGGCGACTTCGGGGTCGTAGGCGGGGAGTTCGGGGTAGCTGTCCAGCTCAATCTCGGAGCCTAAAATGGGATAATCCAGGGGGGCTTCGCCGTCCAGGACGGAGCGGACGGTGGTCAGGTTGATTCCCTGGCGGATGGCTTGACGGACAGAGGTGCTGGAGAGGGCGGTGCTGGCGGTATTAAGGAAGGCAAAAACGCCGTTTGAAATGGCGGTTTGGCGTTGGTTGAGCTGACTCATGGGGAGGGCAGCGGCGTCAGCGGCGGAGAGCTCGGCGGGAGCAGTGATTTCGCCGGTGGGGGGGGCGGTGACGAGGGCGGGGGGTTCGGGAGAGGGGGGGGCGGGGAAA
>CAMMXR010000002.1 GCA_946500965.1 uncultured Candidatus Saccharibacteria bacterium | reverse complement strand
TGAGGTGGCTGAAACTGCTGGAGGTAGTGGGTGTAAGCGGCAAAACCGAGTTTTTGATAGAAGGCCTGCGAGGGGGTGGCGGTCAGCACGGATTGTTGGAGGGCGGATTTTAGGGCGGGTAAGTCGGCTTGGGCTGGGTAGGATTGACCGGCTCGGGCAATGAAACTCTGAGTGAGCTTGAAGGCTTCGACTCGGGCGGTGGGATGAAGGCGCTTGGGACCGAGCGCCTTAGTGAAGGCTTGACGGAGGTAATCAGTCTGGAGTTCGCTGGAGATAATTTGCGGAGCTCTTCCGCTGCCTTTAAGGACATCCAAGGCGAACTTGTGGAAGGTAGAAGCGACTTGGAGCGGTTGCTTGGCGATAGGGCGCTGGTCAACGCTTACTTCCGAGAGGCGCTGGTTGACTTCGGTCGCCGCAGCCCGGTTGAACATAAAAATCAGCACTTCTTTCCAGGCATAATTGCAAGCATAGACTAAGAAAATTGCCTTCGCGACAATGATGCGGGTTTTGCCGGAGCCGGCACGGGCTACGACCAGTGTGTTGGTATGCTGGTCGCATACTGCTTGCGCCTGATCGCGATCTAGAGTGTAGGGAGCGCCGTGTAGCCTGACGTGCTCGGCGAACCACTGCTGAACGGTTGACGGGGTCCAGATCAGGGGCATCCGCTAGGCGAGCTTCTGTCGTAAGATTTCTTGGACCGCAGTGGGGTTGGCTTGACCGTGAGAAGCTTTCATGACCTGACCGACGAGAAAACCGAGGACCTTGGTCTGACCGTTGTGATAGTCGGCTTGGGCCTGGGCTGTGGTGGGTTGAGCGAGGACTTGGTCAACCAAGGCCTCCAGGGCAGCCGTATCGTTTTCTTGGATGACACCGAGTTCCTTGGCGATGGTACGCGTGTCCTTGTAGTGCATCTCGGGATCAAAATACTTCAGAAAGACTTCCTTGGCGGCGGTGCTGGAAAGTTCGTTCTGGTTGCGCATTGTAACCAGGTCGGCTAGCTGGGTTTTGCTCGGCAGCTCGTCGTTTAAGAGGCTGGCATTTTCTTCGGCCAGCAGGACGCTAGAGAAGAGATTGGCGACCAGCTTGATGGCCTGGGGATCGTCTAGCTCTGCAAGCTTGGCGACCAGCGGTTGGTGGTCCAGCAAAATCTCGGTTAGATCGGAGCCAATCACAGGTGTCAGGCGCTCGCGATACCAAGCGGGGAGTGGTGACAGCTGCCGGCGTTCGGCCTCTACAAGCTCTGGTGTGAGGCGGAGCGGTGGCAGATCGGGTTCGGGCATGTAGCGATAGTCAGCGGCGGATTCTTTGCTGCGCTGGTCAGTGGTTTCGCCAGTCGCATCATTCCAGCCGCGGGTTTCCTGGACAACTTGACCACCCTGCTGGAGGATTCTAGTCTGACGTTTGATCTCATATTCAATGACACGCTCAACGGAGCGGAAGGAGTTGAGGTTTTTGACCTCGGCGCGAGTACCGAGCTCTTTGCTACCTTTAGGGGCAAGCGAGATGTTGACATCAAAGCGCATATTGCCGTTGTAGAGGTCGCCATAGGTGACACCAGCATAGGTCATCAAGCGCCAGAGTTCCTTGGCATAGTCACGGGCGGCGGCAGCAGAATGAATGGCGGGCTCAGAGACAATCTCAATGAGCGGGGTGCCGGCACGGTTGAGGTCAACCAGTGAATAATCGCGGTAATGCGAAAGCTTGCCGGCGTCTTCTTCCAAATGGGCGTGCTCAATTGGGATGATGGTGCCATCTGGAAGCTCCACGGAACCGGCGCCGATGATGGGGGAATACATTTGAGTGATTTGGTAGCCCTTGGGGAGATCGGGGTAGTAATAGTGTTTACGGTCAAAGCGTGAGTTTAAGTTAATCTTGGCATTCAGGGCGAGGCCGGCGCGAATAGTGTAGAGAATAGCGGTATGGTTGAGGCGTGGTAGCATCCCGGGCAGACCATAGTCAACCGGCGAGACACAGCTGTTGGGCTCTTTCTGGCGGGCGTCGTTATCTACTTCCGAGAAGAGTTTAGTCTTGGTGGAAAGCTGGACGTGGCATTCTATACCAATGGTAGGCAGATATTCGGTGGTCATTAGATTGCTCCTAGATCTTTTAAGGCTTGGCGAAACGCGGCGAGTGAACGGCTGGCTTGGCCGTAGTCAATCTCAAAACCGGATTCGTGTGCGATTTGATTGCGTAATTTGTGGGCGTGCCAGACGGAATTGAGTTTAGAAAAGCGGTCGCCGACACGTTTGAGGCGGTCGCCCATGGTCTTACCGGGCAGCCCGAGTTCAATCAGGGCGTGGTCCAGCAGCTTGTCGGCTTCAATCACGGCTAAGGGGTAGCTGCGCGGGTCATCGCGCACGAGGCTATTCTCAATTTTGAGCCATTTGGTTTGGTATTCTTCAACGTCAAAGGCGTGACCGTGCTTGCGGGTAATCCCCATCGCAATGAGCAAGAGGATGCCGACCGCGACAATAGCAATAATCAGAAAGATTAGCGACGGCATTAGTGGCTTTCCTCCAGGGTCTTAGCGAATTGAAGCAGGGCGGCATCACTGCGGCGCGGCCCGACCAGTTGTAAGCCGAGCGCCAGACCAGACTTAGTCTCGCCAGCTGGAATGGCAAGGCCAGGAACGCCGGCTAAGTTGAGAGGAACACTCATCACATCCTCAAGATACATCGCAACCGGGTCATTAACTTTCTCACCTAGCTTGAAGGCAGGATTGGGCGATACTGGCGTCAGGATGAAGTCGCACTGTTTGAAGGCTTTTTCGTATTCCTGGATGATCAGGGTGCGAGCCTTGGCGGCTTTGAGATAATAGGCATCATAATAGCCGGAGGACAAAACAAAATTACCAATCATAATTCGGCGTTTATTCTCGGGCATAAAGCCCTCGTCGCGCGTATTCTGGTAAAGCTCGGCGAGATGCTGGGATTTTGTGCTGCGGAAGCCATAGCGCACGCCGTCATGACGGGAAAGGTTGCTGGCAACTTCGGCGGGGACGATGATGTAGTAGGCGGCTAGGGCATATTTGAGGCTGGGCATTGAGAGCTCAATGATTTGATGGCCCTGCTGGCGCAAGAGGTCAAGCTTATGCTGGAGCGCAGCGCGAATTTCTGGATCCACGGCTTCGTTGTCAAAGTCTTTAATTACGCCGATGCGGCGCGGGGCGGTCTCGGCAGGGGCAGTTTGGTAATAATCGGGCAGAGTCGTGAGGTCATAGGGATCCTGACCAGCGGTGACGCGCATCAGTAAATCAAGATCTTCGGGACTCTGGGCGAAGAAGCCGATACAATCGGTGGACGAAGCCATTGCGACCACGCCGTAGCGCGAGATGGTACCGTAGGTAGGCTTAAGTCCATAAACACCGTTGAAAGAAGCCGGCTGGCGGATAGAGCCGCCGGTATCGGTACCGGTCGCAAACGGCACGATGCCGAGTGCCACGGCGACGGCCGAGCCGCCCGAGGAACCCCCCGCTACGCGTTCAGGATCACGCGAGTTTTTGGTAGGACCGAAGTAGGAGTTCTCGGTAGATGATCCGTGGGCGAAGGCGTCAAGATTAGTGCGACCAATCATAATCGCCCCAGCATCTTCAAGTTTCTGGACGGCGGTAGCGGTGACAGGACTGGTGAAGCCTTCCAAGATGTGCGCCGAGGCCGTAGTTTCGCCTTCGGGAGAGAGGAAGTTGTCCTTCAGGGCGTAGGGGACACCGGCCAACGGCCCGACGGTCTCGCCACGCTGGATACGCTGGTCAATTGCGGCGGCTTTGGCAAGGGCAGCTTCGTCATTGATAAAGGTAAAGATATGGTGCGTATCCTGATAGTGATGCGCACGCTCCAAGGCGGTGCGGACCATTTGGACGGCAGAATGGGTTTTACTCGCAGCTTGAATCATGATTACAATACCTTTGGTACTTTAATTTGATGATCTTGAGTGGCAACGGTGAGATCGAGCAGCTCATCGGGCGTAGCGTCCTGGGGTGTGATGACGTCCGGACGCCAGACATTCTCCATTTCAAAGACCTGATAAGTCGGCTCAATGCCGTCGGTGTCCAGCTGGTCAAGCTGAGAAATATAATCTAAGATTGCGCGAATATCAGATTCCAGCCGCTGGCTCTGGTCGGCGGTGAGCGCAAAATTAGAGAGCTGGGCAAGATGCTGAATCGTAGCTTGGTTAACTTCCATGGGGTAATTATACTACATTTGAGACAATTCAACAAAACCGGCAGACCACCAGAACAGGGGTCGGTGTGTCAAAATTACTTTTTGAACAGAGGTGTGGCTGGGCATTATACGACCAAACCAAAGCTCCCCTTGAACGGGGAGCTTTAGCTGCGTGAGGCTGTTAGCGGAACTGGAGTTTTACAGCTCAGCCACATCCTCGGCGGTGGGACCAAGGTCCGCAGCTTCGGCTTGCGCTTCGGCACGGGCGGCGTTTGTCACCTCTAGCGGCGTCACACCGGTACCAACCGGGATCTTGCGGCCAATGATGACATTCTCTTTCAGACCCTTGAGGTGGTCAACCCGTCCATTAATCGCGGCATTAATCAAGACGCGAGTGGTGTCTTGGAAGGAAGCGGCAGAGAGGAAGGAGTCGGACCAGATGGAGACCTTGGTAATACCGAGCAGGAGACTATCATAGGTGGCTGGCTCCTTGCCGGCGGCTTCCAGGCGCTGATTTTCGGCCGTAATGGCGGCTTTAGACACAATGTCGCCAGAGACGAAGCTGGAGTCGCCCGGTTCGTTAATCATCACCCGACTGAACATCTGACGCACGATAATCTCAAGGTGTTTTGCAGAGATTTCGTGACCCTGAGCGGCGTAAACCGCGGTGACGTCGTTCATGATGTAGCGAGCGGTTTCCTCGGCACCCTTGTATTTCAAGAGGTCTTGGAGATTCAAAGAACCGGTGGTGAGGCGGTCACCAGCTTCCAGATGGTCACCAGACTTCACGAGGAGCTCGGCATCGCCCGGGATTTCTACCTTGACCGGGGCGCCAGCCTCGGCGACGATTACGATGGCGTCCTCCACCAACTCGGCGATACCATCTACCGGTGAGATCAGCGGGTCCTTGCCTTTGCCCTTGTCGGCAATCACATCGCCAGCTTTGACATGAGCGCCATCCTTGACGGTTGGCTTGCGACCAGCCAGCTCGTGACGGTCAGTTTCGCCAGCTTCGGGCGTAATCTGAACGACGTAACGGTTATTCTCTTCCCAGGTCTCCACCGTCCCGGTGATTGGGGTGATATAGGCCTGACCTTTCGGAGTGCGGGCTTCCAGTAACTCTTCCACACGCGGAAGACCGCGAGCGATGGCACCAGAGCCAGCTACGCCGGAGCCGTGCTTGGTATCAAGCGTCAGCTGCGTACCAGGCTCACCGAGCGACTGAGCGGCGATGACACCGACCGGCTGATGAGCTTCCACCAGCGTCCGAGTAGACATATCAATCCCGTAAGCCTTGCGGGGCACGCCATCCACGGCGGTAGTGGTGAGGACAGACTGGATCTTGATGCTGTCAATGGAATCATCGTTTTCAATCTGTTCCGCAATCTCTTGGCTGATTAGTTCGTCGGCGTCAACATAGCCGGGCACAGGTTCAGCGGTGTAGCGGCCGGCAATCCGAGCGGCAAAGCTGATGCCAGTGTATTCGGATTCGCTCTTGTGGACGGCGAAGCCAGGATCGGGAGCTTCTTCGTCGGTGGTGAAGACATCTTGAGCGACGTCCACCAAGCGGCGGGTGAGATAGCCAGAGTCAGCGGTCCGAAGAGCGGTTGAGACCTGACCTTGACGGGCACCCCGGGTAGCGATGAAGGATTCCAGGGTGTTGAGGCCCTTCTTGTAGCTGGACTTGACCGGGAGCTCAATCTCGTTGTTGTTGATGTCCACCATGATACCGATTTCGGCTGAGGCGAGCTTGATGTTGGAGACGCTACCGCGAGCGCCGGAGTTAACCATCACGGCAATGTCGGTATCCATCTCGGCGAGCTTGCTCTTCAGGAAGTCGGAGATTTTCTTATCAATATCGCGCCAGTTGGCCACGGTGAGGTTGTAGCGTTCTTCTTCGGTGACCAAGCCCTGATCAAATTGCTCTTGGATGAGTGCAGTCTTGGCATCACCTTCGGCGATAAAGTCGTCAATCTCCGGATAGGTCGGGTAGTCGTCCTTAGCCGTGGAGACCGAGGCAATCGTCTCATACTCAAAGGCGAGGTTCTTGACGGCGTCAGCGGTCTTAACCATTTCTTCGGCGCCGTAGCGATCAAAGATGTCCGCCATCACGCGCTTGAGCTGTTTGCTGTTCTGAACCGAGTTATCATAGGGATAATCTTTGGGTAGAATCTCGTTAAAGATCACGCGACCGAGGGTGGTGTTGCGGATTTCACCTTTGGCGAAGACCCGGATGGGGGTTTGCAGCGCAATCAGCTTCTGGTCATAGGCCATTTCGGCTTCGTAAACGGAGCTGAAAGGTTTAACCTGATCGGTTTCGGTCCCAGGTTTGTTGTAGGTGAGGTAATAGATTCCTAAGACCACATCCTGGTAGATGGCGAGCACCGGAGCGCCGTCCGCCGGCTTTAAGAGGTTCTTGCTGGCTGACATCAGTTCGCCAGCCTCGGCTTGCGCAGCATCAGAGAGTGGCAGGTGGACCGCCATTTGGTCACCATCGTAGTCAGCGTTGAAGCCGGAGGCGACCAGTGGGTGCAACTGAATTGCTTTACCATCAATCAGTTTGGGCTGGAAGGCCTGAACTGAGAGGCGGTGCAGCGAGGGGGCGCGGTTTAAGAGCACGTATTTGCCCTTGATGCAGTCATCCAGCGCATCCCAGACCACAGCTTCGCCAGCTTCAATCATCCGGGTAGCGGCGTGGATATTAGCGGCATACTCGTTATTCATCAGCCAGGAAATCACAAACGGCTTGAAGAGTTCCAGCGCCATCTGCTTGGGCAGACCACATTCATTCAACTTCAGCTCGGGGCCGACCACGATCACGGAGCGACCGGAGTAGTCTACGCGCTTACCGAGTAGATTCTGGCGGAAGCGCCCCTGTTTACCCTTGAGGAGGTCAGAGAGGCTCTTGAGTTTGCGCCGACCGTTTTGGGTGCTGGCCGAGCGGCTGCCGTGAACCGCAGAGTTATCAATCAAGGCATCCACCGCTTCTTGGAGCATACGCATCTCGTTGTGGCAAATGACGGCCGGAGCGTTCAGCTCCAACAGTTTGCGTAGACGGTTGTTGCGATTAATCACCCGGCGATAGAGGTCGTTAAGATCAGAGGTGGCGAAGCGACCGCCCGGCAGCGAAATCATCGGCCGGAGATCGGGTGGGATGACCGGAATCACGGTCAGGATCAGGTCCACGGGCTTGATGCCGGCGGCTTCCATCCCCTCAATCACCTTGAGGCGCTTCATAATCCGCTTCTGCTTCTGGCCCTTGGAGGCTTCGGATTCCTCGCGCAGCTCAGAGATCATGGTCTTGAGATCAATCTCTTCCAGGAGCTGCTTAATCGCGGTGGCGCCCATCTCAACCGTAATCAGCTCGTCGTAGTCGTCCGGAAGATTGCGGTATTCTTGCTCGCTGATCACCGCGCCTTTTTGCATCTTCTCCAGCGCTGACTTGCGCTTGAGATAATCAGCTTCCAAGGCTTCGGATTCCTTGGCTTGTTGGTCGGCCAGGACTTTCAGATCCGCGCCTTCGGCCTCGGCGGCCTGTTCGTAGCGCAGGCGGATCGCCTCGCGGGCGGCCGTAGTGCTGGCTTCCAGATCGGTCAGGCGCTGAGCAATGGCCTCGTCTTCGGCCGCTACGATCAGATAGGAGGCGAAGTAAACCACTTTCTCAATGTTCTTGACGGTCAGGTTGAGCAATACACTGAGCGCGCTGGGGGTGCCACGCATAAACCAGATGTGGGCAACCGGCGCCGCCAGGGAGATATGCCCCATGCGTTCGCGGCGAGAAATGGACTTGGTGACCAGGTTCCCTTCCTTGTCCACCGCGGCCTCGCGAGAGCGCACGCCCTTAAGCTTGGAGTCGTGCGGGTTAATATCCTTGACCGGTCCGAAAATCCGTTCACAGAACAGACCGTCGCGTTCCGGCTTTTGGGTGCGATAGTTAATCGTCTCCGGTTTCAAGACTTCACCGTAGCTCCAGTTCAGGATGTCCTCCCGGCTGGCGACGCTGAGACGAATGGCGTCAAAATCGTTGGCGCTGATGTAATTATCCATCCAAGCCATCTTATAACTCCTCTCCAAGGCCAGCCTCGGAATCGTCAGGCGATTCGTCAAGCTCGTCGGCCTCTCTTATACTGACGCCCTCTGCGTCCATCACTTCCTTTTCTTCTTCATCCAGATCCACAATCGTGTCCGCCGGTGCGTGGTGCGCGTGCTGGGCATAGATGCGGCTGTCATCATTCTCTTGTTCAATCTCGCGCGAAGTCTTCTCAATTACTTCACCAGCATCTTTGGATTCACCCTGCTCCAGCAGATCCACCTTCAGGCCCAACCCCTGGAACTCTTTAACCAGAACATTGAAGCCTTCCGGCAGCTTGGGACCTTCAATCGGTTCACGCTTGATGATTGACTTGTAGGCTTGCGCACGACCATAGACATCATCAGATTTAATCGTGAGCATTTCCTGCAGGGTGGTGGCGGCACCGTAGGCTTCCAACGCCCAGACCTCCATTTCCCCGAAGCGCTGACCACCGTTCTGAGCTTTACCACCGAGCGGCTGCTGAGTGACAGTAGTGTAGGGACCAGTGGAGCGAGCGTGAATCTTGTCTTCCACCATGTGGTGCAGTTTTAGCATATGCATCACGCCGACCGAGGTGCGTTCGTTGAAAGGTTCGCCGGTCAGACCATCATAGAGCTGCACGCGACCGTCACGGCTGAAGCCGGCCTTCTCTAGTTGATCAGAGATCACTTCGTCCGGCACACCGTTGAAGGAGGGGGTAGCAACTTCGTAACCGAGCGCCCGAGCCGCCATACCGAGGTGGACCTCAAACAGCTGACCGAGGTTCATACGGCTTGGCACGCCCATCGGGCTGAGCAGAATGTCAATTGGCGTCCCGTCCTCCATGAACGGCATATCTTCCACCGGCAGAATCCGGGAGACGACACCTTTGTTACCATGGCGACCGGCGATTTTGTCACCGACGCTGATTTTGCGCATCTCGGCCACGTAAATCCGAATCTGCATCAACACGCCGGCTTTGAGTTCGTGACCCTGTTCGCGGGTATAGACCCGCACGCCGACCACCTTACCGGTGGAAGAGCCATCCATGCGAACCGAAGTGTCGCGGACGTCCTTAGCTTTCTCACCGAAGATGGCACGGAGCAGGCGCTCCTCAGAGCTGAGTTCCTGCTCACCTTTCGGGGTGATTTTACCGACCAAGATGTCGCCAGGCTGAACTTCGGAACCCACAACTACGATACCGTCTTCGCCAAGGTGGCGCAGACTTTTCTCGGGAACGTTCGGGATGTCGCGAGTGACCTGCTCGGGTCCGAGCTTGGTTTCGCGCACTTCCACGTCAAAATCCTTGATGTTGATGGAAGTAAGTTCATCGTCCTCTACTAAACGGGAAGAGATCACGATGGCGTCATCCATATTATAACCACGCCAGGGCATAAAGGCTACCAGGAGGTCTTTACCGAGCGCTAGCTCACCATTCGTGACAGAAGCGCCCTCAATCAGGATGTCGCCTTTTTTGACCTTCTGGCCGCGCACGACCTTGACACGCTGGTTGTAGCAGCGGTCGTCGTTGGTCTTCTGGAAGTGCTCCAGCGGATATTCTTTTTCGCCGTCTTTGTATTTGACGATGACCGAGATGCCGTCCGCCTTCACCACCTCACCGGCAGCTGCAGCGACCACAACTTGCGAAGTATTCATTGCGATTTCGTGCTCAATGCCGGTGCCGACGATCGGGGCGTCGTTCTTGAGCAGTGGCACGGCTTGCTTTTGCATGGCGCAGGCCATCAAGGAGCGGTCAACGCGGTTTTTCTCTACGAACGGAATCAGGCTGGCCGAGGTGCCGAGAATCTCTTTGTGAGCGGCGTCAATGTGGGTGACGAGGTTGGAAGCGACCTGGCTGGGGCGGCCCTTGACCCGGGCGGAGACCCAATCTTCCACGAATTCGCCCTTGTCATTGAGTTTAACTGAGGCGTCGGCGATAATCATATCTTCCTCGGTGGCGGCGTCTACGTAAACCACTTCGTCGGTCACCTTGCCGTTTTTGACCACGCGGTAGGGGGCTTCAATGAAACCGTATTCGTTGATGCGAGCATAGGTCGCCAGGTTCAAGACCAGACCGACGTTGCCACCTTCCGGGGTCTCTACGGTGCAGATGCGGCCGTAGTGGGTGGGGTGAGCGTCGCGGACGTCAAAGCCGGCGCGTTCCCGCGTCAGACCGCCGGGGCCCATACTAGAGAGGCGGCGCTTGTGAGCGAGCTCGGAGTAGCCGTTGACCTCGTCCATCAGCTGCGAAAGCTGAGAGCTGGAGAAGAACTCCTTGACCGCGGCCACCACCGGGCGGGAGTTGAGCAGCTGCGAAGGGGTGACTTCTTCGGGGTCAGCCATTGACATCCGGTCCAGAATGTTGCGCTGGAGGCGGAGCATCCCGAGACGGAACTGACGTTGAACCAGCTCGCCGACCAGCTTGACCCGGCGATTTGCCAGCGAGTCAATGTCATCTGCCGGTTCCTGGGTGTTATTGAGGCGGATAATTTCGCTGATGATGGCCAGCACATCCTGCATTTGCAGGGTGCGGTGGGCGGCGTCGTTCGGGGTATCAAAGCCGAGCCGGCGGTTGAGCTTGAAGCGACCAACCCGCGAACAATCGTAGCGGCGATAATCAAAGAAAGTGCGCTCAATCATAGACTTGGCGTTCTCAACCGTAGCGAGATCACCCGGGCGCAGCCGGCGATAGACTTCAAGCAGCGCCGTAGCCTGGCTGGTGGAGGTGTCTTTCTCCAGGGTGGAGTTGATGTAACTGATGGGGCCGTTGTCAATCTCGGCAAACTGGGCGCGGATTTCCTCGTCGGAAGCGATGCCGAGCGCGCGCAGGAAGGTGGTGATGGGAATCTTGCGGCGGCGATCAATCTTAACGTAAATGCAGCCACCCGGGGTGGTCTCAAACTCCAGCCAGGCTCCGCGGCCCGGAATCACTTTGGCGCCGTAGTAGCGCTTGCCGTTGTGTTCGTCAGCGGTGAAGAAAACCCCGGCGGAACGAATCAGCTGGGAAACCACCACGCGCTCGGTGCCGTTGATAATAAAGGTGGCGCGCTCGGTCATCCAGGGATAGTCGCCGAAATAAATATCCTGCTCCTTGACCTCGCCGGTGACCTTGTTGGTCAGCTCTACGATTACATGCAGCGGGGCGGCGTAGGTGGACAGGTTGTATTTGGCGGTTTTCTCGTCCTCGGCCGGAGTTTTGAAATAATAATCCTTGAAGCGCAAGGATAGTTTTTGCCCGGTGTAGTCGTCAATCGGGTTGAGTTCGTTGAACACTTCCCGGAGACCAGATTTGACAAAATCCTCCCAGCTATCCTTCTGATGGGCCGTCAGATCAGGAATGGGGAGGGCTTGGTCGCCTTCGGTGAAAAATACGCGACGACCAGTAGTGGTTGTTTTGCTCACAGTTTCCTCTCTCTTAGTGTTGATAATCTTTTAGCGCCGAAGATTACTGTGGTATTTTACGCCTGATGCCGCTATTCTCAAGCGCTGCCAAAATACCACACACTACTTCTTAGTTTAAGATTTTAGCAAACTTTGGGAGCTTTGGCAAGGGGATTTTTCAGGAGATTGGGGCAAGGTGACGTGGCGCGCGGACGGGGCTTAGGGACGGTGGTGGGCGCCGAAAAGCGGGGTGGATAGGAGCAGTCTTGACTTTTATGCTTATCTGTGATATAATGAAGGGGGGTAAGAGCCTCAAGCCCCTAGAGAACCCGCGCAGGAAGCGCAGAGAGGAGTACCTTATGGTGATTAAAGTTGAAGTGACGGCAAGTGGTTTTGGTGGGATTCGGAGCAGTGACAGTTTGAGTCAGAATCTGAACGCGGACGGGCAGTTTCGGCGCATGATTGAGCTGAAAGGCTGGACGGTCAAGCTGGATGGTCGGAGTTTTATCTGCGAGTATCACAGCCGACTGCCGCGGGCTAAGTCTTTCCGGCGACGGTTTGCGCTGGTGCCTGGCACCCTGGAGCTGAAGCAGCAGTTCAAAACCGTGGAAGCGCATTTTAAGCGGGGCGACCTGTCCATGATGATGTGGCGCGAATACGGGATTACCGAGACGCGGCACGCAGAACCGGCCGGCCGGAGTTTTCCGGTGGCCTTCAAGTCGGATCATGGCCCGGCCCGCCTGGAGCAGGTTTATTGCAATTCCCCGCTGGAGTTCAAGGGCGAACTGACTGATGAGTGGCTGCCACTGATTGCGCACCGGCAGCTGTCTACACAGGATACGATCCGGATTACGGCGCCGACCGGCTGGGCGGTGTTTGCGACCCGCTTGGACAAGTCGGGCGAAGAATGCTGTATTCTTTACACGGCGCTGGACGAGACCAGTTTGCTGCTGTCCATTGAGGATTACCTGAAGCGACACCATTTGTCACGTTTCTAACTTAACTGACGAGTCCGGTCTGTGCCGGCTACTGTCAGTATCACGTCTAGCGGCCGATTTACGGCTGCGGAGCGGCTCGCCCCAAGGGGCGGGCCTTTTCAATGCGGTTGGAGCCTTCGTGACGTGTGGCGAGGTACGGGGCATTGGAGGCTGGACGCCGTAAATACTGCCACCAAAAAACCACCGCAAAAGGGTGGCTTTTTGAACATATAAGCTCTCAACTTTATGTTGGCTCGCAGTTAGCCATATGTTCTTCCGAACTGTTTTGATTATACAGGACGCGGCGGAAAAACACAAGAGTTTTTTAGAAAATCTGCCAAAATTGGCACGAACAGGGTCGGGCGCTAGCAAAAATACCCCATTGGGGTATTTTTGTGGAGCTAAGGTCTAACTTTGACTGGGCTGGTTGCGGAGCCCGGTAGCAAAGCTAGATGTCCAGGTCGTCAAGGTCGGCCAGCTCGGCACGAGTTTTCTCGGCGAGATCGTCGCCCTCAGCAGCCGTCGCAGCAGCTTCATCAGCGGCAGCGGTGACTTCGGCTTCGGCTGCGTCAGCGAGTTCGGTAGGCTGATCATGCTCGACTGGGGCGGCGCCTTCTTCGTCAGTATTGACGATCTTGAGGTTGTAGCGGGCGCCGTTCTTAGTGCCGAGTACACGGAGCAGGGTGCGGATGGACTGGGCGGTGGCGCCGCGCTTACCAATCACGCGACCGACGTCTTCGGGGTCAACGCTGAGCGAGAGCAGAACGCCGCGCTCGTCAATTTCACGATCCACGACGACTTTGTCAGGGTTGTTGACAAGGGTTTTAACGATGTATTCTACAAATTGCTGGTCAATGGTTGCCATAAGATCTCCGATGGTTAGGTTAATATGCTGTTATTATAGCACAAGCTGAATAAAAAGGTAAATTGGCGAGACGGGCGGGATACCCTTAGCGTGGGCGGGCCTAGGCTTCCGCGGCTTCGGCGTCGGCTGCGTCTGCGGCGGGCGCTTCCTTGGGCTGGTTCTTGCGGAGCTTGTCGGCGTGCTTAGCCTGAGCGTGGCGGGCGGGGCGTTCCTGGTACCAGGCGGGCAGTTTGATGCCGTTCTGCTTCAGGATGAAGGCCACCCGAGACGAGGGCTGGGCGCCGTGAGCGAGATAGAACCCGATTTTCTCTTGGTCAAGGACCGTTTTCTTAGTCTCAGGGTTATAATTGCCGACCTCGGCAACAACACGACCCGAGAGCGGGTGGCGCTGCGCTTCTTGGACGACTATCCGGTACACAGGGGTGTGAGTCCGGCCATTACGTTGCATACGAATCGCGAGCATGGAATCTCCTTATTTAATAATAGTAGGATTATTCTAGCATAGGTGAGGAGAAATGTAAAGCCTAGGACTGGCGGCGGAGGTAGTATTTGACGGCTTCGGCGGCGGCGGCGCCTTCGGCTTCCTGCTTGGAGTGGCCAGTGCCGCGACCGCGCTGCTTGCCGGCGACGAAGACGCCGACGGTGAAGGTCTTGTCGTGGTCGGGGCCGTCTTCGCCGAGGACGCGGTAAGAGGGGGTGGCAGAGTCGTGGTGCTGGGCGAGTTCTTGGAGATAGGATTTGGGGTCGCGCCAGCTGCCGTCAGCGAGGATTTGGTCAATCTTGACCAGGATGTGCTTGGCGATGAAGGCGGCGGCGGTGTCGTAGCCTTGGTCAAGATAGATGGCGCCAATGACGGCCTCAAAACAATCGGCGAGGATGACGGCGTGGGCGCGGTCGGAGCCGTGCTTCTCGCCCTTAGAGAGGCGGACGAGCGGAGCATAGCCGAGTTCTTCGCCGGCGGCGCCGATGCTTTCGGTGCGGACCAAGGCGGCGCGCCAGGCGGTCATAATTCCTTCCGGCTGCTGGTAGTTGCGGTAGAGAAAATCAGAGGTGACGAGTTCCAGAACGGCGTCGCCGAGAAACTCCAGACGCTCGTTGTGTTCCTTGACACTGGCGCGGTGTTCGTTGACGTAGCTGCGGTGAGTGAGGGCGGTGATTAAGAGGTCAATATCGTGGAACTCGAAGCCGAGCTTTTCGCGGGCAAAGTTTTGGTATTCGGCGATTTGGGTTTGGTTCATGGTTAATTTCCTTCCCTTTTGAGTCTCGGACGCAGGGCCCAAGGCGAGATTAATAGATAACGTGAGGTGCAGTTTGGCCGGCTCTAGGCCGGCGCTAAAGTCCCTGGCGGATTTTGTTTTTGGCCAGCAGCATCAGTTTCTCAATGTCTTCGTATTCAATGGCGTTGATGGCGTCCTTGAAGCGGAACCATTTAATGCCCTTCATCCATTGTTCCTTGGTGGGGATTTCGGCGTTGTCCAGGGCGCGGACGAGGTAGATTTGGGTGGTCATCAGGACCAGTTTGTCCACGCGGCGATATTGGAAATGGATTTTGCCGAGCCAGGTGAGGACTTGGATGTGGAAGAGGCCGGCCTCCTCACCGATTTCGCGGATGGCGGTCTGGCGGGCGGTTTCGCCGGGCTCAATGTGACCCTTGGGGATGGTCCAGCGGCCCTTGGAGTCCTGGATGAGGAGAATGTCAATGTCTTTTTGGTCCGCGCTCATCCGAAAGACAATCCCCCCGGCGGTTGGCTCGCGGACAACTTCTTGAATGGACGGTTTCTTAAAGACTTTGGTGGTGAGACGAGAAAGCGGATTCAGCTTGGTGCGCTCGGATTTGAGCGGCAGGGCCTCGGGGACTTTACGCTGAGGGTGCGAAGCCGGGGTTGCCTGGGGACCAGCCACTGGTCGCGGGGCCGAAGCTGTGCGGCTGGCCGCCTGGGCGGAAGCTGGGCGGGCGCTAGGCGACTGACTCCGGGGGTGCGACGGGTTGGGTCGGCTGCCCGGCGTCGGGCGCGGGCGTTTGTGATAATGTTTTTTGGTCATGTGATTCCTTGGAACCTTGCGGTTCGGTTTCCTGATAGATTTGGCGGTAGGCGGTGCCGAGAACGCCGTTTACAAACTTAGAGGAATTATCTGAGCCAAAGGCCTTGGCGAGCTCAACGGCTTCGTTGATGGCAACTTTGGGCGGAACGGTATCGGCACACTCGCGAAGTTCGTAAAGCCCCATCCGGAGCACGTTGCGATCCACGGCAGCAATAGTTGAAAGTGGCCACTCCGGGGCGAGCGGCTGGAGCAGATCGTCCAGCGGCTGGAAACGCGCGGAGACGTTGCGGGCGAGATTGTAGACAAACTCAGTATCACCCAGCGCCTTGGCGTAGGGCTCAATGTTCTTCGCAACGATAGTGTCAATCTCGGCGGTGGCGTCACCGGCTTTCTTGCGAAACTCGTATTCGTATAAACTTTGTAAAACGATAATCCTGCCTAGATGCCGGTTGCTTGCCATATGCCTTCCCTTTTATTTAGATTTCTTAGTGACGCGAGTAGTGGTTTTCTTGGTGGCCGGAGCGGCGGCGGATTTGGCCGCGGCTTTCTGGGCCTTGACCGACTGCGTGCGCGCCGGTTTAACAGTCTTGACTTTTAAGTTAGGGGTTTTCTTAGCCGTTTCAAAGGCTTTGACTGGCGAAAGGCGGTTGACCGCACGGGCCAACTCGAGGCGAAGGTGGCTCCGGCGCAGACCAGTCTTGCGCGGGCTACTCTGTTTCTTAGGTTCAGGCATAATGCTCCTTTAATATAAAATACTATATGTCATCTTAGCATATTTGGTGGAGATTGACAAGGGGGTCGGCGAAGCGCGCAGGCAGAGTGGAGAAAATCGGCGGCTAACTGCGGGCGGTCGGGTCTAGACGACGAGGTTGACCAGCTTGGCGCCGCGGGGGATGATGACTTTTTCGACGGGGCGGTCAGCCAGGAAGCGCTGGACATTGGGGTCAGCCAGCGCCAGGGCGCGCAGTTCGTCGGGCTGGTCAAGTAGCTCGGGACTAGCTTGGAGTTTGGCGCGGAGTTTGCCGTTGACTTGGACCACTACTTCTACGAGCTGAGCTTCTAGGTATTGCTCTTCCCAGGTCGGCCAGGTGTCGTCGGTCTCTAGTTGCTCCAGCATCTCCGAGGCGAGGTGGGGCGCAAAGGGCTTCAACAGGCGAGCGAGCGCGACCAGGTCGTCGGTCTCGGCGCCGGTTTTGTAGAGTTGATTGACGTATTCCATCAGCGCTGCCACGGCGGTGTTGAAGCTGTTGCGATGGAGGTCAGTGGTGACTTTCTTGATAGTCTGATGACGGGCGGCAAGGCGAGCGGGGTCGTCGGCGGCAAGGGGCTGGGCGGGTTCGGCTGGGTTAAAGCAGAGCGTCCAGCAGCGATTCAAGAAGCGATAAACCCCACCGATAGCTTTAGTGTCCCAAGCGGCATCCTGATCGTAGGGGCCGATGAACATTTCGTAGGTGCGGAGGGTGTCGGCGCCATAGCCGCTATCAATCACTTCCAGCGGATCAATCACGTTCCCCTTGGACTTGGACATTTTCTTGCCGTCGGGGGCGTTGATGTAGCCGTTATAGAGGAGCTTTTTGATGGGTTCGCGGAAGGGCAGGTAGCCTTGGTCAGCGAAGAATTTGCACCAGAAGCGGATGTAGAGCAGGTGCGCCACGGCGTGATCGCCGCCGACGTAAACGTCCAGCGGTGACCAGTATTTGACGGCTTCGGGGTCCCAAGCAGCGCTGCGGTCGTGGGGGCTGGCGTAGCGCCAGAGGTACCAGGAAGAACAGGCGTAACCATCAAGGGTGTCGGTTTCGCGCGTCATCTCCTCGCCGTCAATGGTCACTTTAAGCCAATCTTTGGCCTTAGCGAGGGCGGAGCGACCGGTGTGGTCGGGCTGATAATCGTCCACCTCCGGGATTAACACCGGAAGCTGATCTTCGGGAATGGGATGGACTTGACCATTCTTATCATAGGCGACCGGAATTGGACAGCCCCAGTAGCGCTGGCGGGAAATCAGCCAGTCGCGCATCCGGTAGGTGACTTTGGAGCGACCGACGCCTTGAGCGTTCAGCCAGGCGACAATCTGTTCACGGGCGTCTTCGCTGCGGGTGCCGTTGAACTGGCCGGAGTTGACGAGCTCGCCTTCGCCGTGATAGTAGCGGTCGGTATCGTCACTGCCCTCGGGCTTCTCAATCACCTGCTTGATTGGCAGGTCAAACTTTTCGGCGAACTCGAAATCACGCTCGTCGTGACCAGGAACGGCCATAATCGCGCCGGTGCCGTAGCCCATGAGGACGTAGTCGGCCACCCAAATCGGAATCGGCTCGCCGGTGGCGGGGTTGATGGCGTAACTGCCGGTGAAGACGCCGGTTTTGGTTTTGTTCTCTTGGCGTTCAATCTCGGATTTCTTGAGGGCGGCTTCGCGATATTGGTCAACCTTGGCGCGGGTGCCGGGTGTGGTAAGCTGGGCGACCAGCGGATGCTCGGGCGCCAGCACCAGGAAGGTAGCACCGAAGATGGTGTCGGGGCGGGTGGTAAAGACGGTGATGAGGGGGGCGGATGGATCGGAGGGGTTGGCGGCAGGTTCATCAGCAGCAACTTGAACGCGAAAATCAATCTCCGCACCTTCGCTGCGGCCGATCCAGTTCTTCTGCATGGTCTTAATCTTTTCGGGCCATTCTACTTCATCCAACGACGCCAGCAGCTCGTCGGCGTAATCGGTAATTTTGAAGAACCATTGCTTCATTTTCTTCTTTTCTACTTCAGCGCCACAGCGCCAGCAATGGCCGTTCTCAACCTGCTCGTTGGCTAGCACGGTCTGGTCAACCGGGCACCACCACTGGTAGCTTTCCTTCTGGTAGGCGAGGCCGGCTTTGTAGAGTTGGAGGAAGCACCACTGGGTCCAGCGGTAGTATTCGGGGTCGGAAGTGTTGATCTCGCGGCTCCAGTCAATGGCGTAACCGAGCTTTTGGGCCTGTTTACGGAAGTTTTGGATGTTGGTGGTGGTGGCGGACTGAGGCGAGATGCCGGTTTTGATGGCATAATTCTCAGCGGGTAGACCAAAGGTGTCATAGCCGAAGGGGCGAAGAACGTTCATGCCTTGCTGCGCGTAGAAGCGAGCGAGCACGTCAACAATGGTGAAGTTGCGGACATGACCAACGTGAAGACCAGCGCCAGAGGGGTAGGGGAACATTTCGGCGACGAATTTCTTGGGGCGCGGGTCGCCGACTGGGCCAGCCTTAAATGCCTCAGTATCGGCCCAGATTTTTTGCCATTTTGATTCAATCTTCAGAGGGTCATATCTATCCATAGCTAGATTATACCATTGTTTACAGATATGATATAATTTTTGTCATGAAAATCACGCTGGTACTGCACAATCTGCGCTCGGTTTATAACGTGGGGGCAATCTTGCGGACGGCCGAGGGGCTGGGAGTGGAACGGGTGGTTTATGCGGGATATACGCCGCGCTTTGCGGATGCTAGGCTACTGCCGCATCTGCGTGAGAAGCTGAACCGTCAGATCAGCAAGGCGGCGCTGGGGGCGGAGCAGCTGGTGCGGCAGACGGCGGTGGAGGACCTGCCGGCTTGGTTGAGTAAAGAACGAGCGCGCGGGGTGCGGGTGCTGGGGCTAGAGAACAATCTCGCGCCGACGGAACAGGCGCGAGTACGACAGCTGGGCAGCGCGGAGCTAGCGACGGGACTTCGGAGTGCGGAACAGGTCATTCTGGTGTTGGGAGAGGAAGTGGCGGGGATCCCGACCGAGGTGCGGGCGGAGTGCGAGTTATTTATAGAGATTCCGATGCAGGGGCGCAAGGAGTCGTTCAATGTCTCGGTGGCGACAGGAATTGCGCTGTGGGGGCTGGAACAGCTGGCGACACAGCGGTAGGCAGCTTCGTGTCGGCTAGTCCTAGAGCAGAAGTGATGAGGTTGCTAAGCGTCGGCCATTTGCGAGGCGCTAGAGAAGCCGTCGTAGTAGTTGGTGTGGAGCAGGGGGTGGCCGATTTTGTTGGCAGCGGCAACGATTTCATCCACGTCGTCGGTGAGTTTATAGATTTTGAGATCAGGCTTAGAGACTAGGCCGAGCGGCAGCATCTTCTCTTGATAGAACTTGTCCAGGGGACGCCAAAAACTGGTGCCGAAGCAGAAAACCGGCATCTTGGGCATTTTGCCCTCCTGCATTAGGATAGTGATTTCGGTAAATTCGTCCATAGTGCCGAGGCCACCAGGGAAAAAGACGTAAACCTTGGCCGACATCGCCAGCATAACCTTGCGGGCGAAGAAGTAGCGAAACTGGAGAGTGTTGGTGAGGTAAGGATTGGGATGCTGCTCGTGCGAGAGGGCGATGTTGAGGCCGATACTCTGGCCGCCGTATTCGTAGGCGCCGTGGTTGGCGGCTTCCATAATACCAGGGCCGCCGCCGGTGATGGTGGCATGACCGTTTTGGGCGAGTTTTTGGCCCAGTTCACGGGCCTTGAGGCAGTATTTATGGTCTTGGGGGAGCCGGGCCGAACCAAAGACCGTGACGCCCTGCGGGTAAGTGCGTACGATTTTCAGCCCCTGTTCCAGGTCTTTGGCATAGGCTTTGGCGCGGGCGACATCGGCTTTTTCTAGCTGTTTAAGAATATCTTGGTCAAACATTGGGGGGAGGTCCTTTCTTAGGTTAGTTGCTGAATCGGCATAGGGTGGAGGTCTTCGCTGCCGGTGAGGATGCCGGTGCTGGCACCGTATTTCTGAACGACGCTGGCGGCATTGGCAGAGGCGAACTGTAAGGCGTCCACGAACTCGGCGCCGTCGGCCAGTTTAGCCAGGAAGCCTGAGCCGAAAGCGTCGCCGGCGCCGGTGGCGTCGCGCATGCGGACTTGCCCATAAACACCGAGGCGCCAGGTGGCTTTACCGTCGGTGGCGATGGAGCCCATTACACCGTCGGTAATCAAAACTGTCGGGCAGTAGTAGGCGAGATGCTCAATCAACTCGCTCAGCACCACGCCGGGGACGATCTGAGCGGCTTCGGTTTTGTTGACGAGCAGGACATCCACCAGTTCTAATAAGCCGTGAAGTTTGGGGAGATGAGAGATTTCGGCGGCGCCGGGGTTGAACATAATCTTAATCCCAAGCTCGTGGGCGTGTTCAAAGAAGGCTAGGAGCTTGTCCATATCGCCGCCGGTAGTGGTGGCATAGAGCCAGTCCGGCGCCACTAGATCCAGGTCGCTAGCGGAGAACCGGCGGAACTGGCCGGAAACGCCGCGGTGGGTGAGGATGGTGCGTTCGCCGGTCTTGGCGTCCAATAGGATGATGGAACAGCCGGTGGTGCCACGCTCGGTGGCGAGGTAGCTGCTGTCAATGCTCTCGCGGTCCAGGGCAGCCAGAATCGCTTCGCCGGCGGAGTCATGGGCAATGGTGCCAAAGAGGACGCTCTCGTGTCCGCAGCGGGCGAAGGTGGTGGCGGAGTTCAAAGCACCACCGCCAACGCTGTAGCGCAGGTGGTCAATGTCAATTTTGGAACCGATGGTAAGTTCGGAGAAAATAGACTGCCCGGCGATTTCCACACTGGCGAAGTCGTCGCGATCAATCAAGATAATATCCTGGAGGACGCGGCCGAGCGAGACGATACGAGCCATTTAGATTAGTACCCCCTTCTTGTCGGCCTCAGTAAGCAAAGACTGATACATAGCAGCGGGGTCGCTGGCCTGGGAGATGGCGCTGCCGACGTTGATAACGTCAAGATCGGAATGGGCCAAGGCGCGGATATTGCTGAGATTAGCGCCGCCGTCCCAGCCGATTTCTAGTTCGGGCTTGATGGCGCGAAGCAGGGGGATTTTCTCGGTCTGGAGCAGATCAATGGCGCCGCCTTGGCTACCCAAGGTGCCGGCAAAGACCATTGCGTGGTCGCAGCTTGCCACCAGCTCGCGCACCCGACCGGGGAAAGTGGTTTTGATGAAGGCGATGCCGGTTTTGATGCCGGCTTGTTTGAGCTGAGCAAAGACCGCGGCGAGGTTATCATCCACCTCGGCGTGCAGGATACAAAGCGAGGGCTTAAGAGCGAGAATGGCCGGGAGATGTTCGCTGGGGCGGGCGGACATCAGGTGAATATCAATGGTAACGCCCTGCGGGAATTGGGTGGGTTGGAGGGCGGTAAGCGGAACAAGGTTGGTAGGTGCGAAACTGCCATCTGAAGCGTCAATCTGGATGCGCTTGGCGAAGGTGCTGAACTTGGTCAGGTTGGTGGCGAAAACGTTGGGATCGCTGGTGGTGATGGTGGGGACGATAATAGGCATGGTTATTGCTCCTTGGCGTCAGCCGCCGGAGTCTGGTCAAGACGCCGGACGCGGCGCAGATAACGTTCATCGGTGGCAGGGCGGGTGTGGCAGAAGGTTTTGATGATTTGCTCCATGGTGACGGCGTCAAGCTGGTCTGCGGCGAGACAGACGATGTTGGCGTGGTCGTCGCGGCGGCCGGCGGCAGCGGATTCAGGGGTGAGGGCATTGATGGCACGGGCACCCGGAAAACGATTGGCTTGCATCGTGACTCCGTGAGCGGAGCCGCAGAGCAGGACACCGATCCCGTGTGGGTTGGCGGCGACGGCCTGAGCGACGGCGATAGCGGGGTCGTTAAAATCATCGTCTTCCTGATATTCGTCCGCACCGAGATCCTCCACGTTCACGTTCTCGTGACAGCCGCAGAGCAGCGGGAACAGCTCTTCCTTCTTAGCAAAACCGCGGTGGTCGGCTCCGAGATAGATGGTATATTCTGGCATATTGACTCCTTTCTGCTAGTTAATTAGGCGACGTCGCGGCCGAAATCCACGGCTAGCTCCACCAGGCGGTTGGAATAGCCCCATTCGTTATCGTACCAGGCCACGACCTTGACAAGATTGCCACCTACCACATCGGTAAGGGGCAGGTCTACGATGGCGGAGTGAGAGTTGCCGCGGAAGTCGGTACTAACCAGTTCGTCGTGGGTGACGGTGAGAATGCCTTCGTAATAGGGTTCGGCGGCGGATTTTTCAAAGACTTGGTTGATTTCTGCCTTAGTAACGTCGCGGCGCAAGACGGCGGTAATGTCGGCCAGGGAGACGACAAGGCTGGGGACCCGGACCGAAAGACCCTTGAAATGGTCCTCCAGGCTCGGGATGGTGAGGGCGGCGGCTTGAGAGGCACCAGTGGTGGTGGGGACGATGTTGGCGGCCGCGGCGCGCGCCTCGCGGAGGTCGCGGGCGGCGTCGTCTTGGAGACGCTGGGAAGCGGTGTAGGAGTGGACGGTGGTCATCATCGCCTTCTCAATTCCGAAATTGTCTTCCAGGACTTTCATGACTGGGGCAATACAGTTGGTAGTGCAGGAAGCGTTGGAGAGGATGCGGTCATCTGCGGTGACGACTTCTTCGTTGACGCCGAGCACGACGGTTTTGATGCCGCTACCCTTGGCAGGGGCGGAGAGGACGACTTTGCGGGCGCCGGCGGTGAGGTGTTTCTTAGTGTCGGCGAGCTTGCGGAAGGCGCCGGTACACTCCATCACGGTATCAATCTTGAGTTTGCCCCAGGGAAGCTTAGCCGGGTCGGGTTCACAGAGGAAGAGGATTTTGTGTCCGTCCACGATGATGTGTTTATCGTCGTAGCTGACCTTGTGGTCATAAATGCCATAGGCGGAATCGTATTTGAGTAGATGGGCGAAGGTCTTGGCATCGCCTAAGCTATTGATGGCGATGATCTCGGCGTCGCGGCGCTCAAAAGCGATTTTGAATGCGCAGCGTCCGATGCGACCGAACCCGTTGATTGCTAATCTTACCATTAATGCCTCCTAAAACGCTATTTTACTTCATTATAGCATAAGTTCGTTCGCGGTGCAGCAAAAATGCGACCGAAGTGGTCGCATTTTGACGGTGTGAGGCGGTGAGTTCAGCCGATAGAGGGTTGGTGCCGCCCCGGCACGCGCACGTAGCCAGACTAGTTGAACTAGTCAGACTAAGCGCGGGCAAAGTGCGCGAAGGCGCGGTTGGCCTCGGCCATGCGATGGCAGTCTTCCTTCTTCTTGTAGGCTGCACCGGTCTCATGGTAGGCGTCAACGATTTCCTGCTCTAGGCGCTTGGCATAGGGCATACCTTGGCGAGCGCGGGCCGCCTGCACCAGCCAAGAAAAGGCAAAGTGGAGCTGGCGGTGACCGGAAATCGGGAACGGAATCTGATAGTTGGCACCACCGACGCGGCGGGACTTAACTTCAAAGTCCGGCGAAACGTTGGCGAGCGCTTTCTCAAACACGGCGACGGGGTCTTCGGATCCAACCTTCTTGGCGGCACCTTCCAGGGCTTGATAGACCGCGCGTTCGGCGACCTGTTTCTTGCCGTCCAGCATGGATTTGTTGATTAGGCGCTGAACCAGAACAGACTGATACTTGCGATCGGGAGTGAGCTTGCGTTGGAGAGATTTGGTAACTTTACGTGACATAGATTATTCTCCCTTCTTCGCACCGTATTTGGAGCGACCCTGTTTGCGACCCTGGACACCTTGGAGGTCCAGCGTGCCGCGGACGATATGATAGCGCACACCTGGCAGATCAGGGACACGACCGCCGCGCACCAGCACCACGGCGTGCTCCTGGAGGTTGTGGCCTTCACCACCGATGTAGGCCCAAACTTCCTGGCCGTTGGTCAGGCGCACACGGGCGACCTTGCGAAGCGCGGAGTTCGGTTTCTTCGGGGTTTTGGTGGTCACCTTGAGACAGACGCCGCGTTTCAAGGGAGCGGGCTGCTCATAGCGACGCGTCTTCAAGGTATTGACGATGGAGCCGAGCGCCGGAGCCTTGGATTTCTTGGTAGACTTCTGGCGCGGCTTACGAATCAATTGGTTGATAGTAGGCACGATAATTCTTCCTGATTAACTTGATATTGTGCCGGCAGCTTACAGCAATCGCTACGCGGCGTGAAACTCTGGATCAATTGTAGCACAAGTGGGACGAGAAGGCAAGGGTTAGGTGATGTTGGTGGCTTGAGTAGCTTAGGCGTTTTGGGGGCAGGTGGTGTCATTTTGGGGGCGCTTAGTGGCGCTTGATGGCGTCTCCTTGACTTTTATGGTTATCTGTGATATAATGAAGGGGGGTTACCTTAAAATGACTGAAGGAGGTTGATATGTGTGAATGCGAAAAACCCGAACCCCGAGAAGCAACTCAAGCAGATTCTGTTGGAGCAGCCGTTTTGGCCGCTGGTGGAAGAGATTCAGACTCAGATTGCGGAGATTGTGGTCCGCTACGACCCGGAATATGCCGGGACGATGACGCTCAAGGTGGCGCCGTTTTATGATGAGGCGGTGGCTTGGTTGGGTCGGCCGTCTCTAGAGCCGCGGTTCGAGGGGACGCTGCAGCTGGAATGGCCGGTGCTGCCGGGCGGCCGGAATTATCCGCTGCTGGGGGTAGAGCAGCAACTGAAGGATACGCGCCGTTCGTCGCTGATAGCCTGGCTGCGAAAAAAGCACAAGGAAGCGCCGCGACTAGATGCGCGGCTGGGGCCGTTGGTGCTGCCGACGCAAACCTTCCTGCGCGTGGAAGTGCTGGACCAAACCGCTGCCCGCCGGCTGCATCCCAATCTGACGATTCCCTGGCGCGTGATGGATCTTTATCTCACGATGTCGGGGCGTTCGGATAACCTGAACCGGCTGTGCGTGGAGGCGGCAGCGCAGAAATTGCGCCAGGCGTTCCAGCGTCAAGATCAGCTGCTGTGCGACTTCGGTCTGCGCGGCGGAAGTGATTTTGGTTGAGATTATTCCCAAGTTCCCTCACCCCCTTAGTCCAATGCCCCGAGCGGTTTGCTCGGGGCACTTTTTTAGGCGGACTTAGTGGATTTGGACTTGGCGGGTTTGGCTTTGCTGGATTTGGTGGGCTTGGTAGTCTTGGCGGCTTTGGCAGATTTAGCGGGCTTGGCGGAGTCGCTGTTCGCGGCGACCAGGAAGTCCAGGGTCTTATCCAAGATCAGCCGGTTCTTGATGTCCTGGCGGACCTCCGGTTTCTTGAGATTCTTGAGGGCCTCGGCGGACTTTTGATAAACGTCGCGGAGCTCGGCGAGCTTGGCATCCACCTCGGCAGCATCGGCCGTAATTCCCTGTTCGCGGGCGAGGACCTGGAGGACCAGCGAAGCTTTCACCCGATCTTCAGCGATGCTACGGGCCTGCTTTTGCCAGTCTTCCTCGGTCTGACCCATCCGCTCCAGGTATTTCTCCAGCGTGAGACCGCGGGAAGCGGCGTTGCGGGTGACATCGTCCTTGATAAAGCGGAATTGGTCTTTGATGAGGATTTCGGGGGCAGAGACTTTGGAGGCGCCGACCAGTTCCATGACGAGGTCGTCGCGGTATTGTTCCATAGCGCGGTGGCGGTTCTGAGCTTCAAGGTTCTTACGAATGTCGGCCTTGAGGTCGTCAAGGGTTTTGAAGTCGCCGCACTTCTGGGCGAGGGCATCGTCCAGGGCTGGGGTCTTGACGGCGTTGACTTGTTTGAGGAGCACGTCAAAAGTGGTCTTGGCGCCGGCGAGAGAGGACTCGGGATAATCCTTGGGGAAGGTGAGGTCAAGCGTGAAGCTGTCGCCGGCGGCGTGACCGATGATGCCATCTTCAAAGCCCGGAATGAATTGACCGGAGCCAAGGGTGAGGTGGTAATCTTTGGCGGAGCCACCGGGGAAGGCGGTGCCGTCTTTTTTGCCGGTGAAGTCGATAATGACTTCATCTTTAGCTGCGGCGGGGCGCTGGGCGACGGATTTTTCGCTGTAGGCACCGGCGATACGGTCAAGCACCTCTTGGACCTCGGCGTCACTGACGGTGATTTTGGGTGGTTTGGTTTTGAGCTTATGGATGTCGCCGAGCTTGATCTCGGGGAGGATTTCCACACTGGCGACGTATTCAAGGGTCTGCTCGGGGACGAACTTGGTGACGTTGATGTGGGGGGAGGTGAGGGGGAGGAGTTTGGACTGGTCAAGGGCGCGCATCAGGGTGCGGCGAACGGCCTGGTCCAGGGTCTCGCTGCTGAGGTCGTTGGGGGAGATGGCGCGCTCGGCAAGGGCGAGCGGGGCTTTGCCTTGGCGGAAGCCGGGGAGTTTAACAGTTTGGGCGAGGCGGCGCAAGGCGGCGTCGCGGGCAGGTTGGAGGTCGGAGCCGTCAAGGGTCACCGTGAGTTCAACCTGGGTGTCGGATAGTTGCTTTGTGGTAGTCTTCATGGGGTTGATTATAGCACAGATGAGGGGTGAGGGCTAGGGAGCGGACTTTGGGTTTGGGTCTGGGATTTTGGTTTGGGATTTGGGGCTTAGGCTAGGGAGTGACAAGGCCGGAGTGGTTGTGGGTGCGGAGGTGGCGGAGGGATTGGCTGAGGTCGGCGCCAAGCTGGAGGTCGGGGTTGAAGATATTATAGGGGTCAAAGGTAGTCTTGACGGCTGCAGCGAGGGCGGAGAGGTCGGAGGGGGAGACGGTAGGTTGGGCGGTGGCGGCGGAAGACTTGGTGACTTTGGTGTTGGGGTCGGTAGGACGAGCGGTGGTTGACGGAGCGAGCTTGAGACGCCCAGCCGGGCTGCCACCCGTGACCGAGCCGCCGCAATCGGTGACGAGTTGGAGATATTGGCGGAGGAAGGCGATGGCGGATTGGCGACCGGAGAGTTCCTGATAATTGAAACCGGGGCGGACTTGATAATTATTGGTGAGATAGGAGCCGTAGAGGGGGAGGTTGAGGCTCAAAGTTTGTTCCAGCAGAGAGAGACCGGCGGTAAAGTCGGGCAGGCGATCGGGCGGAAGATAGACATCGGGGACAATCGGCGAGTGATCGCCGTCGGTATTGAGGTAGGTGAGCAGGGCGCTGTCAAGTTTGGTGAAGGCGGTGGCGGTTTCGGGGGCTTCTATCAGCACGCGTGAGCTGGCAGGCAGGAGTTCCTGGCAGCGGCGCAGCTTGCGATTGGCCCGGAAGGGACGATCGTCAAAACTCAGCTGGACCAGCCAGCCCTGGGGAACGCTGCGACCGAAGAACTCGGGCTGGACACCGTGCGCGGCAGCCTGGGCAAAAATACGCAAGTCAAAGAGCTTGGCGGTGCGCGGCGCAAGGGGTTTGACGGCGCTCAGGAAGTTGAGGGCGGCTGAGAGGTCACGGAAGATGGCGGCGAGGCGGCGGGGAGTGGAGGGGAGCAGTTCAACATGCAGGATGATGTCGGTGATGGCACCGAGCGTTCCCTGGGAGCCAAAGATGAGGGGTAGGAGATTCCACTGGTGCTTGGTGCGGATGCGGCTGAGGCGAGGATCGGCGGCGACCAGGTCGGCGTGGCGGTCCAGGAGTTGGTTGAGCTGGCGATAAAGGCGGGCTTCGGTGGTGGTGGTGGCGGAGCGACGGGCGGTGGTTTGGATGAGGTGACGAACGCTGCGCGCGCTGTAGGGGGAAAGTTCGGTGACGGTGCCGTCGGAAAGTACGAACTCCAGCCGCTCAACCGCTGCGGCAATGCCACCGTAGCGCTGGCTGAGATTATCGCGGGGCGCGTTGGCAATCAGGCCACCGATGGTGGCGTTCGGGTGGTAGGAGACCGGTAGCCAGAGGCCGTGCAGACTGAGAGCTTGATTAAGATCGCCGAGAGTGACGCCGGGTTGAACTCGGACCAGGCGTCCACGCAAGTCAATCTCTTCAATGCGGTTGAGGCTGGCGGTGGAGATGAGTAAGCCGGAGCCAATCGCGGCGCCTGTGGCGTCAAGACCCGTGCCGCGCAGGGTGACGGGGAGCTCGTAGCCTTTGGCAGCAAGCTGGTGCGAGAAGCGGATGAGCTTACGGAGGTCGGTGGTATTCTTAGGGAAAGCGACCAAGCGGGGTCGGTATTCTAGAATGGAGCGATCGGTAGTGTAATGCGAAATGACCGTAGGGCTATCAAAAACATTGCCAATGATGTGCCGGTTAATGTATTGTGCTAGTTTGCTCACCCAATTTCCTATTTAACTTATGGCTATTATAGCACAGGATTGGGCGGTGGGGAAGATTTTGGTATAATATAAGGATGAAAAACTATAGGTCGCGCTATGAATATGTGCCGCCAAAATGCTGGGTGGGTGACCAGCAGAAGGTTTGTTATGCCACGCGTGAGGAAGCGGAGGCGGCGGCGCTGGTGGCGCAGCACGACCACGGCGGACCGAAATTGAGTGTATATAAGTGTGAGTATGGGGAGCATTGGCATTTGAGTTCACATCGGGCGAGCGGCGACTAGGGCGGGTTATGGATTGATATAGTGGCGGGGCGAGCAGCGGCTTGGGCGAGTCAAAGGTTGGTGTGACGAGGCGGAGCGCCAGCGTTGGGGGCCTTGGGGGTGAGTGAGGGAGAGGTGGTTGGGTGATCGGAGGCGGCGGGGTCGGGCGATAAGCTATCAGTAGAAGATTTGGCGTCGCCGAGTTTGAGCGTGACGCTGGTTCCCCGCTGACCGGCGGCGTTATAGGGGACTAGGGTCAGGACGGAGCCGGTCTCAATGTCGGTCAGCGTGAAGGCGGAGTGAAGGGACGGGTCAAGGAAGCCCAGCACGGCGTCGTCCAACGCTATGAGTAGTTTAGCTGTATGCATGGTGGAGAAGTTGACCGTGGCAGAGCCGGCACCCAGCTGAGCGGTGGCGGAAGTGATGACAGCGGCGGGTTCGGTAGCGGTGGTGACGGTGACGGCGGCTGACATGGTACTGCTAAGTCCGGCGGCGTCGGTGGCGCGGACTTGGATGAAGCCGGTGAAAGCCGTGGAGTAGGCGTGGAGAACGGCGGGGGTATCAGTGATCTCAAACTGCCCGTCGCCGTCCAGGTCCCAATCGTAACGCAGGTCAGAACTAGGACTATTAACCGCGAAATAGAATTGGTAGCCAACTCGGCCAGCGTAGGTGGGTGCCGTCAGCGCCACGGTGGGACGATTAACGATAGCGTCGGTGATAGAGACGCGGTCATCAAGTTGGGCGACGCGACCGCCGGTAAGTTCAGCCAGGTCGGTATAGTTCCTGCCAATAAACCCGCTTGTCGTAATAATATAGAAGTTGACCGGATCAATTTCCAAGCTGCGCTGGACGACCTCGGCTAAGGTGGTACCGTCGCGGTCGGGAGAGAGATAGCCGGAATCAGTCAAGAGAACGATAGTCTTGGTGACGTTGGGGCGCCATTTGAGGGTATTCATGGCGAAGAGCGAGGCGGAAAGAACGGACTCCGGCGCATCGCCGCCGCCATCCACTTCAATCGTGGCGAGGGTCTGGAGAAATTCGCTGCGACTACACTCAAAACCGCAGCGCTCTACGGGTGCGCCGTCAAACTGGAGGTCACGAAATTCAAAGAGGGCGACGCGACCGCCGCTGGCGTAAACCTGGTCCGCGAGACGTTCGGCTTCGGAGCGATAAATGTCAATCATATTTTGCATAGAGCTGGTCGTGTCTAAAAGAATGGCAAGATCGTGCGTGGAAGTGGCGGCAGGCGTCGCCCAGGCATCAGGATAGGCTGAACGCACGGCAGCGCGAATCTTGACGGCGGCGTCATAGTAAAGATTCTCAGAGACGTAGGCGGAGTGGTCGGCTAGGCTCCAGCCAGAGCTACACATAATGTCATCTTGGTTGCACCAGGTGCCGAGCTTACCGGTAAAGCCGACTGGTTCGTAGGGCTGATAACCGCCGAGAACGCCGAGATAGGCTTGACAATCGGGGACGTAAGCACGGTAGCTGGAATAGGCCCGACCAAGACAGGCGGCCGAGGGGAGACCGGCGCCTTCGGGGAGATAGAGCTTGGGGTCGCCGAAGGTGGCGGTATAAATAATCTGCTCCGGGTTGAGGTCAGGGAGAGTGCGCGAGATAACCATGGCGCCCTGCGAGTAACCGCCGAGGATGAACTTGGTCTCGGGGCAGGCGGCGCTGACGGTGGAGATGTAGGATTGGAGCTCGCGCACGCCGGCAGCGACACTATCGCCAAAGTCATAGGCAGAGCCAGCGCTAAACAGCGCGCCTAACATAGTGAGGACTCCATCCGTTGAGCCGGAAATTGCGACGGCCGGATACTGGGCGCCCGCCTGGGGTGCGCTGCCGAGTTCGTAGAAACTATAGGAGAGCTGGCTGGACTGGAGTTGGGCGTCTAACTCGCGCTGCCAGGCGGCGGCACTGCTGCCACCCAGCGGTTCGCCGGAGCCGCGGGCGAAGATAATCTTGAGGTCGTCACAGCTGCTAGCGTTCGCACGAGGAGGTGGGGTGACACTAGAAAAGAGCATGTTAATTACCAGCAGGCTGGACGCAAAAAGGGGTGAGAGTTGGAGACGCCGTGAGCGGTCGTGGCGACGAGATCGGGTTCGGGCGCGGTTGGGACGGCGGGATGAAGCGGGTGTGCCATCAGAGCGACGGCGGGATGGTGTTGGAAACGGTCGTAATAATCTCATACTCCCAGCCTAGCAAAAAAGCCGGGCGACCACCAACCACTAGCGCGTTATTTAGCGAAAAAAGTCTGGCGGATAATGTTCAACATAGAGCCTGGCGCAACTACCATTCTATTGGCGCGAGGTCGTGCTGTTCCAGAAACTGGTTGGCCAGGCGGAAGTGATTGTTGCCGAAAAAGCCGCTATGGGCTGAGAGCGGCGAGGGGTGCGGCGACTCCAGAATCAGATGGCGAGAGGCGTCAATCAGGGGTTTCTTGCTGCGAGCGTCACGACCCCAGAGCAGAAAGACGAGATGCGGTCGCTGGTCGCTGAGATAGCGAATCACGGCTTCAGTAAAGCTTTCCCAGCCGTGACCGCGGTGAGAACCGGCGCGGTGGGCCTCAACGGTGAGGACGTTATTAAGCAACAACACGCCCTGGCGCTGCCAGTTCGTGAGATTGCCGGTGGGATTGGCGTGGTGACCATATTCGGCGTCAATCTCACGATAGATGTTGGCGAGCGAAGGCGGAATTGGCTGCGAATCTGGGACCGAGAAGGCCAAGCCGTGAGCGGCACCTGGCGTGTGATAGGGGTCCTGGCCCAGGATGACGACCTTGACGGCGCTGAGGTCGGTGGTGAAGGCGCGGAAGACCTGGGCCTTGGGCGGAAAAATCGTCTTGGTGGCATAAGCTTCGTGCAGGAAGGCGCTGAGCTCTTGGAAATAGGGCTTAGCGAACTCGGACTGGAGAAAAGGTTTCCAACTAGGGTGCATTATTTGGCAGCTTTGGCGGATTTAGCCGGCGAAGCGGATTTGAGGTTCTTGAAGTGGCGGAGGAAGCCAGCCTGCGCGATGAAGCCAAGTCCAAAGAGCAGCGCGAGGAAGCCGGTAATCCAGCCGAGGAACGGAATTAACGAAACCAGGCCGAGAAGGACGATGCCGACGAGGGCTTCAATGAAGCGGTTGGCGGGGCGCTTGAAGAGCTGGGCGGTGATGAGGTGGCCGAGCCAGGTGCCGGTGATACCTTGTGCGAGGTAGACGAGGATGGCGTAAGCGACCATCACGATGACGGCGAGCGGGGCGGCGGCAATAGTGCAGAAGGCAAAGAGGCTAACCAGCGGGACTGCTACCAGTGCGACCAGGCCGGCGGTGAGATGGAAACCGAATCTCTGAGTGGTGGATTTCGCGACCAGTTGTTGATAGAGTGAAGGGAAGAGGGCGAGGAAGACGATGGTAGTGATGAAGAGGCCAGCGATGCTGAGCAGCTTGGAGTAGATGGTGGCAGCAATGACGGCGGCGGGACTGGGCTCAATCACCTCGTAGGTGGAAGTGGCGGCGGCATCGTAGTCTCCAGAGAGCACGGCGTCCGCGTTGTAGTTAAGCGTACCGTGGATCTTGACGTCGCCCTCAAAGTTGAGGCGGTCAACGGAGAGATTGAGGTTGCCGGCGATGGTGACGTCGCGCAAGGTAAGTTCGGCGGCGGCCACGGAGAGATCACTAGGCAGGTCGGCGGCGACGGTCATAACGTTACCGGCAGCATAGACGTCACCACCGATATGGGCGGCGGAGTCAAGTTCAATGTTGCTAGCTAGGATAAAGAGGTCGTGGCTGGTAGTGCCGGTATAATTGACGGCGACGCCGGCTACGAAGCCATAATCTGAGGTGGCGCCGAGGTTCAGCTCGCTGCCGGCGGCCAGAAGCAGCCCGGCGTCGGTGGCGTCGCCAAGTTCTAGGAGGTTGCCGAAGGCGAATAGATTAGAGCCGAACCAGAAACTAGCGATGTCGTTTTGCTGGTCCACTTCAACTGAGAAAGTTGGGTCGGGGAGGTCGGAGCTGGTCGTGGCTTCGGGGTTAGCGGTAGTGTCAGCGTCGGCTGCGGTCTCGGCCTTAGCATTAACTTCGGGCTGAGCTGTGGTATCGGCGTAGGTGGTCGGCGTGAGGACCGCCAGCGACAAAACCAGACCAGCACAGGCTACGACTGCGCCCAGAATGGGAAGTTGACGAGTTTTCATAGTGGCAGCCTTAGCGGGTGTAGTGCCCTTCAGCATCAAAGGTGAGGTTTTCGGTGCCACGATAGGCAGAGCCGTAGGCTTTAGTCATGGAGATAATCCAGTCTACAAGCACCCAAATCCAAACCGCAATCGTGCCAATACCGAAGGGGATCCAGCCCAACAGGCTCAACAAAAGCTTAAAGACGCCGAGACCAGCTTGACCACGCATAAACCGGTCTACACCCAAGCCGCCGAAGAGGAAGTTGCCAACCCAGACGAACACATGTTTATTGATGCTCTTGCCTTCACCGTCAGCACAAGCGCCTGCCGAAGCGGTTTTCTTGACGATGTATTCTTTGCCATCTTGGTAAACTTCAACTTGGTCGCCGACTTGCGGATTGGCGAACTGAAGCGAGGCAATGGGAACGGTGGCAATTTTGCCGCCCTCCACGCCAATTTTAACCTCCGCACCGTTGATGCTGAGAATCTCTGCCATAGTTTTGCTCCTTTTTTAGTATAATTTTATTTAACTACACCCGCGGCAAAAGTGCAAGACTTGTCTTGAGACAAGGTTGTGGTTTAGTTCTAAATAAGGGCGGCTGGTCTTGGTCAGCCCCTCAGGGTGGGGATTTCAACTTGTTTGTGGCGGCTGGTGTGGCCGCGGCAGATGACGATTTGAGTCTTGGCGACCCGAAAATGGTCGGCGGGCACTTGGATGAGAGCCTGATTAGCGGCGCCATCAACCGGTTTTTCTCGGAGGTAGACCGTCAGTTCCGTGGCGTTTGCCGGGTCGGTCAGTACGAGCGGACCGCGCCTAGAGCCAGGTTTGACATGGACGAGGTAAAGCATAGCTACGATGTCGGCGGAACGAGCAAGGTTTCAGACAGGGCGGGACAAGGCAGAGCAGGAGTGTAAGAAGTGAGACTGGGGAGCGGAGCGGGAGCAGGAGTAGTCTGGGTCTGCTCAAGTGCCACGACCGGAGCTTCGGTGAAATGGCCGCCGAGCCCCACTAGGACGGCGGGCAACACGAGGCACTCCACGACGTGAAAGAGAAAATGAAAACCAAAAAGCAGTGCGCCCAGGAAGCCAAGCTTCCCCGCTTTCAGGGATTTGAGGTGGGACTTGAACCCGCAGTGACAGTGACAGAGCTTGGACATAGATTAACTATACCATAAAACTTGGCCGAGCTAAAGGCGGCGGGGCGGGGACCCGGCTGGGGACCAGCGGAGCGCCAGGATAGTGTGCAGGCTATTTGGTCTGGATGCCGTAGAAAACCCAATGAATGAAAGCGCCAACGAAGAGAGCGACGATGATAGAGACGACCCAGAGCAGAATGGTGGTGAAGCCGGAAGCGAGTTTGCGGAAGCGGCGCTTGTCGTAAGTGTCCACAGCGGCGTAGAGTTCCCGGCGCAACTCAGCGTCTTCGCGGAAACCGTGGCGGATGGCGTCGCGGAT
>CAMMXR010000001.1 GCA_946500965.1 uncultured Candidatus Saccharibacteria bacterium | reverse complement strand
AAATGGAGCCGCGAACCGGGTTTGAACCGGTGACCTCATCCTTACCATGGATGCGCTCTACCAACTGAGCTATCGCGGCGTCTTTTGGGTATTATAGCACGGATGGGCGGGGTTGCCAAGGGCTGGCGGGCGAAAGGCCCGATACGCTAGATGTAGCGTTTTCCGGGGAGTTTTGGGGCGAAAATACGCTAGATCTAGCGTGCCACGCAAAAACCGCCTCTTCCGGCGGCGTTTGCGTAGGTTGGTTGCCGGCCTATTGGTCGTTCCAGCGCTTGATGGCGGCGGCGATGACGCGCTTGGCCTCGTCAGCGTCGGCGAACTCTTTGACCTCGGTGGAGCCGGGTTTCTTGAGGTCCTTGTAGTGATTGAAATGGAACTCAATTTGCTTTAACAGCTGTTCAGGGAGGTCGGCCAGGGTCTTGTAGCGGTCGCCGTTGTTGCGGTCGTCGGCGGGGACGGCGATGATTTTGTCGTCAACTTCGTCGCTGTCCACAAACTTCATCACGCCGAGGATGTGGGCAGTGGTGTAGATGCCGGTGGTGAGGGGCTGGTCGGTAATTAGCAGAACATCCAGTTCGTCGCCGTCCTCATCCAGCGTCTGGGGGATAAAGCCGTAGTTGCAGGGCTTGGCGAAGGCGATGGGCTCAACGCGGTCCAGCATAAAGCAGGCGTTTTTGCGATCCCACTCAATTTTGTGGTTGGAACCGGTGGGGATCTCTACGACGACGTTGATTTCGCCGTTTTCGTAATCGCCAGGGTTGAGGATTTTGTTAAAATCTGCCATAGAAAAACTCCTTGTTTATGATGTTATTATAGCACGAATTGATGTTATTCGGTGGGTTGGGGGATGCCGGGGATGGGAAATTGGCGGGCGAGGGTGCGGACTTCGGCGCGGATGGTCTCAAGCTCGGCGGCGTATTGGTCCAGCTGGTCTTCGCTGCCAGCCTTGACGCAGAGATCCAGGACCCGCTTCATCCAGCCGGCGATGATTTTCATCTCGGGGAGACCGAGACCGCGGGTGGTCATGGCGGGAGTGCCGAGCCGTACGCCGGAGGGGCGGAAGGCGCCGCCTTTATCGGTGGGGAGGGCGTTGGCGTTCAGGGTGAGTCCAACTTTGTCAAGCGCGGTTTCGTAGGTCTTGCCATCAATGCCAAAACTGTCTTTGACGTTGACCAGGATGAGGTGGTTGTCGGTGCCGCCACCTTGGAGGGTGAAGCCGAGGTTTTGGAGTTCGGCGGCAAGGGCTTTGGCGTTGGCGACGATTTGTTGGGCGTAGGTCTGGAAGGCGGGCTGGAGATCTTCGCCGAAGGCCACAGCCTTGGCAGCGATGACGTGGTCAAGCGGGCCACCCTGGGTGCCAGGAAAAACGGCGCGGTCAATCAGGGTGGGGAGCTTCTCTAGGGTGTGGGGGACTTTATGGAGCGGGTTGCTGACCTTGCCGCGGGAAACAATGAGACCGCCGCGGGGACCACGGAGAGTTTTATGGGTGGTGGTGGTCATAACATGGAAACCAAAATCCAGCGGATTGGGGTGGACGCCGCCTGCGATCAGGCCAGCGACGTGGGCCATATCAGCCATCAGCATACAATCGGGGATGGCGGCGGCGATTTTGGCGACGCGGGCGAAATCAGGGATTTTCATAAAGGCGGAGTAGCCGACCAGGATGATTTTGGGCTGATGTTCGCGGGCGAGACGCTCAAGTTCGTCGTAGTCAATGTCGCCTTCGGGGGTAACGCCGTAGCCGACGAAGTGGTAGATCTTGGCGCTGCGGGTGACGGGGGAGCCGTGGGTGAGATGGCCGCCGGCAGGGAGGGACATGGCGAGGATGGTGTCGCCCGGCTGGCACCAGGCGAAGTAAACAGCTTCATTGGCGTTGGCGCCGGAATGGGGCTGGACGTTGGCGTGGTCGGCATGGAAGAGCTGCTTGGCGCGCTCAATGGCGAAGGTTTCAATTTGGTCCACGTTTTCGTTGCCGCCGTAGTAGCGCTTACCGGGGTAGCCCTCGCTGTATTTGTTGGTGAGGACGGAGCCCATGGCTTTTAGGACGTCGGCGGAGACATAGTTCTCGCTGGGGATGAGTTCAAGGCCGTCGCTTTGGCGGATTTCTTCTTGATGAATGAGATCAAAGACGGGGTCGGTAGAACTGGGGTTCACGACGGGTTTGGATGTGGTTGAATTTGCTGGCATTTTTACCTCCTTTGGCTCACGCGAGCGCGAGTGTTAATGTTTATTATTTTAGCATGACTTGGGAATAAGGAGAAGGGGTTGGAAGCTTGTCGGGGCAGGGTTGGGGACGCCCGGGGTGTGCGTTGTCACGGAAGGTGCAGCGTCTGCGATAATGTAGAGGAACGGCCGGAAAGCTGGGCTCTCCAGAAACTGCGGGAACAAATGGAAACAGAAGGGTGAGACGTCTCAATATTGGCCGCGGCTAAGAGCAACGCCCGATGGCGTTGCTCTTAGGTTTCCCCGCCCCGCCCCCCAGACACCACCTCCCTCAGGTCGCGGCGCACGTCCTCCGTGGGGGTCGGGAGAAAGGCACAAGAGCTAACTAGCTAGAGCGGATACACCGCACCGAGAACCCGTAGTAGTTGTCGTAGAGGCTGGTATTCAAGCTACCACTGCTGTAGCGCAGGGAGAGCGGGTAGCCAAAGCGTGCGGTAGCTGACCACCAGTGGCCGCTGGAGCCGGTATCGCTGAGCGAGCCACCGTTGTAGTTGCCACTATAGACAGGCGAGAATGCGGAGACATAGCTAGTGATGCCGTCTATCTCACTACCTGTTGGCAACCTCCAGCCCTTCGGGCAGATGTCTTGGGTGGCACTTGCCTGAGTTTGGGAGCAGACTGTTCCTGCTGATGCGGCGCAATAGTTGTAATAGCCGCCGTAGGAAGTGTCGCTGCTGATGGTAGTCTGCGGCTCAGTATAGGAATTGCTATTACCGGCAAGCTGAATGGTTGGCAAGGTGTAATTCTGAGTTATGTTAGAGTCAGACGTGGTGAGCGCGGTTCCACCAGCCAGCCGCAGGTTCTGGGTCATCCAGCAAGCGCCGTTGATGTAGCGGACGGCATAGTCATTACCATCGCGTTTATCTATTACGGTAAAGTTGGTATCTGAGGCTAGGTTCTGGCACTGAGAGTTAGTGAAGTCCTGTATGTAATAAGCTCTCTCCCATTGTGCGTATAATGTGATTAGATATTCACTTGGTTCATGTGGAACGATGTAAGTCCCTCCATCAGAATAGGATACCCCACTACCATCGGGAGCCGTGTTCCAACCAGTAAAAACATACCCGTCACGCGTAAAAGTGTTAGCTGGCAGCGAAGCAGCGTTGCCCGGGCATCTCATGCCAAAAAGGTCCATATTCCCAGCGTCCGCCCCATTACCGTTAAACTGGACTCCAAATACAAGCGGGCTGGCCACTACTGCTATAGTCACAGTATTAGAATAGGTTCCGGACGGAATAGTCGTGTCCACTTTTGCGCCAAATGATAGGGTATAAGTGTCGTCTGCTTGAGCGGTGGCTGTAGTATCCTTGGTCTGGATTGGCGTGGAGTTATCGGTTGGAATGGAAGAGTAAATTGTTGCCTCGGTTGGCGCTTCTGCCCCAAGGTTGTAGCCCCAAGTGTTAGGCTTGAGGCTACTTAAGGTTAGGCCAACATCTCCTGCGATTGCGTCAATAGAGGAGATGTTGGCAAGGGAAGAGACTTTGGGTCTGAGGCTATTATCACCATCGGAAGAATAGAGGTAAAGGTCGTAGTCTGCAGTGTTAGTTGTCGTTATATTCAGACTAGCGGTAGCCGTGGTAGTAGCACCGGCTGAAGTAGGCATAACAGAATCAAAGTTTATGGTAGAAGGGAGACTAATAGAGACAGATGGATCGTACTCCCCAGGGCCGCACACCGCGCCAGCACGCGGAGCTACAGTGCTATCAGCTAGATCGGGCGTTGCATACACTTCCTGCGGCAATAAAGGAAAAACCATGGCGCCAAGAATTAGAAGTAAGATGCAACAACTGGCTACTCCAATCAATTCTAGCCATGGCAGTTGAACGATTTTCTGCTCATTTATATCTCTATGTATCCTTAACACCGCTACCTCCTATTTCTTAGTGCTGCGGTGCTATGGTAAAAAACGACACCGCATTGGGTGTCTATTCCAAACCACAAATCGAAGGCAAAGCCGTTCTTTTTGCAGATGCGGTGCCGTTTTTACGACTCCGCACAAATATTGTGGTTTAGAATAGACACTACTATTATAGCATGATTTTAGAAAGCGATGGAAAAAATCGGGGCGCAATTTTAACGGAGTTTTCCACAAGTCCACGCTTGGGTTCTATCCCGAAGTCAGTCGCTTTACTTGGAGCGGGAAACTCAGCCCGGACGGGACGCAGATAGCTTTCCTGTCATGCAGCAGTGAAGTCACCTACAATGATAAACCCACTGAGCTGTATCAAAAGTGACGTCTTAATATGGCTGGGGATGAGGGAAAAGAAATCTCGCTACGCGAGATAACGAACCCGTTTGATTCTCGGTCCAAGGCCAATAAAAAGAGAGGAGCATGCTCCCCTCATTTTATTGGCTGGGGATGAGGGATTCGAACCCCCGAATGGTGGGACCAGAACCCACTGCCTTACCACTTGGCGAATCCCCAACATTTGGGCTGAGCTGATTATAGCAGAAAAAGTGATTTTTGGCTAGGTTTTTGTGCGACTGCGCGCGAAAGGCCGTGCCTGTCAGGGCGATAACCGAGGCTAAGTGCCGTGCTTGTCAGGGTGGCAAGCGGGGCGGAATGGAGGTTTTTCTAAACAGAAGCGTGATATTTTCTACTGATTTTTCTCTCTGTAAACTTTACAGAGTGTTAAATAAGTCAAAACTTTTTTCGGCGGGTTAGGGTAAAGTCTGGTATGATGTAGAAAACTGAAAAGGAGATTGGATGCTACGGGTTGTAGTTTATGGTCGGGGGCGAGCGGGTGAGGTGGTGGCGGAGTATTTGGAGGAAGAATTGGGAGTGGTGGAGGTGGTGCGAGTGATAGATTGGGCGCAGACGGAGGTGACGGGCGAGGCGTGGCTGGAGCGGGCGGAGCAAAACTTGGCGCGATTCTGGGGGCGGGTGGCAGCAATCGTGTTGGCGGATTGTGTGGGTGCGGGGTTGACGCAATTGAGGCAGCGCCATCCGGAGCAAAACCTGGTTGCGCTAGGTATAAATCGGCGTTTGCTGCGGCAGCGGTGTATACGGGATGGCGCAGCGGCGCTGCTGGCGGGGGCGGAAGTGGGTGAGGATGAGCGCTTGATGGATCTGAAGCGGGACTTGCCAAAGCTGACCTGGCTGCTGCCGGACGGGCGGAGTTGGGGGACGTTGATAGATCGTGATTTAATGACGATGGAGATTTTGTGGCGGGATTTGGCGCGGGATTTTAAGCTAGAGACGCAGACCGAGGCGGTGCGGGGCGGAGCGCGGTTGGAGACGCTGAGCAGATCAAGAACGCGCTTGACACTAGCGCAGACAATTACGATTGAGAAGCACCGGGTGAAACTGGTGGCAACGGTGGCGAAGATTGCGCAGTTTGAGGTGGCGCAAGCGCGAGAGCGGGCTTGGCAACTGGCAAAGCGGGGTGAGCGGCGAGCGATGATGGTCTGGCCGGGCGAGGATGCGGATGAATTGGTGATGCCACTGAAGCCGGCGGTGGTGGTACTGCTGGATCCGCGGCTGTGGCTGTGGAAGGAAGAAATCGGGCAGATTTTTGGTTGGCAGGTACAGGTGTTGGATTTTCGGAAGAAGCTGCTCCGGGATACGTGTATGGCGCTGGGGCTGCTGGGTGTGGACGGAGAGCGAAGTAAAGAAGCATAAAAATACCCGCGGGAGGGCGGACTGGGAAGCTAGAGATTGGTGCGGTTTTCCAGGGCGGCGGAGAGAGTGATCTGGTCGGCGTAGGAGAGATCGACGCCGAGCGGTAGACCGCGCGCGAGGCGGGTGACTTTGAGGTGCGGGAATTGCTCGTGGAGGGTTTTCTGGAGCAAGAGGGCGGTTGATTCCCCTTCCACGGAGGGGTTGGTGGCAATGATAATTTCTTTGACTTGGTCGGGGACGATGCGATCCAGCAGTTCCTTGATATGGAGTTGGTCGGGCGTGATACCGTCAATGGGGGAAATGGCGCCACCGAGGACGTGATAGGTGCCGCGGTATTGTTTGGTTTGCTCAAGGGCGTAGATGTCAAGCGGCTCTTCTACGACAAGGATGGTGCTTTTGTCGCGTTCAGGGGCGCTGTAGAGTGGCGAGACGGTCTCGTCGTTATCAATCAGGGCGAAGGTGACCGGGCAGGATTTGACGCCGGTGTGAAGATTGACCAGGGCCTCGGCGATGTCAGTGCTGAGGCGCGGGCTGCTTTTGAACAAAAAATAAGCATAGCGTTCGGCAGTACGAGGGCCGACGCCGGGCAAATGCCCGAGAGATTCAATCGTATCAGATAGGGCTTGGGGTAACATGGTGTGAGGTTTTGCAATAATGTCAGTTAGGTTCTCCAGCTCAGCAGAGCGGCGACCAGGGGCCGCCGCCGGAGCTGAGAGCAACAATTAACGCTTGGAGAATTGTTCTTTCTTGCGAGCAGAGCGCAGACCGTATTTCTTGCGTTCTTTCTCGCGGGGATCGCGCTTGAGGAAACCAGCCTTTTTGAGGACTGGGCGCAGGTCGGCCATCTCGGTGGTGAGAGCCTTGGAGAGAGCGAGTTTAATCGCATCAACCTGGCCGGCGAGACCGCCACCCGCGACCTTGATGGAAACATTGTATTCGTTTTGTTTGCCAGCTAGGGCGAGCGGATCGGTAATCTCAGCGAGATAGGACTTGTTGCCGGAAAGGTATTCCAGCGCGGGTTTGTCGTTGATAGTGATTTCGCCCTTACCCGCATAGAGACGGACGCGGGCAGTAGCGGCCTTGCGGCGACCCAGCCCGTAGATGTAGGTGTCTTTCGTAGCCATTATTTAATCTCCTTTGGAGTTTGTGCGGTGTGAGCGTGTTCGGCGCCGGGGAAGACGCGGAGACGCGCCAGACGGTCAGCGGCGAGCTTGTTCTTGGGCAGCATGCCTTTGACGGCGTGCTCAATCGCAATCCGCGGGTCTTTCTCAATCACTTCTTCCAGTTTGAGTTCGGTCAGACCACCGGGGAAACCGCTGTGGCGATAGTATTTCTTGTCGGTAAGTTTGTCGCCGGTAACCTGGAGGTTCTTGGCGTTAATCACGACCACATAATCGCCGTTGTCAACGTGCGGGGTGTAGGTGACTTTGCTTTTGCCGGTCAGTTTGTCGGCAATAATGACGGCCAGTTTGCCGAGCGGCATGGTGCTGGCGTCAATCAGCCACCATTCGCGCTGGATGTCAGCGCCTTTTTGGCTGTAAGTTTTCTGAGGAGCGGTCATTATTTGCCTCCCTTCTTGAGGTCAATATCATCAACGAAGGAAATGGTGGCCATTTCGGTGTTGTCGCCTTTGCGGAAGCCGGCCCGCTCAATGCGGAGATAACCAGAATCGCGCTTGATCTGAGGGGCGATGACGTCCATCAGCAGATCGGCGGTTTTGATATCGTCCAGGCGGGAAATCAGCAGGCGCCGATTGGCTAGACCGCCTTTTTTGGCGATGGTGACCAGTTTTTCGGTGCCGCGGCGAATTTCTTTGGCTCGGGCAAGAGTAGTGGTGATAGATTGATGTTCAATCAGCGCGCGCATTAGCCCACGTTGGAGCGCTCGTCGCTGATCGGTTTCGCGGCCGAACTTGCGGCCTTTGTATCCGTGACGATGCATTATAGTAACTCCGTAAGTTTCTCTTTAACTTCGTCCAGGGCTTTGCTGCCGAAACCTTTGAGATCTTTGAGATCAACTTCGGAAAGGGCAACTAGGTCACGGACGGTCTTGATTTGGTTGTTGACGAGGGCATTGGCGGTGCGAGCCGAGAGGCCAAGCTCTTCAATGGGGAGAGAGAGGTTGGCATCATCGGCGCTGGGTTCGGAGCCAGGAGCGGGCGCGCTCTCAACTACGAGACCACCAGCCAGAGCCGTGTATTGGTTGACCAGGATGGCGTTGGCTTCGTGGAAAGCTTCCTGCGGAGTAATCGTACCATCGGTATCAACCGTAATGGTGAGTTGTTGAAGGTTGGTGTCTTGACCAACGCGGGTGTTCTCAACCTTGTAGCGGACGCGAAGGACCGGGCTGAAGACAGCGTCCAGAGCGATCATATCGCTATGGAGACGGTCGGCGCTGGCTTTCTCAATGTTGAGGTAGCCGCGGCCGGTTTCGACGACCAGGTGCATTTTCAGGGTGTAGTTGGGGTCGTCAATGTGGCAGATGATCTGGTCGGGGTTGCCGATTTCCAGACCAGCTGGGAGCTTAATGCTGCCGGCGAGTACTTTACCATCTTCACCAGTGTCTTTGCCTTTGATCTCAAAGGTGATTTCAACCGGTTCGTCGCTGTGGGACTTGAAGCGGATGTTCTTGAGATTGAGCATAATATCAACCACATCTTCGCGGACACCAGGGATGGCGGTGTATTCGTGGCTGACGCCGTCAATACTGAACGCAGTAATGGCGGCACCTTTGATGCTGGAAAGCAGGACGCGACGAATGGAATTGCCCAGCGTGTTGCCGTAGCCGTAAAAGAGCGGTCGGATCACGAATTCCGCGCTGTTCGGGCCGAGTTGGTTGACGGCGGCGAGTTCAGCTTCGTGGATAACTTTTGTTGTCATGTGGTCCTCCTTAACGTGAGTAGTACTCAACGATTAACTGTTCGTTAATACCAGCTTCTGCCTCTTCGCGCTTGGGCAGGCCAGTGATTTCAATTTTCATTTGCTTGGGATCGCTCTTGAGCCAGCTCAGGGGGACCGTAGAACTGCCGCTGACAATGTTGTCAAGGTTCTTGAAGTATTCGGACTTCTGCGATTTGGGGCGAACTTCCAGGATGTCGCCGGGCTTGAGCCGGATGGACGGAATGTCAATGCGGCGACCGTTCAGGAGGAAGTGGCCGTGCGAGACCAGCTGCCGGGCTTGGCGGCGGGTCAGGGCGAAACCAGCGCGATAGACGACGTTGTCGGCGCGGCGCTCCAGGTATTGGAGCAGGTTCTCGCCGGCGAGACCGTCGGCCGCGGCGGCTTCTTTCATTAGTTTCGCGAATTGCTTTTCTAGGACGCCGTAGAGGCGGCGGACTTTTTGCTTCTCGCGGAGCTGCGTCAGGTAGAGGCTGCCACCCCGGACGCGCATATCAGCGTGTTCACCAGGGATGCCGGTCTTCTTGGCCATGACTTTGTGGGCCTTGGGAGCCAGCGCGTAGCCTTCGCGACGACTTTGTTTAACAATTGGAGAAATATCTCGGGCCATTACGGTTTCCTTTCTCCCTTCGGACGCACGCCACCGTGTGCGATCGGGGTAACATCGGTAATACTGTCAATTTTGATGCCAACGCTGGAAACGGCGCGGATGGCGCTGTCGCGACCGAGGCCGATACCGTTGACATAGACATCAACGCTGCTGAGGCCGTGTTCGCGCTTGGCGGTTTCCAGGGCTTTCTCGGCGGCTACTTGGGCGGCGTAAGCGGTGCCCTTTTTGCTGCCGCGGAAGCCGTTAGCGCCAGCCGAGCTGGCAGCGAGGGCGCCGCCGGCCTTGTCGGTGACAGTAATAATTGTATTGTTGAAGGTAGATTGGATGTGAACCTGACCAGAGGTGACAACCCGTTTACCTTTTTTGCCTTTGACTTTGGTCTTGACTGCTGGAACTTCGGTGGTCGCGGCTCCTACAGTCTTTTTCTCTTCTTCTGACATATCTTTTCTCCTACTTTCTAAGTCTTACTGGCGGCTTTCGGCTGCGCACCACCTACGGCAATCGCTTTACCCTTGCGAGTACGTGCGTTCGTGCGGGTACGTTGACCATTGACCGGGAGACCGGCCTTGTGGCGGATGCCTTTGTAGGAGTTGATGTCCTTTAAGCGTTTGATATTGTTGGTAACGAGGCGTTTCAGGTCGCCTTCAACAGCGTATTTGCTGCTGATCAGGTCGTTGATCTTCTGAATGTCAGCCTCGGTGAGATCTTTCACCCGAGTGGTAGGCTCAATCTTGGCCTCCGCAAGGATGGCTTTACTCGTCGTTTGACCAATGCCGTAGATGTAGGTGAGAGCAATCCACGCCTGCTTCTCGTTCGGGATGGTCACACTAGCAATTCTTGCCATGCTTAACCCTGCCTTTGCTTATTCTTAGGTTTTTTCTTGTTGATGACACGCAGCACACCTTTGCGACGCACGATAATGTCATCGGGGGAGATTTTTTTAACACTTGCACGTACCTTCACAGTGCTAAAATCCTTTCCGTTACCTGTTGTGATTTTTACAACGCCTTATCTTGTCGCGCTGGGTTTTCGGCCGTTGTAAAAATTACAACAATTAATATTACTGCAAGCGGAAGCTGATTCTGCCCTTTTCTAGATCGTAAGGGGTTAACTCAACCTCGACCCGGTCGCCCGGCACCAAGCGGATAAAATTCTTGCGCATGCGTCCGCTTATGTGTGCAATGACATTATGACCATTCTCAAGCTCCACCCGAAATTGGGTGTTGGGCAAAGCCTCAACAACTTTGCCGGTGAGTTTGATAACTTCCTTCTGGCTCTTGCTGGTAGCAGGAGCTGAAGTCGCAGTTTTGTGACTAGCCATAAATTACTTTTTGATTTTACCACAGCAAGAAGCAAAAGTAAAGCATAAAACTGAAGATTTTGCGGTGAGTTTTTTTTCGGGGCGGGCGCGGAGAGATTTACGGGCGGCGCTGGAGCTATTCTGTCGGTTCGGTTTTGAGCAGGGCGCGAACGAAGAAACGGTGCGAGTAGGTCTGGCTTTGGAGCCACCAGTCGCCAGTGCAGGTGATGAGGGTGAGGGAGGGGGTGCCTGGTTCGGGTGAAGTGAAGGCGGTGTTCATATATGCGTTGGCGTCATCGCCGAGGGCTTTGGTGGCGGTGTCGGTGACGACGTAGGTATAGAGACGGCCGTCGCCCATTTCAACGGCGATTTCGGCGCCGGTCTGGATGTTGGGGAGAGTGCGGAAAATACCCTGGCCGGCATTACCGCCGTGGGCGTCCATCACGCTGACGCCGGTGCCGGGAAGATCGGAGCCGGTATACCAGCCGATGTCGTAGATGTTGACGGGGGTGGCGAGTTCTTGGTTTTCTTTGAGACCGACTTCAACGATGCGAGCGTTAATGATGCCGAGGCTGCGGATGGTAAGATAGCGGGGCTTGTCGGGAGCGACCTTATATTCGGCAATAGCGGTAGAGTCGGGTTTTTCTTCATCCACGTCCTGGCCGTCAATGTAGGCGCCGCTGCTGGCGCGCTCACTGCCTTCCATCCGGGCAAAGTAGTTATGTTCCCAGACAGCGACACGGATACAGAAGGCCGCCAGGAGGATCAAGATTACCCCGAGGATAATGTAGCTTGGCTTGATATGGATTTTGCGTTGTTGTTTCACCACCACTTCCTTTATCTTATTTATATTCGTCGTAAGTTGCCATCAGAGCGCGCGAATTGAGCTGACGGAGATTCTCAAGGGCGACCGTAACCACAATCAGAAGCCCGGTACCAGAGAGGGAGAGACCGATCGGCATCCCAGAAATAACGATAGAGACGTAATCGGTGAGGAAGGGGAGCATGGCGATGAGGCCGAGGGCGAGGGCGCCGAAGAGGTTGAGGCGGTTGATGGTCTTGCCGAGGTATTCGGCGGTCTGGTTGCCGGGGCGGACACCCTCAATGAAGGCGCCTTGTTTCTGGAGGTTGTCGGCGATTTCTTTGGTGTTGAAGATGATGCTGGTGTAGAAGTAGGTGAAGAGGACGACGAGGACGAAGTAAACCGCGGGGTAGAAGAACCATTGGGCGGTGATGCCGTTTGGGTAGAGGGTGGAGAAGTTGGAGGCGGAGGGGGCGGTGAAGAGGGTGATCAAGGTGTTGCCGAAGGTGCCGTCGGGGTTGATGGTCTGGATGAGCTGGCCAATCAGGGCGGGGAGGGAGAGGAAGGCGGTAGCGAAGATGACGGGGACGACGCCGGCGGCGATAAGCTTCAGCGGGAGGATGGACTTGATGCCGCCGTAGGCGCTGTTGCCGTGGACGCGCTTGGCGTAGTTAATGGTGATGACGCGCTGCGCTTCATTAAGTTTGACCAAGAAATAGATGACGAGGAGCAGGGCGAGGGCGAAGCCGACCACAATCCAGAAGATGACCGGGTTGACTGGGAGATTGAGCCAGCCGAAGAGGGAGAGCGAGCCGGAAGAGGTGTCAAAGAGGGCGGCGCCAAGGCTGGCGAGGGTGGTGGGGAGCTGGGAGATGATGCTGGCGAAGATGAGCATAGAAATGCCGTTACCAATTCCCTGTTCGGTGATGAGCTCGCCGAACCACATCAGGATGACGGAGCCGGCAACCATGGCGGTGATGGAAAGCAGCCAGTCAGCGGTGGTGGGGGTGTAAGTGAGAGCGGTGTTGGCAGAGATGACGGACTGATAGAGGATGAAGATGTAAGCGGCGGACTGGACGATGGCCAGCGGAACGGTGAGGATGCGGGTCCACTGGTTAATTTTGCGGCGGCCGGTTTCTCCGTCCTTGGAGAGTTCTTCGAGACGAGGGATGGCTTTGGTGACGAGCTGGACTACGATGCTGGAGGTAATGTAAGGAGAGAGGCCGACCAGCAGGATGGAGAAGGCGGTGAGGCCGCCACCGGAGATGAGGTTAAGGAAGCTGCCGAAGTCGGATTTGGTAATAAGGTTTTGGACGGCTTCTTGGAAGGTGGTCGGTTCACCCAGCGGCACGGGGACGTGAGCAAGAAAGCGGTAAATCACGATTAGTCCGAGTACGATAAAAACGCGCTTTAAGACGTCTTTGTGTTTGAGTGATTTGAAAATAGTTTTGAAATTCATGACATTGATTGCGTCCGGAATTAGACAGCCCTCCAAAAAACTGTTATATCAATATGTTTCCATTATAGCACAGCTTCGCCGGGTTAGACAAGAAAAACACCCCCGGAGGGGTGATTTTCTGGGCGAATGCCTGAGTGATGCTGCGGTGCCCGACCGGAGCATGCGCGAATGAATTATTCGGCGTCTTTTTGGGCGATTCGCTGCGGAACTGCAACCGCTTTGAAGCTGCCGCCGGCCTTTTCAATCGCAGCCACAGCGGTTTTGCTGGCGAACTGGGTCTCCAGGTCGATCTTAGCGGTGAGCTCGCCGCGAGAAATAATCTTCACCTTGGCGTAAGGACTCTCAATCAGACCGTGGTCGGCGAGGGTGAAGTTGTCCACCTTGCCGGTGAGATCGTTGAGGCGATCAGTATAAACCACGGTAGCCTTCGCGTGGAGGCTCTTGAAGCCCTTGAGCTTCGGGATCGCTTGCATAATAGCGCGCTGACCACCCATGAAGCCCGCGGGGAGCTTGTGGTGACCGGTGCGGGCCTTCTGGCCCTTGGTGCCGCGCCCAGCGGTTTTACCGCGGCCGGCGGCGATGCCGCGGCCAGCCCGGGTGGGACGGGTATTGCGATTAACTTGTAGTTCGTTGTATTTCATTACTTATCCTCCTCTTTGGCGGGAGCAGCGGCCTTGGCGGTCTTGGTGGCTTTGGCCTTGGCGGTCTCAGCTTTGGGCTGGTCAGCCGCCGGAGCTTTGCCTTGGTTGCCGAGCCATTCGTTGCGCGGAACCTGTTGGCGCAGACCCTCAATTACGGCGTAAGCGATGTTGACCTTGTTGGTGCTGCCGAGCGATTTGGAAATGAGGTTCTTGATGCCGGTGAGACCGATGATGCTGCGCACCACGCCGCCAGCGATGATCCCGGTACCGGGGGCAGCCGGCTTCATCAGAATGTCGGCGCCGGTGGAGCGAGTCTCTACTTCGTGGCAGATGGTTTCGCCGTCCATGTTGAATTCAATCATGGACTTCTTGGCTTTAGCGGTGGCCTTCTGAACGGCGCTGGTGACATCGCCGCCTTTGGCGACACCGATGCCGATTTTGTTCTTGTGGTTCCCCATTGCGACCAGAGCCTTGAAGCGCATGCGGCGGCCGCCCTTGACGGTGCGGGAGACGCGGTCAATGTTGATAGTGACGGTGTCAAACTCTTTGGGGACGTTGTCGAGGTTGCGGCTGCGATCGCGGCGGCCATTGCCACGGCGCGAAAGTGTCTTGCCGCTGATGTCCTTGCGGACGCGAGTCGCGGCGACTTCGTCGGTCATTTTGAGAGTGCCGGACTTGTTGATGACTTTTGCTTGTTCTTCGGCCATTTAGAACTCCAATCCTTCCTTGCGGGCGGCGTCTGCGAGTGCAGAGAGGCGGCCGGCATATAGTTTTGCGCCGCGGTCAAAGACGACGGTGGAAATCTTGGCTTTCTTGGCCTTTGCGGCGATTTCTTGACCGATCGCAGCGGCTTTTTCGGTCATAGTGCCCGTGATCTTGCTGCCGACGGTAGTAGCGTAGGCGAGCGTCTTCTGGGCGTCGTCGTCAATAATTTGAGCGATAATGTGGCGGTTGCTCACGTGGACGCTGAGGCGAGGGCGAGCAGCCGTGCCGTGGATTTTAGAACGGGTGCGCTTGGCGCGAAATGCGGTATTCATTATTTCTTCCCTGCCTTTCCAGCTTTGCGAAGGATCACTTCGTCAACGTATTTAATGCCTTTACCCTTGTAGGGTTCGGGTTTCTTGAGGGCGCGGATTTCCGCAGCGACCTGACCGACCTGCTGTTTGTCAATGCCAGAGACGGTGATGGTCATCTTGTCGGTTTTGAGCTCTACGCCATCCGGAGCTTGGTATTTAACGGGGTGAGAGAAACCGAGGGCCATCTCAATGGACTTACCGCCGCCACTGAGACGGAAGCCGACGCCGTTGATTTCTAGTTTTTTCTCAAAGCCCTTGGTGACACCCTGAACGGCGTTGTTTAGCAACGCGCGCTGGAGGCCGTGCCAGGCTCGGGATTTGGGTTCGTCATCGCTGCGGGTGACCAGGATTTGGTTATCCTCTACCGCAACTTTGACATGTGGTTGAAGCGGAACCGTGAGCGAACCTTTCGGTCCAGCGACAGTGATGTCCTGTGCGCCGACCGTGATTGTCACTCCCGCCGGAATTGCGATGGGTTGTTTTCCGATACGACTCATATTTTTCCTTTACGTTTAATCTCTCTATAATTATAGCATACCTTGCTTAAATAGTCAATCTACCAGACCTTGACCAGGATTTCGCCGCCAAGTTTGTTCTTCTTGGCTTCGCGACCGGTCATCAGGCCCTTGGAAGTAGAGACAATCACCATGCCGCGGCCGGATTTGACGACTGGGAGGTCGGCGGCAGCGGAGTAAACGCGGCGACCAGGTTTGGAGACCTTGGTGATCTCGTTGATTTTGGCGCTGGTGCCGGGTTGGTTAATGGTGATGTGCAGGACGCCGCGGGGTTTCGCCTCGGTCACTTCGTAGGCGGACAGGTAGCCGTTCTTAGCGAGGACTTCGGTGACGGCCAGTTTGAGCTTGGAAGTGGGGACGAGGATTTCGTTCTTCCCGACCAGGACTGCGTTGCGGATGCGAGTAATCAGGTCGGCGATTTGATCAGTTGATTGTAATGACATATTCTCTCCTTTCCTACCAACTACTCTTAGTTACACCCGGGATTTCGCCCTTGGAGGCTTTTTCGCGGAAATTGATACGGCTGAGACCGAAGTAGCGCATATAGCCACGGGGGCGGCCGTCAAGCAGGTCGCGGTTTTTCAACCGCGTGGGGCTGGCGTTGCGGGGCAGCTTCTGGAGACCTTCCAGGTCACCGGCAGCCTTGAGCGCAGCGCGCTTGGCTTGATATTTTTCGTATAGTTTGCGCCGTTTTTGATCACGGAGAATTGCGGACTTCTTAGCCATTACTTGTTCTCCTTTTCAAACGGCATCCCAAAGGCTTCAAGCAATTTGGTACTCCCTTCTTTAGAACCGTTTTTAATGATGAAAGTGATTTCTAGACCGTGCAACACCGCGGCATCTTCAAAGGTAATTTCGGGGAAAACGGTTTGTTCTTTGAGGCCGAGGTTGTAGTTGCCCTGGGCGTCAAAGGCGTTGCGGGAGACGCCGTGGAAGTCGCGAACGTGAGGCAGAGTGACGTTGATCAGACGGTCAACGAACTCATACATCTTGTCGTTGCGCAGGGTGGCGAGATAGCCAACCGGGGCACCCATGCCTTTGCGGATTTTGAAGGTGGCAATGGATTTCTTGGGCAGGCGGGCGGTGGGGACTTGACCAGTAATTTTGGTCAGAGTGAGTCCGACGGTCTCGGTGAATTTCTTGTCCTCACGTTTTTTGCCGACGCCGCTAGAAATCACGACCTTTTCCAGCTTCGGGACTTGGTTGATATTGGCCAGGCCGAGCTCTTCCTGGAGCTGCTTGGCGATTTTAGCTTGGTAAAGCTGTTTCAGTCTAGGAGCGGCCATTATTTGTCCTCCTTCTTTAGGTTTGACAAATCAATCCCGACGTGAATGGTCTTCTTGCCGCCCTTGGGGTTATACTGGGTGGCGCGGAGATGCCGTTCGCGCAGGTTGAGGTTCTCCAACATAGCTTTGTGAGCGGTGCGGTCAACCTTGACGATTTTCGCGACGGTGCCTTTGTGGTCGCCGGCGATGACTTTTACGGTGTCACCGGTTTTTAGAGTCTGTGCCATTAGAGGACCTCCGGAGCTAAGCTGATGATTTTGTTGAAACCGAGGTCACGCAGTTCGCGGGGGACGGGTCCGAAAACACGAGTACCTTTGGGGGTTTTGTCGTCGTTCACGAGCACAGCGGCATTGTCGTCAAAGCGAATAGTGCTGCCATCGGGACGGCGGATTTGCTGGCGGGTGCGGACGATTACGGCCTTCACCACGGCTTTCTTCTTGATGTTGCCGGTGGGGCTGGCGTCTTTGACGCTGCAGGTGACGATGTCACCAACGCGGGCATAGCGTGCGCGCGTCCCACCGAGGACACGGATTACTCCAAGTTCTTTGGCGCCGCTGTTGTCGGCGACTTTTAATCTAGTTTCCTGTTGAATCATTTACTCTTCCTCCCCTTCGGCGTGGTCCTTGGTCTCACCCAAGACTTCGTCCTTCAGCTCCACGGTGCCGTGAGACTTCTCCAGCACCCGGACGAGTTTGTAGGCTTTGGTCTTGGAGAGAGGACGGCAGGCGACGATTTCAACTTTGTCGCCCACGCCAGCTTGGTTTTGCTCGTCGTGAGCAGTGTATTTGCGGGTTTTGGTATATTGCTTGCGGTAAAGCGGATGAGTTTCGCGGCTCGCAATGGAGACCGTGATGGTCTTATCGCGCTGGGCCGAAGTGACAATACCTTGCAAAGTGGTAGCCATCTTAGAACTCCTCTCTCTTAATGATTTTGGTGCGCACCGGCAGCTTGTGGCCAGCAAGGCGGAAAGCTTCTTTGGCCTGTTCTTCGGTGACGTCACTGATTTCAAACATCACGGTGCCAGGTTTGACTTTGGCAACGTAGAACTGCGGTTCGCCTTTGCCGCTACCCATTTTGACGTCCAAGGGTTTCTTGGTGACGGGAGTGTGCGGGAAAATGCGAATCCAGATCTTGCCGCCACGCTTGACGAAGCGGGTGATAGCTTGACGGGCAGCCTCAATTTGGCGGCTGGTGACGCGTTCGTTGTCAAGTGACATCAGACCCCAATCGCCGAACGCAACGTAGTTGCAGCGCGATGCGGTGCCGTTGTTCTTGCCCTTGCGGACTTTGCGGTGTGCCTCACGGCGTGGTGTTAGAATAGCCATATTATTTCTCCCCCTTATAGATCCAGACCTTTACTCCCACGATGCCAGCCACGGTCTTGGCGTGGCAGACATAGAAGTCCACGTCCGCGCGCAGGGTGTGCAGAGGGACGGAACCTTCAATGAATTTCTCGCGGCGGGACATTTCGGCGCCGTTCAAGCGGCCGGAAACTTCCACGCGGATACCTTTGGCGCCCGCGTTCATAGTGGACTGGCAGGCCATTTTGACGGCGCGGCGGAAGTTCATGCGCTTGCCGAGTTGGAAGCCGATGTTCTCGGCGACCAGTTTGGCGGAAAGCTCGGGTTTCTTAACTTCTTCTACGTTGATGCGGATGGGACCGCTGACGAATTTTTCCAGCTCTTTCTTGAGCTCGTTGATGCCAGCGCCCTGTTTGCCGATGACGGCACCGGCTTTGGCGGTCAAGATGGTGATGGTGGTGAGGTTGGCGCTGCGTTCAATGCCGATGCGAGCGATGGTCGGACGGCTGCTGTAGCGCTGCTCAATGCAATCACGGATCTTGGAATCTTCTACCAGCCAGTGGCGGAAGTCAGCCTTGCGGGTGAACCACTTGGACGACCAATCCTTGCTGATCTGGAGACGATAAGATACTGGGTTGACTTTCTGACCCATTATTTCTCCTTTCCATCAGCTTTGTCGGCTGATTGAGTTGGTTTGGTTTTCTTGACTTTCTCTTCGCCAGCGACTTCTACGAAGATGTTGCTGGAGATTTTTTCAAAAGGCAAGGCACGACCGCGGGAAGCCGGAACGTAGCGGCGCATACGCGTGCCGGCGGTAACAGAAATGCGGGAAATGCGAATGGTTTTGGGGTCAATGCTGACGCCGGAATTGTTGATCAGGTTGGCGGCGGCAGATTCAATGGCCTTGCGCACAGCTTTGGCGGCGCGGCGCGGGGTGTTTTCCAGAATCACCACGGCGTCGGCGACATAGCGGTCGCGCACCAGGCTGGCCACGATGTTGACCTTGCGGGGCTGACTGTCAATGCCCTTCTCAACGGCGTAGGCGAAAATTGGCTGACTCATTAGTTAGCTCCTTTCACAGCCTCAGCGGCTTTCTTGCCACCGTGGCGCTTAAATTTGCGGGTTGGAGCAAACTCACCGAGTTTGTGGCCGACCATATTTTCGCTGATAAAGACAGGGACGTGAGTCTTGCCGTTATGGACGGCAATGGTGCGGCCGACCATTTCAGGGGAAATGGCAGACTGGCGCGCCCAGGTCTTGATCACGGTGCGATCCTCGGCGGAGAGAGCAGCAACTTTCTTCGCGAGTTTGTAGTCCACAAATGGACCTTTCTTCAGACTCCGAGACATTATTTCCTCTTTCCTTCGTGGCGACTGCGCACGATCATCTTATTAGTTTTCTTATTATGACGGGTACGATAACCAAGGGTGAGCTGACCCCACGGAGTGCGGGGAGCTTTACCGGTACCGTGACGACCACCGTCACCACCACCGTGGGGGTGATCAGTTGCGTTCATCACGACGCCGCGAACGGTCGGACGGATGCCCTTGCGGCGGCGGCGGCCAGCGGCACCAATCTTAATGTTCTGGTGCTGTTCGTTGCCGACGGTGCCGATGGAAGCTTCACAGTTGATCAGGACCTTGCGCATCTCGCCAGACGGCATCTTCAGCGTGGCGTAGCCGTTTTCCTTAGCCATGAGCTGGGCGCTGGTGCCGGCAGAGCGGACCATTTGGGCGCCGCGGCCAGGCGTGAGCTCAATAGCGTAAATGAAGGTACCAACCGGGATTTGCTCCAGTGGCAGGCGGTTGGAAGTTTCAACCGGAGCATCTTTGCCGGTGGCGAAGCTGCTGCCTTGGCGCATATTGGCGTCGGCGAGGACGTAGTAGTAGGTGCCGTTCTGATCTTGGACGCGAGCGATCCGGGCGCTGCGGTTGGGATCGTATTCAATTTCACGCACGGTGAACTGGCTGTCCTGGGGCAGGCTGTAGGTCAGGAGGCGATAGTGGCGTTTGACGCCGCCACCGCGATGACGCACCGTAATGCGACCCTGGTTGTTCTTGCCGGCGAATTGTTTTTTGCTCAGCGTGAGAGACTTGAGAGGTTTCTTGGTCGTGATTTGATCAAAATCCTGGGTGGTCTTTTGGCGCTGGGCGGGAGTAGTGGGGCGATAAGCTTTAATACTCATTACTGATTCTCCTTAGCGGATTTCTTAGCGCTGCGGGCGACCTTTTTCTCCGCTTTGGCGGTTTCCGCAGGTTTTTGGGCTTTCTGGTCTTTGGCGGCTTTGGTAGTCTTAGCGGACTTTTCTGATTTATCAGCTTCGGCTTTAGTGTCTTCAAAGACCGGAATCTTGTCGCCTTCCTTCACAGTGATGTAGGCGACTTTGTGATCCTGGCGATAGGTGATGCCAGGGTAGGCGTGCTTGCCGCGTGAGAAGCGAGTAGCTTTGCCCTTGCGGTTAGCGGTGCGAACGTCCAGGACGGTCACTTTGTAAGCCTCGGCAATGGCGGCCGCGATTTGCTGCTTGGAAGCGGCGCGCGGGACAAAGAAGATATAAGTGTGCTGAGTTTGGGCGTTGTAAGCCTTCTCAGTAGCGCGTGGGGTAATCATTAGGCTTCCTCCTTATCTAGCAGCCAGTTGGCGGCTTGGTCAAGTGCGGTTTCGCTAAACACAACGGCGTCGGCATTCAGAATGTCAAAGACGTTGAGATAGGTGGCGCGGACGAGCTTGACGTTAGCGAGGTTATTGGTAGCACGGAGCAGCTCCGGGGCTTTCTCGGAAACAACGAGCAGGATGTTCTGACCATCAAGCTTGAGGTCGTGCAGTTGCTGGGCGATTTCGCGAGTCTTGCCGGTAGTAGAGAGGCTGGTGGTATAGACGGCCTTGGCCTGGTTCTTGAGGCTGAGGGCTTGGCGAACCGCTAGTTTCTTGGCGCTCCGGGAAAGCTTCTTGGTGAAGTTTTCGTTGCCGGTGCGACCGAAGGCGACACCACCGTGGCGCCAGATTGGGTTGCGGGTGGAGCCAAAGCGGGCGCGACCAGTTCCCTTCTGCTTCCAGGGTTTTTTGCCGCCGCCGCGAACTTCGCCACGCTTCAGAGTTTTGGCGTGGGAACTGCGGGAGTTGGCGAGATAAGCGTCGTAAGCGGTCTTGAGTAACTCGTGGTTCTCAACTTTGAGAGCGAAAATATCTGGATTTAGTGTAGCCATATTATGCTTCTCCCTCCACTGTGACGATGCCTTTCTTGGGGCCAGGAACGGCGCCCTTGAGGCCGATCAGGTTACGATCGGTATCAATATAGGCAACGACGAGATTCTTCACCGTTACCTGATCGTGGCCCATGCGGCCGGGCATACGCTTACCTTTGAATACTTTTTGGGGATACATTGAGCCGATGGAACCGACCCGGCGAATGTTGCCCTTGAAGCCGTGCGTGTTGCGCGACTCGTTGAAGTTCCAGCGTTTGACGGTGCCGGCAAAGCCTTTACCCTTAGAAATCCCGGTGACGGTTACCTTGTCGCCGAGTTTGAAGTTTTCTACGCTGATTTTGTCTCCGATTTTGAGCTCGGGAGTTTCCTTGGTGCGAAACTCACGCAAGACTTTCGGAGTGACTCCAGCCGCTTTGACGTGGCCGGAAACCGACTTGCTCAGATTCTTACCCTGACCGTACCCCAGTTGCACAGCGTTATAGCCGTCGGAAGCGACGGTTTTAATCTGAGTCACTGTGGAGGGGTCGGCATGCAAAATCGTAACCGGAGTCACGATACCATCGCTGCCGATGATCTGGGTCATACCAATTTTGGTGCCGATGATGACTTGCATCCTTGTCCTTTCCCTTGTGGAGCACGAACGAAACTAGACTAATGGGCGGTTCCGCCTCGCGCGGCTTACCCTGTCGTCTAGTACGGTCGTAGTCCGGTTAATAAACTATACGTGGTTTATTTTAGCACAGTTTTGCGGGAAAAACAAGGGGTTTTAACGGGCAGAATGGGGCGAGCGGCGCGGCGAGCGGGTTATGGGCGCATACGAGCGGAGGGACGGGGCGGCTAGACGCCGGGGGAGAAGGCTTTGAGCTTGGCGCGGTGTTCTTTGTAGCGGGGGTCGTGGGCGCCGACTTCGGCCCAGAAGGCGGCGGAATGGTCGAGGTGATGGAGGTGGGCGAGTTCGTGGAGGATGACATAGTCACGCAGGATAGGCGGGACTTGCATGAGACCGATGTTGAGGGAGATGGTGCCGGTAGAGGAACAACTGCCCCAACGGGTGGCGGCGTGGGAGAGGCGGCAGCGTTCGTAATGGTAGCCGTAGAGGGTGGCGAAATATTCTAAACGATAGGGGAGATAGGCGCGGGCTTTTTTGGCGAGGAGCTTTTTCTTGGCGTCGCGGGCGCGCTGGGTGGTGGGGTCGCTCAAGGGGATTTTTTCGCGGATGAGGGCGCGGTTGGTGTTAAGGAAGCGCTTGACGAGAAAATCACTGGTGTGTTGGGGAACGGACATCTGGAGACGACCGGAAGGCGCCACGGAAAAACGGACGCTCCTGGAAAGCGGATTTTTGCGCACAATAATATCACCGAATTCTGAGTCGGAGAGAATCATGGAGCGATTAACGGGTCTGAAGCTGGGTCAAGACTTGTTTGAGCTGGGTGGGATAGGTGTGTTTGCCAGAGAGGACAATGGGATTTTCAAGCTCCGAGGGGGCTTCCAGGGTTTTGATGCGGGACTCGTAAACGGTTTTGGCTTCTTCTACGGACTTGAGGCGGACTTTGAGGCGGGATTTGATGGTGGCGACGTCGGTCTGGAGCCAGACGAGGGCAGGAGCATAGCCGGCGGCGCGTAGGATTTCGTTCAGCTCGCGGCGGTCGCGTTCGGTGGCATTGCCGCCTTCCAGGACGAGGGTGGCACCGGTTTTGGCGATTTGGCTGACGAGCAGTAAGACCAGGGCGCGAGAGAGGCTGTGTTCACGTTTCAGGGCGTCAAGGTCATAGAACGTGGCGTTAAACTGATTTGCGAATTGTTTGGCGAATGTGGATTTACCACTGCAGGGGGCGCCGAAAACGAGGATGGCGCGGGGATTGTTGCTGCTGTGTTTCTTCTTACCTTCCATAAACTACCTCCATTGTAGCACAATTACCTTCCTTTGGTAAGTATTTTAGCACACTTTGAGCTGTTTGAGATAAAGATTTGGGAAGGATAGTAAAAAGCCCAGGCGAAAAAGTTGGCGGGTGCGAAAAGGACGGCGGGGAGAACAGCGGTGCGAGAGAGGTAGGAGACGCCGGTGCAGATGTCGCAGGCTAGAAAAAGGGTGAAGCCGGTGACGGCGAGGAAAGCGAGCAGGTTGTTGCGATCTTGGCGGTACCAGCGCCAGGAAACGATGATGTTGGTGATGAGGGCGGTGACATAAAAACAGCAGACCACATACATCAAGGGCGCAAAATCTAGAATCATATCAAGGATGATGACGGTGGCGGCGACGAGAGAATAGATGAGAATGGGGAGGCGGAAATGCGGCCAGTCTAGGCGGGCGAGGTGAATGAGCTGGGCGATAAGGAAAACGACGACGCCGATTACGAGAGTGTTGTCAATGGCGAGGATGAGGTCGGCGACGGAGGTGACGAGCAGGGCGAGCTGGAGTAGGTGGTCCCTCGGGAACATCCAGAAAGCGTAGAGGGCGCAGAGGAAGATGCCGGTGAGTTTGATGAAGGTGATGCTGGAGCCGTTGGGGGCGAGCAGCCCGAGGGTAAGGATGGCGACATAAAAACAACCCCAGACGACGGGCCAAGGATGGGGGAGCGGCATCAGGGTTTTGGGGTTCTTGGACGACATTATTAAGGATTATTTTAGCATAAGCGAGAGCGAAATGGTAGGGGGTCGGGCGGTCGGGGTGAGACGGCATCAAAGGTGTCAAAAATCGTGGCAGGGCTTCAAGGACTTAATCATCAACCCCACTAAGTATATGGTAACACTTGGAGGGTTTAATGTCGAGTGTGCGAAGTCGGTATTGGAAAGGCACGGGATTGCTTACTATGCGTAGATTTTGCTAAATTTTGCCCGATTTTTGATCATTTTGTGATTTTTGTGGATTTTCGAACCCAAAACTAATACCCCCACCTCAATATACACCTCCTGATCGAGATAAGCGTGAGAATTACCTGCACTAGGGTAAAGAATTGTTATAATAGGGGGGTGTAACTCAAGAATATTACCAACTAATAGCCATGAGGAGTTCTTTATATGGTAACAAGAAGTTATTGCCATATCTGTGGCAACGAAATTACTAAAGATAATAGAGTTAGATCCCATCTTCTGACTAAGTCCTCGTATTGGGGTGGCAATAGGCTTGTGGTGCTTGATGATGGCACTGTCGGTGATGCCAATAAGCAGGCGTGGGAGACTAAGTTGCTGTGCGATCAATGTGACAAAAAACTTGGTCGATGGGAGGATGAGCGAAAGACAATGCTAACCTCTGAAGGTAGTCGCCCTCATCAACCACGAGATGAGCAAAGTGCTATAGTTGGTTATGGATATAATAGCGAACATATTGCTCTGGCATTTTTGGCTGATATTCTTCGTTGCTCGCTGACTAGTCATCCGATTTACTCTGGTGTTAACCTCGGGCAAAAACATACCGATCGAATTCTTGAAATTTTGAGAGAAGGGCGAGTGGATGATTTTGGAGAATACGCTATTACGCTTGCTAGGTATTCCAGCGAGAATACTATTCTTGATGAAATGACCGAAATACCTTGTCGATTGCGACTCGGACCTTGTATAGCAAACTATTACAGAACTTTTATGCCTGGGGGCTGGATATGGATGATAAAGGTTTCTCAGCAATCCATTGAGGCTTTAGATAAGTTAGCAATTACGAGTAGTGACATCAAGGTAATTAATTTGGGCGATGCTGGTCAGTCTCCAGATTTCGAGTTCGCATTAAAAAATGCTTTGATTATGAAGAGGGTGGCAAGGATCTAATTGTGAGTAAGCCCACTAAATACACCCCAGATACGACCAAACGATTCCTCGATGCCGTCCGTAGTGGATTCACGGTGAAGATTGCTTGTGTAATGTCTGGGGTGGCTGATATGACCCTCAGTCGCTGGCGAAGGCGACATCCAGACTTTGATGCTGAGTTTAAAAAGCCACAGAGGAGCAATCCTGGTATGGCAGGAAGGCTATCAAAAGGGCTGGATTCGGGGTTTACGAGAGAAAACCTGATAAAACACCCACAAAGCAAAGAAAAGGCTCTCAGAAGGCAAATAAATGGCTTTGGAGGGCAAAATCAGCAGAGCGAAATAGTGATGTATGAAGGTTTACCTGTGAGGTTTGGTGGTAATCCAGGAGCAATGTTGGCACGGTAAAACACAATAAAATCACGCCCCTGACCTCTGTCTACTTGTCTGAAGGTAGCAAAATCAAATGTTGGTGATTCTAGAATCTCAATTACGGCAAATCTGACAGAATCAAAGATTCTGAACCGTCAAACAATCTCCACCGATTTTTTTGGTATTATGAAGGCGAAAATACGAGACTATAAAGCCGTGATAAGATGAAAATATGAGTAGAAAATCGAAGTTCACTCCAGAAGTCACGGAGCGAATCCTAGTCTTGATTCGTGACGGCTACACTGTGTCTGATGCGTGCCGAGGAGCAAGAACCTCCACCGGCACCTTCTACCGTTGGTGCGACAAATGCCCTGATTTCCATAAAGCAGTAGTGGAGGCAACCGACCTACAATGGAAGTATGCCGAGCAACTTGTCCGTAGCGTCTACCGAGGCTACGCTAGGAGGCTGAACCGACCATCGGTAAACTATCAGTCACCTGGGAATATGCCGTTTGACTTGCCTATAGTCTGAATCAGCCTACGAAATGGTATAATGGTGGTATGGAAGAAAATATGAAGGAACGCTACGAGAAAATGATATCGGCTACCAAGGCTGTAAATGAGGCGATCGCCAAAGAAATGTCCAAGAAAGGCGAACCAACTACAGTAGAGGAAGTGCGTGATTATTATGTGGTGGATGATGATAGCTATCGTAAGATTTACAATATAGCATCTGAATTGGGGAACAGAATATTTAGTGGAGTTTACGACGATAGGCTACACAATTCGATTATGGACTTTTTAATTCTTACGGGAACTCCATATCTCACGTCAACACTGTTGCACTTGTGTAACTATCATATGGCTGTAGATACGTTAACGAAATCATTTGATGACGGTAGTTACGACTATGATAGTGCGATTGCTTGGATAGTAGCCTTCATTATCGGTGAAATTAACACAGATGCTTGTTTGAGTTATGGTTGTGGACACGATAAATTGGATAAACTCGTGGATGGCTATGTGGAGAGCCTTAACTTCGCTTGGCAATGTAAAGAAAAAATTAAAACAATAGAGAGCGAACTGCGGCATTTTCTCGTGAAAGACCCAACGAGCGACAATTTGGTGGAGGCTTATGGGGCTGCTGAGCCATTAGCCGTTGAAGATCTTGTATATCAACTCCTTGGCAAGAATTTAAACTCAGTCATTTGCTACAATAGTATAATGCCTACGGAGGATAGGCTTGATGAGATGATGAAATTCAAGATAAGTTTACCACCGATGCTAATCAACGGTATAGATGAAACTGCCCCTAAAATGCTGTCGATGATGGGAGTTCCTACATATGCTATTCGTATGCTCAGGGGAGGGCAATATACGCTAAGAAAAATCTTACAGGATATAGAGGGAGAGGATTGTATGGCAACTATCTTGTATGATGATCTAGACGATAAGTTGTTAATAGCGAATTACGTGGTAGATCGTGATGAGTATCATCCGAAGATGCCAAAGGCAATTATGAACGATGCTGATTTTGGCTTGTAACCACAATAAGTTGGCAAGTGCTGTAAACTTATGTATAATTTTAATATGAGTGAGGTAGCCCTGAAGTAGGGGCTACTTTCTGTTTTGGGAAGTTGTAGCAATGATCGAAAAAGTAACGAAGAAGTCAAAAGATGCAGTCACTACGGAACGTCACGTTAGTGCTTCTCTTGATGTTCGCTCGTTGCCACGATGGATAGCGACTGTTACGGTCCAACTTGATGTTGACCAGATTGCGAACCCTTCCTACCAAACTGACACATTGATCGCTGCTCTGCGACAACTAAAAATCAACGAAAAAGCCCAAATCGAGACTTTACATAAGGCTAGACAAATTGTCGAGGCTGAAACTGAGCGTATAAAGCAGTGCGAACGTCCAGTGCTCAGAATCAGTTACGAATCAAACTACGCCGAATTGGAAGTTGCACTATATGACGACTACAAAGTTGAGCCAATTAGGAGTTATCGTTCTGAAACGGCATCTGTCACTGTTAATACCGACACAGCAAGCCGTCTCGTGGAGGATGGCAGATCGTTATCTTTGCCTAGCACGGTTGACCGTATTATTACTACGTCAACTAATAATGGTGCTGTAAAAATAACTACTCATACCGAACAGACTGTCGATAGCCAGATCGTGAGTAAAGATGCCGATTCATTTATTACGATGGCAGATGCGTTTGCAATGGCTGCTGACATCTTTAAGGTTGCGAACTCGAACGAGAAACGCCAAATTCTAAGTATGCTACTATCGAACCTCTATTTTGACGGTGAAAATCTCACTTATACCCTGAAAGAGCCCCTCGGGGGGCTCTTCCTCAAAAAACGAAGTTCTATTTGGCAGGGGCGACAGGAATTGAACCCATATCTACGGTTTTGGAGACCGCTATACTAACCGTTGTACTACGCCCCTATAATATATATTATAGCAGATGTGGGCGAGTTTGGGGAGAGGTGGGGCTGATTTGGCGGTTAGGTCCCTGCCCGGTAGGTTTTAGTGACATTAGTTAAAGTTGTTTATTGGTGAGCGCGCGACGGGCACAGAGGATACAAAGAGGTGCGGTGGGGAGGAGGAAGATTAGCAGTAATAGTTGCGACCAGCTCCAGCCGATCAGAAAAACGGTGGAGGTGGGTAAGCCATAGAGTGTGGTATAGAGTTCGGTGAGGTTGCCGAGGTTGATGAGATTGAGGATGAGGGCGAGTAGAAAGCCGATCAGGATGGCAGAGAGGCCAGCGAGCAGGTCAAGTAAGATGAGATGGGTGAGATGGATGAGGCGGACTTGCCTAGTGGAGGCACCAAGGGAGTAATAGAGGGCGATACTGCGAGGATTATGTCCGAGCAGGCGCAGCTGGGTGATGAAGGCAATGGTGAGGGCGAAGACGCCGAGGACGAGGGCGAGGCCGGTATGGAAGGAGAAGAGGTTTTGGTAGGACCAGCGGAAGCTGAGTTCAAAGCCGAGGGGTGCGGTGGCGGCGTAGCGGAAAGTGTCGGGACAGATTTGTTCCTGACGGTCAAATTGGTCGCAATTCACGGCGGGATCGGCGAAGAAGCGGTAGGCGTCGGTGGCGCTGGTAAAGTAGGCCCAGAGGGCAGTGGAGGCTTCGGTGGGGAGGTTGGCGGCGGACCCAGCGGTGCGGAGCAGGACCGGCGTGGCGGTGCGGGGCGTGATGAGTTCTTGGGCGTAATAGCTCATAATGGGGTCGGCAAAAGTGATATTGTTGATGCCAACTGAGCTGGCGATCAGACCGGCAAGAAAATAGTTCTGACCGCTGGGGCTGGTGATGGTTTGACCGAGGGCGGAGTGGGCGAGGCTGGCGTCGGTAGTGCTGTTAAGAAGGGGTAAGCTGGTGGCGGCAGGGTCGGCGGAGGTCTCGGCGGTTTGCAGCCAAGTGATGGCGGTACTCACGGGCAGCACGATTGGAATACTGTCGGCTGGGACTTGGTCGGCGAGGGCTTGAATGTCGGGCGAGAAGAGTGCGGCGGGGAGGATTGGGTAGGTGCCGTCAGTGGTGGGGGCGAGCGCGACGTCCTCAATCAGGTTGCCGCCGTAATGCTGGATGAGGGTGGTCAGTTCTGCCTGGTTGGCGTCAGCGCCGTAGTCGGCGTCAGGTTCGGCGGTGACGATAATACGGCCGGCGGTGGCGGCGTTAATGGCGCGGTTGCTGACTTGGAAGACGCCGTAGGTAAGAAAACTGGCGCCGGAAATAATCGCGGGGAGTAGACCGCAGATGATAAGAGTTTTGATGGTGCGACCTTTTTGGCGGGTGATGGTCGCGGCGGCGAGACGCAGGCAATCGTAGAAACGCATTATGTTATGTGACCTCGTTTTTAAGTTTGCGGGACAGATGTTTGGCGGAGAATTGGTGGAAAGTGAGTAGAAGGGCGAGGGGCGCGACCAGGAGAATAGCGGCAAGCAAGAGCAGAGCGAAGCCGTCCAGACCGAGACAGGAGACGGCGGGCGGGGCGCTGAGCTGGTAAAAAGTCTGGAGTGAGGCGGCAAAGGGTGCAGCGACAATCAGGGCGATGAGGCTAGCGAACAGCAGCGCAATCAGGAAGCTGATGAGTGCGGCGAACAGGCAGAGCAGCAAGAGGTAGAGGAAGTAGATGAGGTGGACGGCGCGGGTAGAAGCGCCGAGCGAGCGATAGAGGGCGATAGTAGCGGCGTCTTCGTCGGCAGCGTGGCTCAAGGTGGTGACGATGAGGATGAGGGCAAGGATGAGAAAGGCGCCCATGACGACGTAGATGATGAACTGGGCGGAGGTGGTAGCGCCGGCAGCGCTGAGAGTATTGTTGAAGAGGTCGGCGATGAGGTATTGGTAATCGGCGTCGGTATCGTAGCCGTAGTGGAGCGAGTCAAGGCCGGCGGTGGTTTGGTAGGCGGCGGCATCGCGGGGGTTTGCGAAGCGTACGACGTAGAGTTCGGGGAGGCTAGGGCGGTAGTCGCAGGTGGATTGGTAGGTTTGTTGGCAGCGGGCGCGCCAGTCGGCGAGAGCTTGGTCGCGGTAGGACTGGATGGCGGGTGAGTTGTCATCAACTAGGAAAGTTTGGCTGGGGGTACCGCTGATGGCGTCCGTGAAGAAGCTAAGGGCGGCGCTGGCGCCCTGTAGGCTGAAGAGAGTTTTGGTGCCGGGGTAGGTGGCGAGGATGGAGAGGGCGGGGTCGCTTAAATGGAGGTTGGAGTTGGTGATGGCGGGGAGGGGTGAGGCGAGAGTGTTCGCGGGGGCGTCGGTGATTGGGGCGATGTCTGTGGTGGTCGCGGTGGCGGTGAGATTGGTGGACGGTGCAGTGTCGCCCTGGAAGGCTTCTACGGCGGAAGCGCTGATGAGGTCATAGTCCCAGCCTAGGCTGCGGCGGGCGGCGGTGATAGTACCAACGATTTCGCCGTGGTGGGCAGCGATGCGCTCGCGCAGGATTTCGTCGGCGTTCTCGGGTGCGGGCGTAATGACGCGCTCTTCAGCGCCATAGTAAATATCTGCGAGAAAGCCAGTTTGGATGTAAACGGCGCCGCCAGTTTGGAGGGCGGAGGCATCTAGGATCGAGTTACGGATGCCCTGGGCGAGGAAGGCAAGGCTGAGCATCGGGGCGAAGAGGACGACGACGGTCATGATGATGAGCGAGGTGCGGCGGCGGTTGCCGGCGAGATTGACGAAGGCGAGGCGGAGGGCGTCACGCAGGCGCAGAAAACCGCGGTGGTTGGCGGCTTGAGGTGACGCAGTGGATTTCATTTAAGGTTATTATAATGGAAGTAATGCCAATAGCAAAGCCCCGATATATTAATGCGTCTTGACCTCACTTTGTTAACGAAGACGCCAAACTGTAAACGTTCTAATATTAAAATGAGCCTTTTATAAAAAGGCTCATTTGCAAAAAATGGGAAGAAGGAGCGGTTTAGCGCTTCTTTTCCTTGACTTCGTTGCGGCCGAGGTTTTTCTTCGTCTCAGTGAAGACGACGTGCTTGCGCAGAATTGGATCGTATTTGCGCAGGCTGAGTTTGTCGGGGGTGTTCATGGTATTTTTCTTGGTGTAATACGCACGAATACCAGATTCTTCAGAGACCAGGCCGATGAGCTTACGCTTAGTGTTATTCTTTTTTGCCATAATGGAAGTATTGTAGCACGAAAGAAGGGGTTTGTAAACTAGGAAAGCGGTGCCCGAAGGCACCGCTGGGGTGATGAGTGATGGCGGGGTGGGGTTGGTGTTTGTCAGAGCGGTTCAGTAAGAGACGCGGCCGGTGCCATGGCAGGTCGGGCAGCGTTCGCCATAGACGCGACCAGAGCCACCGCAATGGGAACAGGTCTGGCTGTTCCAGGAGTGCTGGCAGTGCGCCTGAGCTTCAGTCCAGCTGTCGCAAGGTGCGCCGCAGACGGGACAGGCGACGGTGGTGCCAGCGGGTTTGAGGTCTTTGTAGTCGCCAGAGCCAAAGAATCCAAATACCATTCATAATCACCTCCCTCCAAGTGAGAATGTTTAGGGCTAAGCTTCAGGCCAAAGAAAGACCGCCACCAATCATCAAAAAGAGCATAGCCTAGACTGAGCTAGGCTAACGGAGCGATTATACTATGCGCAGGGGTTTGGAGCAACGATAAGCGGGACGGCGGACGATGCTGCTGAAGAATATCTTGGCGCGCTAGTTCCCCGCTCGCTCACCCGGTGCCTGTACTAGTTGGCGTAGCCCCAGGACATGGCCTGACTGAGGTCGGTATATTCAATGGTGTAGTCGTCGGGGTTGTAGCCGAGATCGCGAATCCGCGTAAGCGCGGCTTCGTAGTTGCCGCCGGAGTAATCGGTGATGATGATTTTGAAGGTGTTTTCGCCGTTTTCGTAGGTGTTCAGATCGCCCTCAATGTCGTAGCGGGTTTGTTTGCCATAGCCGCCGGCAAAGTAGTCAATCTTGATGGGGAGGTCTTTCATGATGGGGTATTCGGTATTGATTTCCTCAATCCGTTCGTTTTCCTCGGTCAGTTCATCGGTGCAGACGAAGTCGGGGTAGATTACGAACTCGGCGGCTGGACAGGTGACGAGGACGGCATATCCAGAAAGGTTGGGGTTGCCGGCTTCGGGCGACCATTCAAATTGGACGCGGTAGGATTGTTCAAGGGTGGCGAGGTCAACGATGAAGGTGCCGTAGTTAACTTGGGTTTCAGAGTTAGATTCACTGGTGACGGTATCAGCGCGAATCAGGGCGCCGGATTTGGGGATGGTGGCAGGATCAGCGGTGTTGCGGGCGACCGCGTTGTAAAGTCCGTGGAAGATCATTTCTTGTTGTTCGGTGGGGGTGTCGGAGAAGTAGCTGGAGAAGTTATCAATGCGAATCTCTTCGCCAAAGGGGTTGCGGTAGAAAATGCGCTGGAGCAGCATAATTAGGAGTGAAAGCAGGACGATGCCACCGACGAAGGCGATGCTGATGAGGACGATTTTTTTGTAGGGGTGATAGGTGGTGTTTGGATTCATTAGATCCCTCCTATGGCGCTTGAGATGGCGTTAAGATCAACGATGCTGTCGGTGTAGGCGAACCAGTATTCGCCAGAGGTGTAGTCGCTGAGACTATATTCGATCACGTCAGAGTAGCCAGCTAAGGGGGTGTCGTAGCCGGCTTGGCCGATGTAGATTTTGTCCTCGGCTTCGTTAATCCCTAACACGACGCCGGTGTGTCCGCATTTGACGCCGTCACACATGCTAACGCCGTGGCCGGTACTGAAGATGGCGAAGGCTTTGGGGACGAAGCCGCCATAGACGAAACCTTTGGAACTGTAGTCCAGACTGGCGGCGTAGAGACCGAAGGGGCTGCTGACGTCGGTGCCGGTGAGGTTGCTGACGACCCAGCCGCCATTACCGGTAGCGGCAATGCCGGTGGCGCTAGTGAAGCGGTCAATGAAATACTGGACGAAGGTGACGCAGTTGGCTTTGGGACCATAGGCGGAGCTATGAGTACAGTAAATATCGTAGTCGGTACAGTTAACGTCGTAGATGTAATCAGCCATCAGGGCTTGGGCTTGTTCCAGGGTGAGACCGCCGCTGGAGACACTGCTAATACAGACATCAGCGCCACCGATGGCGGAATAGATGGTGAAGGCACCATAGTTCGCGCCGACTGAACTGGGGTCATACACGCCATCAGCAACGAAGCGCCCAGGCCAGTTAGGGTCCATATCGGGGCTGTCAGGGTCGCGGGCGGCATCGTATTTGTTCATGACATAGGGTGAACCTTCGCCATTGTTGGCCTCTTCTTGGCTAAAGCCCATGGCGAGCGCCTTATCAATATACTGTTGGGCGCGACCGTTGAAAGAGAAGAAGAAGCGTTTGATGTCGTCGGGGTTGGAGAGGTTGAGGTCGTTGCTGGTGATCATCGGGATGAGCTCCTCGGTGATGACAAGTTCGCTTTGGCGCAGGAACTCTTCCTCGCTGATTTCGTCGGCGGGCGGGAAGGTATTGCCGGTCTCGTTGACGTAAGTGTACATCTGGTAGACCCCCTGGCCGTTGTCGGGGTTATAGCGGTTAAGACCGGTCTCTTGGTAGTGCAAAGTGGCCATGAACTGCCAGTTAATGCCGTGTTGTCCGGCGCCGGTGTTTTGGATGGCTTGTTCGTAGATAGGGATGTTGGATTGGAGCAAGGTGATTTGGCTGTCGGTGAGAACTTGGTCGCCAGCGTAGTTAGTATAATTGCCGTTGAGGCCGCTGGTGGTGCTAGTGGAGCCACCCACGGCGTCACTAATCAGCTCGGCGAATAGTTCTTGTCCGGCAGCGGTAGGATGCAAACCGTCATTAGAGAGGTAGGCGGCGGGGTCCGCTGAGGCAGCGGCGGCCCAGTCAATCACGTGTACGTTGCTGTTCTCGGCGGCGGTGTTGAACAATGAATTATTGGTGTCGTAATAAGAGCTGTTTTTGCCGCTGGCATCGTAGTTGGTGATGAAGAAGATCTGGCGATTGTTGCCGAATAATGCTAGGGCGTCGTCAATTTGGGCTTGAGTAAGGGGCATATTGTTGGAGCCGAGTGCAAAAACTACGGTAGACTGGAGCTGGTTCTCGGCGATGAGGTATTTGGCAATGCTGATGCCACTAGGGTTGGCGTCGGTGTTGCTAGAACTCATAGCCTCGTCGGAGCCGCTGCCGAAGCGTTTGGAGACTTGGGAATGAATGTCGGCTTCGGGCAGCAGGGCGAGGATGGCGTCTTTGGAGCCTTCGGTGATAGAGTCGCCGATGATGGTGATGTTGCTGCCGTTGGTGTGGGTGGTACACTCTGCGCTGCCACCCTCGGGATCATAATAATAGATGCCGTTGGCGCTGAAGAAGTCCCAGGTAGCGTCGCTGAGGGCACGGGTGACGGGGGCGGGCAGAAAGGCGGTGAGCAGGGTTAGGATGCCGACTAAGATTAGGCGAGCACGGCGCACGAAATGATGACGTGTAGCGGCAGGACAACCGTGACGTTCCCGTTGAGATTCCATAATTCTATGCTACCAAGCATTGGCGAAATGGTCAAGCCGAGATTGCCGCCGAACTGAGGTGGGCGGTGTAAAAATGGCTAGAAAAACCGCCGGCGAACCGGCGGGGGTCAAGCGAATGGTGCTGGAGGTAGGACTCGAACCTACGAAGCGAAACCGCGAGAGATTTACAGTCTCTTGTCATTGCCACTAGACTACTCCAGCTTGTGATGTGCGGGGGTTACCCCCCTTTATTCTATCAAACCTTGTGTTTTTTGTCAAGACCTGATATGCTGAAGGTAGTGCCGTGTTAGCTCAGTTAGTAGAGCAGCCGCCTTGTAAGCGGCAGGTCGTCGGGGCAGAGCCGACACACGGCTCCATTTTTATGATTTATTGATGTTGATTTGGCGCGGGGTGGTTTTGAAGGTGCTGGCGGCGTGGGGGAGCTTGACGGTGGTGCCGGTTTGAGAGGTGCGGGGGAGCTTAATAGCGGCGCCGGTGGTGGATGGAGCGAGGCGGGAGATTTTGGCGGTGACGGTGGCGACTGTGCGAGCGGGCTTAATGGTGGTCCGGATGGCGGTGGGTCGGGTGGACTTGGCAGCGGATGTGGTTGGCTTGGTGGTGGACTTGCTGGCGCGGGCGGCAATTCGGCTGGTACGAGAACGGCGGGTGGTGGCGGCCTTTTTAAGTGCGGTTTCGGCGAGCTGGGCTTCAATGCGGGCAGTAGTGTCAGCGACGCCAGCGGAGTCACCGACGGCTTCGTGGAGGGCGAGGATTTGGCGGAGGGTGCTGAGGCTATGGTCTAGGTCGTAGGCTTGCTCCAGGGCATCAACGGCGGCCTTGATCTGGCCGAGTTTCTCGCGGGCTTTGGCGAGGGCGATGTAGCGGGCGGGAAGAGTGTTTTCCAGGCTGATGGCTTGCTCAAAGGCCATGGCGGCTTTTTCGTAGGCGCCGGTTTCAAGATAAATCAGACCGACGTTGTGGAGAGAGGAAGGATTGTTATCTAGGGACTGGGCGATTTCAAAACATTCAATGGCTTCATTAAACTTCTGCTCCTTGGCATAGAGAATGCCAAGGCGGTTGTAGGCGGCGGCGTTTTTCTCGTCAAACTTGAGAATGGTGAGCAGGGCTTTCTCGGCGCGGAGAGGCTTGTGTTCGCGGATAGAAGTTTGGGCAGCGTTCCAGAGTTTTTTCATCTGAAGGTTGTAGCGGTCGCTTTTGGGGACTTCGGCGGGGCGGCGCTGGATAATGGGATACAAAAAAGCCAGCCAGAGAGCGAGGATAACCAGGAGGGCGATACCTAACATAAGGTTATTTTAGCATAGGGTGGCGGGTGAGGGCAAGGCGCGGGTCGGTAGGCGGGGTGTGGGTTTGAGGACGGTTCGGCGGCGGGGTTGGGAATTAGGGGTGAAGTGTGGTATAATTTGGCTATGAATTTGAAGATTGGAATTGTGGGATTGCCGAATGTGGGGAAATCAACGCTGTTTAATGCGCTGACTAATGCGGGGGCGCTGGCGGCGAATTATCCGTTCGCGACGATTGAGCCGAACGTGGGGATTGTGCCGGTGCCGGATGAGCGGCTGGAGGTGCTGGCGAAGATGTATGAGACGGAGAAGGTGGTGCCGGCGACGGTGGAGTTCGTGGACATTGCGGGTTTGGTGGCAGGTGCGTCGCAGGGCGAGGGGCTGGGCAATAAGTTTCTGGCACACATTCGGGAGTGCCAGATTATTTGTCACGTGGTGCGGGTGTTTCGGGATGATGACGTGACACACGTGGCGCAGACGGTGGACCCGAAGCGGGATATTGAGGTGATTCAGACGGAGTTGGAGCTGGCGGATTTGGAGACGCGCGAGAAGGCGGAGGCGAAGCGCAAAAAGCAGCCGGCTGGTGCGGCGGACCCGGGGATGGTGATTCCCTACCTGACAGAGAAGCCGGTGATTTATTTGTTTAATGTAGATGAGCAGGAACTGCTAGATACGGAGCTAAGGCAGCGGATGAGTGAGCTGGTGGCGCCGAGTCAGGCGGTATTTGTGGACGCGAAGCTGGAGGCGGAGATGGCGGGGATGACGGCGGCGGAGCGGAAGGAGTTTCTGCACGAATATGGGGTGGAGGAAGATGCGCTGGCGGAGCTGATTCGGGCGGCGTATCAGACGCTGGGACTGCAAAGTTTCTTGACCGCGGGTAAGAAAGAAGTGCGGGCGTGGACGATTAAGCAGGGGGCGACGGCGCCGGAAGCGGCGGGGGTGATTCATACGGATTTCCAGCGGGGGTTTATTGCGGCGGAGGTGATGAAATATGATGATTTGGTGGCACTGGGGTCGGAGCAGGCGGTGAAGGCGGCGGGCAAGCTGCGCACGGAGGGGAAAACTTACGTGATGCAGGAGGGGGATGTGGTGGAATTTCGGTTTAATGTGTCTAAATAAAGTGGACTGGCGTGTGGGTGGACGTGGGTTGTTGATGGATTTTTGAGAGGCTAGTCAAGCGGGAACCAGGTTTCAACCTGGAAGTTGTCGCCAGAGACGGCGGCGACGGCAAGTTGGGGTGCGTAGGATTGGAACTCCGGGTGGGTTTTAAGGAAGGCGGTGGCGGCGAAGGACATTCTTTGCTGTTTTTCGGGGGTGATGCGGACCAGCGGGCTGCCTTCGCGGAAGTGGGAGCGGCTGTATTTGACTTCGGTGAAGTAGATTTTGCGGTCTTTGGTGGTGATGAGATCAATTTCGTAGGCTGTGGTGCGGAAGTTTTGAGCGATGAAGGTGTGGCTTTGGGTTTCTAGGCAGGATTTGACGGCGGATTCGGCGGCGTGCCCTTTGATGGTAGTGTTGTAAGAATTACAACAGGTGGCGGCAGGGTGGTTTCCAGATGTGAAACCGGAAACGTTGTAAAAGTTACATAAAGTTTTATGGGCCCCATTGGTGGTGTTTTTAGGGCTTTTTGAGGGTTGGTTGGGGGCGAAAGCCTGGAGGGGGCGAAAGCTGAGCCGGTGTTCGGGGCAGGGGCCGAGCTCGGCGAGGGCGGCGCGGTGCTGGGCAGTGCCGTAGCCGACGTGTTTTTCAAAACCATAGCCGGGATATCGTGCGGAGAGATTGATCATATACTGGTCGCGGGCGACTTTGGCGATGATGGAGGCGGCGGCAACGTCTTTAACGAGGTGGTCGGCGCATTTTAAGGTGGTGACGCAGTCGCGGAGTGGGGTGGTTTGGAGAAAATTGACGGTACCGTCAATGATAATTTCGTCAAAATGCGTTCTCCTGGTGAGGATGGGCTTGACGGCGCGGCGAGTGGCGAGTTTGAGGCTGGCGGAGAGGCCGTAGCGGTCAAGTTCGGCGGCAGTAACCCAGCCGAGGCCGGTGGCGGCAGCGTGGGTGAGAATAATTTCGCTGAGGGCGGTGCGACGGGCGGGCGTGAGGCGCTTGGAATCGTCCAGGGCAAGATAGGCGTCGCGCAAAGTAGGGTTCTCGGGGTCAAGAAAAGTGGCGCCGAGAATGACGGCGCCAACGACAAGTGGTCCGGCCCAGGGGCCGCGACCAACTTCATCAATACCGAGGATTGAACTCGCCAAGATTAGGCTGCGTTAGAGGTTGCGGTGTCGGTCGCTGCGGGAGCCGGGGTCTCGGCGGGAGTCTCTGCGGCTGCGGTAGTCTCGGCGGTCTCAGCGGCTGGGGCGTCGGTAGTCTCAGTAGCAAGGGCAGCTTCAGGATGGTTGACGGCGTTGCGATCAAAGGCCTTGGTGGCGAGGCGGGCGGATTTACCGGAGCGCTCGCGGAGGAAGGAGAGATTCTTGCGGCGGACGTTGGCGCGGTGGACGATCTCAATCTTTTCTACCAGGGGGTTATGAATCAGGAAGGATTTCTCCACGCCGACGCCAGAGGCGATTTTGCGGACGGTGATGCGGGCAGTGTGGGAGTTCTTGCGGTCGGTGCGAATCACAACGCCTTCAAAGACCTGAGAACGAAACTTGTCGCCTTCTTTAATTTTTTGGGTAACCCGAACGGTATCGCCGGAGCGGACGTCAACCACGGCAGCTTTTTTCTGCTGGTCGCCAATGAATTGCAAATCTGTAAAACTCATAATTTAACCTTTATATTAAAAACTATCCATTATTTTAGCATACTTTTTGCGGTTTGAGAAGGGGGCAAATGCGGAAATCGGCGGCGGGGTGATTGGGGTGGGAGAAGTGTATCAGTGACATGTGCCGATGGGGTGGCTGAGCTAGGGTTGCTTGAGGGCGAGGCGGACGCGTTCGGCGGTGGGGAGGCTGGGGTCAACGCCGGCGAGGGCGGCGGAGGCTTCTTTGAGCGGGAAGCCGAGGGCGATAAGGGCGTCTAGGGCTTCGTCGGAGGCGGCAAAGGTGGGGGTGCTGGCGGCGGACGCGTGGGTGCCGTAATGGTCGGGGGCGCCGACTTTGTCGCGGAGGTCAACAATGATGCGCTCGGCGGATTTCTTGCCGACGCCGGCGGCCTTGGAAACATAAGCCGTATCGGCGAGGGCGATGGCGTTGCGGACATCGGCGGGTGCGCCCAGACTCAAGATGGCGAGGGCGGCTTTGGGTCCGATGCCGTTGACGGAGAGCAGTAGTTCAAAGAGTTTCTTGGCGGCGAGGCTGGAGAAACCGTAGAGATCTTCCCCGTTCTCGCGCACGGAGTGATAGGTATAGAACTTTTGGGTGGTACCAAGCTCAGCCTGTTCGGCTTCGGGAGTAGGGACGAAGAGCTCGTAGCCGACGTCGTGGACGTCAATGATGAGATGGTTATCAAACTTTTCGGTCACTTGACCAACAAGATGGGCAATCATCGTGACTGCCCATCCTGAGCTAGCGGCCGGTTAGAGAGCGGCCGGGAGATCATTTTTTGCCGCGGCCGGCGATGGCGAGGATAATGGTAATAATCACGGTGACACCAATGGCAGCGAAGGAGAGAATCATCGGCCAGGTTTCGGGTTCGGCTTCAACGCAGTTGCCGTCTTCGTCCAGCTCGCAGTCCTCAGCGGGTTCTTCTTCGGTGGTCTCTACTTCGGCGGCGCAGTCCTCATCGCCTTCTTCGGTGCAGACAACTTCGGCTTCGCCAGAAGTGCCGGCCTCTTCTAGATTTTCCAGGTCGGTGGTAGTTTCGTCGGTGGTGACAGTGGTTTCATCAACGACTTCAGTGGTGTCGGTGACTTCGTTCGTGGTGTCGTCGGTTTCGCTGATGGGCATAACGCCGTCGTCGGTGCTGGTGTCGCGGGCGGTGCCATCAAGAGCGGCGACCGGCAAGGTCATGAGCGCACCGAAGGTCAGCCCGAGGGTTAAAGTTGCTAGTGCTATGAATGGTTTTTTCATAATCCTCCTTATGCTTGCTTCTATTGTAGCATAAATAAAATGCTTGCCAAGT